>CAYPON010000254.1:779-5186 GCA_964412315.1 uncultured Anaerolineae bacterium | reverse complement strand
TGGCATTATATCAGGCTTTCAGGCAAGGGTCAAAATCTCTTGGCGCAACTTTGACAGCCCCTCCATATTGTGTTAAACTGTTATTGAGACCTCACAGATCTCCAAGACCTGTGAGGTCTATCGAGGAGGTATGAGATGCCGCGCCTGTTTGCCGACCACAAGTTGCGCCGTGTGACCGATCTAGCGGGGCTATGGGATTTCGCGCTCGTCGAAAGCTGGGAGGCCGAGCCTTCACGATATGCGGAAAAGATGGTGGTGCCCGGCTGCTATGATGCCCTGCCTGCCCATGCCGGCTATCGTGGGCCAGCCGCCTATCGCACCTGGATCGAGACGGACGAATGCCGCCATCGGTTGGTGTTCGATGGTGTCTCGCACCGCGCCAGGGTATTGCTTGACGGCGTGGAATTGGGCACACATCAGGGCGCTTTCACCCGCTTCCACGACGACCTACCGCCGGGGAAGCCTGGGAAGCACGAGTTGGTCCTCTTTGTAGACAACTCCTTCGACGCCCAGGCCAGCCCGCTGCACCATCCCTATTTCGACTGGTATACCTATGGCGGCATCATCCGTCCTGTGTCGCTGCATCGCCTTCCGCCGGTCTGGATTGATCAGGTGGTGATCCGCGTCCTGGACTGGCGGGCAGGCAGGCTCAAGCTGATCGTCTCCTGGGGGCGCGAGCCGGATGGCCCACCCGACGCAGCTTTGCGCGTGCAGGTGGATGATACGACAGTGGCCTTTAGTATGCTCAGGCTGGAGGGGACATCAGGCACGACAGAGCTAGAGGTCATGGTTCCCCGTCCTCGCTCCTGGGTGCCGGAGTTGCCTCATCTGCACACGGTGCATGTGTATCTGGGCGAGGATGACCTGATCGAGCGCGTCGGACTGCGCAGCGTGCGCGTGGAGGGGACGCAACTCCTCCTCAACGATACGCCGATCTTTCTGCGAGGTGTGAACCGCCACGAGGCGCATCCCCAATTCGGGCACAGCCTTCCCGCCGAGCTTATGCTGGCCGACATTCAGCAGATCAAGATGCTCAACGGCAATTTCGTGCGCGGCAGCCACTATCCCCAGGACGTGCGCTTCCTTGACCTGTGCGACGAGCAGGGCCTCCTCGTCTGGCAGGAGGCGACAGCCTGGCAGGCGACCGTCGAGCACCTCACCGATCCGCGCTTTATCGCCGCGCAGTTGCAGTGCATCGAGGAAATGGTGGCGCAATCGGTCAATCATCCTAGTGTCATCATCTGGGGCATCCTGAACGAAAGCGCGAGCGAAGCCCCGCAGACGCGCCCCGCCTACGAGCGCCTTCTGGGCCGGTTGCGCGAACTGGACCCGACGCGACCCGTGACCTATGCCTCGCATCGGCAGTTGGCCGATCTGCACCTCGATCTGGTGGACATCATGAGCTTTAACGTCTACCCCGGCTGGTACTTTGGCACGTTGGACACGATGAGATCGTGGTTAGATGGCCTGATGCGTGGTATCCAGGAGCGAGGCTGGGACAAAAAGCCGATCATCTTTAGCGAATTCGGCGGCGGCGCGATCTTCGGCTGGCACGACCAGTTCAATGGCAAATGGAGTGAACCATACCAGGCACGCCTACTGGATATCGCCCTGCGTTGGATGAAGGAGCAGCCGCAGGTGGTGGGGACAGCGATCTGGCAATTCTGCGACTGCCGCGTATCGCCCGAACGCGCTATGGGCCGCCCGCGCGGGTTCAACAACAAGGGGTTGGTGGACGAATATCGCCGCCCCAAGATGGCGTTCGATGTCGTAAAGGGCATTTACGGCGAGATGACGAGAAAATAAGCTCTCAGCTATCAGCAGTCGGCTTTCAGCTAGAGCTGTACGGCGGATCAAGTCATGCTGAGCGAAGTGGAGTATCTCCACACCCACAGGGTGAGATTCTTCGCTCTGCTCAGAATGACAGAGTGCGGCTCGAATGACAACGCAGAATTGCGGACGTTGTACTTCTGGCTGAGGGCTGATGGCTGAAAGCGGACAACCATTATTAGAAAGGAGCAAGTCTATGCGCAGCACACCTATCGGAATCGCCATGCTGAACGATGAACGGGAACACGTATGGCGACAGAACAATCCCATGAACATGGCCGTGGTCAAGCAGTGGGCCGACATCATCCGCAAAGGGCTGAAGAACCAGGACGACACCGCGCCGGAGGTCGTTGTCGGCTCCGAGATCATCACCTCGGTTCGCAAAGCGCAACAGGTGGGAGAGGAGCTGGCCCGTGCCAACTGCAAGCAGATCATCCTCTGCTACAACGTCTGGAACTTCCCCTTCCTGGTCTGGCCTTTCGTCAACAGCGTGGGCCGGGACAAGCCGATCCTGAGCCTGTCCAATAACAACGGCGCGTTTCCCGGCAATGTCGGCCTTCTGGCCACGGATGGCGCGCTGCGACAGACGGGCATCCGCACCTATCGCATCGTGGGCGACATCGGCGACCCCCAAGTGCATGCCCAGGTCTTTGACTGGATTCGCGCCGCCGAGGCATTGACCACCATGTCCAACGAAGTGTGTGGCCTCTACGGTGGCCACTCCATGGGCATGGAGACCGGCTATTTTCACCTCGTGCCCAACATCAAATCCATCGGCACGACGGCCTATCAGATAGACCAACTCTGGCTGCTGAAGGTCATGGAGAAAGAGGTGGACGAGAAAGAGGTGGAGAAGGGCTTCAGGTGGCTCACCCAGATGCTGGGCGACCGCATCCTTTACGATGGCAAGATGCTCACGCCGGAGACGCTCAAGACGCAAATCCGCCTCTACATCGCCATGCGTATGGTCAACGAACGCAATGGATTCGACTTTTGCGGCCTGAAAGGGCAGCGCGAGTTGACGGAGCATGTCTGCCTGGGCGACGTGCCGGAGATGATCATGAACGACCCGTATGACTGGAACGGCCCCAAGGAGCCGACCGTCTGCGCCACCGAGGCCGATTCCTACGCCGCGCTGACCATGCAGGCCCTCAAGTATATCTCCGGCGGGCTGCCCACGCTTTTCATGGATGTGCGGCTCTATCTGCCTGAGTTGGGCATCTGGGATTGGTGCAATTCCGGCAACCATTCCTCCTGGTACGCCAGCTACAGCTTCGATGCGGCGGAGAACTTTAAGAAGATCCGCTTCCATCCCGCGCTGGAGTTCTACTTCAAGGCGGGTGGCGCATCGGTCGAGTTCGACGCTGGCCCAGCAAAGATGACCTTCGCCCGGCTCGGCCTCTGGGGTGACAAGCAGTACATGGTGATCGTCAAGGGCGAGGCTCTGGAGCTGCCGCCCGAACAGCGCAAGGCGATCAACCAGCAGACGAACCCCACCTGGCCGCATGTCCATGCCAAGCTCAATTGCTCCTTCGAGGAGTTCCTGGCCACCTTCCCCTGCAACCATGTGCTGGGCATCACCGGCGACCGCGTCCGCGCCCTCGACTATTTCTGCGAGATGGCGGGCATCGCGCCGGTGGTCCTGGGGCCGGAGGGGAAGGAGCGCGTCGCCCCGATCTGGGAGCGCGTCCGCGCCACGAATTAGGATGAGTTCACAGGGATGGACAAGATGAATCAGCAGATTAGGCGGATCAAGCAGATTACGTTCATGTTAATCCGCTTAATCTGCTTAATCCGCTGACTTGAAAGGAGCGTCCTATGAAAGCTGCTGTCTGTTACGCCTTCGGCCAGCCTCTGGTCGTTGAAGAGGTTGACATTGATCCACCCCAGCGCGAGGAGGTGAAAGTCCGCCTCGCCGCCGCAGGAATCTGCCATAGCGATGTGCACCTGGTCCGCGGGGACTGGGGTGGCAACCTCCCCGTGGTGGCGGGCCATGAGGCGGCAGGCGTTGTGGAGGCGGTTGGTCCAGATGTCACGCTCGCCAAGCCAGGCGATCCCGTCGTCGTATCGCTGTTGCGATCCTGTGGGCGCTGCTTCTTTTGCACAAGCGGCTCTCCCTATTTCTGCGAGGGCACCTTCGCCTTGCCGACTGAGAGCCGGCTGCGCAATAAGCGTGGGGAACGGCTGTATCACGGGATTCGAACAGCCGCCTTTGCCGAATACGTGATCGTCCACCAATCCCAGGTCGTGCGGGTCCCTGCAGACATGCCATTGGATTGCGCCGCCCTCCTGGCGTGTGGAGTGATCACCGGCTTTGGGGCGGTGGTTAACACGGCCAAAGTGAGGCCCGGCGAGAGCGTCGTTGTCATCGGGGTCGGCGGCGTGGGGATGAATGCCATCCAGGGTGCGGTGGTAGCGGGGGCGCATCCTATTATCGCCATGGACGTCTTGGACGCCAAAGCTAAGCTGGCGCGCTCTTTTGGCGCGACGCACGCCATCAATGCCAGGCAAGAGAATGCCGAAGCGCTCGTCAGGGAGCTGACGTCGGGGCGCGGTGCGGCTGTCTCTTATACACAT
>CAYPON010000254.1:0-769 GCA_964412315.1 uncultured Anaerolineae bacterium | reverse complement strand
AGGTCGTGGCGGTGGGGAGTACGGCGGCAGCCGAGCAGGGGCTGCGCATGATCCGACGAGAGGGGACGTTGGTCATCGCTGGCATACCGCGTCAGGATGCGACTGTCCCGCTTCCAGTGGGGCGCTGTGTCAACAACGGGCTGCGCATCCTGGGTAGCTCTATGGGTTCAACGCGGCTGAGCGTGGAGGTGCCGCGCCTGGTGGAACTGTACAAGCATGGGCGGC
This sequence comes from uncultured Anaerolineae bacterium, assembly GCA_964412315.1. Taxonomy (GTDB): domain Bacteria; phylum Chloroflexota; class Anaerolineae; order JAAYEA01; family JAAYEA01; genus CAYPON01. Next base: position 544 of record CAYPON010000254.1, on the reverse strand, counting down.
TCAAATTGGACGAATTGATCACGGCGCGCTATCCCCTGGAGAAGATTAACGAGGCCATCGTGGCCATGGAAACAGGGGAGACGCTGCGCAACGTGATCGTCTTTGATTAGGCAAACTAGGTGACATGATTACGGTCAAGGCTTCGCGCCCTTATCAGCCCTGGCTGGCCGGAGCCAAAGAAGTGCAAGTTGACATAAATGAGGGGATCAGGCTCGCCGATCTTTTGGCGCGGCTGGCGAAGGAATGGCCGGCATTCTCCCGATTACCTTTGCAGGATGCGGGCCGTTTGCAGAGCCAGGTGCTAATTTACAGTGAGGGAAGATTTCTGCGCCCGGAGGATATTGTCGCGCCGGACGCGACCATCGAGCTTTTGCCGCCCACCGCGGGCGGATAGACAAATATACCTTCCCGAAGAGCTTCAAAAGCTTTCGGGAAGGTCCCAAATGAGGATGAGAGATGACTTTCGGATATCACAATCGGATGGCGCGCATTGATCTATCTCGTGGTGAGGTGCGCTACCAGGATTTGGAGGAGGGCCTCCTTC
>CAYPON010000253.1:0-5201 GCA_964412315.1 uncultured Anaerolineae bacterium | reverse complement strand
ATACAGAAGGAGAAGGAGTACCTGGACGAGAAGATCAGGATGCTCAAGAGCAAGTACAACAGCCCCAAGACGACCACGAATACCACCGCCTCCACGATCACGCTGGATGCTCCTTCAAGAAGCCTATTGACATAGGGGAGCAACAGGCGATAGAATCGCGTGCTGAGGACCACGCTGATGTACAGGATAATCAGGCTGGCCAGTTGGCGCACGGCACCGATGCGGAGGCCGTTCAGGGTGCCTGCTACCACCAAAAGCACAATCAAGATATCGAGCATGGCGATGCTTGGCATAGTTACCTCCTCAAACAGAGACGTTGGCCCTCCACTCCTGTAAGAGGGCAAAGATTACAGGAGATGCAGGTAGGCCAATCTCACCCTGTCAATGGATCAGACGTTGAAGCGAATGTGGAGGATATCTCCATCTTGCACGACATAATCCCGACCCTCAGTGCGAATCAACCCCTGCTCACGTGCCGCAGTGGTGGACCCAGACCGCATCAAATCCTCGTAGTGCATCACTTCGGCACGGATAAAGCCCCGCTGCATATCGGAATGGATCTTGCCCGCTGCCTCCAAGGCTGTCTCGCCGCGCTGCAATGTCCAGGCGCGCACGATCTTGCCCCCTGTCGTGGTAAAAAAAGTGATCAAATCCAACAGCCGATATCCTGCCCGGATCAGTCGTCCCAGCCCTGAACTCTCCAGCCCTAACTCTCGCAAGTAGGCCGTGGCTTCCTCCACGGTCAGGGTCTCGGCCAATTCCGCCTCCAACTTGGCGCAGGTCACCACGACCTCTGCGCCCTCTTTGCTGGCCAACTCGGCCAGACGCCTGGCGTGCGCACCGCCTTGCGGCAAATCGCTTTCGCCTACATTGGCCACGTATAGCAGGGGCTTGGCGGTCAAGAGCTGCAACTGCCGGGCTATCTCTGCTTCTTCAGGCGGAACGTGCGGGCCGCGCAATCGCTCCCCAGCGGCCAGTCGCTGCTGCATATGCTCCAGCGAAGCGAGTTCGGCCGCATATTCGCGCGGACTAGCTTTCACCTGGCCGCGGACTCTCTCCAAGTGACGCTCGACCACTGCCAAGTCCGCCAGGGCTAGCTCCACCTCAACCGTTTCCACATCTCCGAGCGGGTCAAGCTCTGGGGTGACATGTGGAACCTCTGGATCGGTAAAGCAGCGAACAACCATCGCCACCGCATCCACATTGCGGATGTGTCCCAGGAACTGGTTGCCGAGGCCTTCCCCCTTGCTTGCCCCTTTCACCAGGCCCGCGATGTCCACCACGCGCAAGGTGGTTGGCACCGCTTCTTCCGGCTTGATGATGTCAGCGATGGCTTGCAGGCGGGGATCGGGCACCGGCACCACGCCAATGTTCGGCTCGATAGTGGTGAAAGGATAGCTAGCTACCAGTGCCCCAGCGTTGGTCAAAGCATTGAACAACGTTGACTTGCCCACGTTCGGCAAGCCCACGATGCCGACTTGAAGTGACATTTCTCCCGCCTTTCAACTTAACGTCGGGCGGACTTGCGCTCCACGAACTGGCGTACAGCGGCCAGAAAGGCCTGGCTGTAGCTTTCTGAGGCGGCCTTGCCCATGTGTCCGACGCGCACGATCTTGCCCTGCAGGGGGCCGATGCCGCCGGCTACGAGGATGCCATGTTCCTCGCGCAGGAACTGGGCCAGTTCGTTGGCCGGCAGATCAGGCTTACCCTTGAACACCGTGACCAGGGGACAGGCGTAGGCATCGGATACCAGAAACTCGAAACCCATCTCGCGCAAACCAGCGCGCACCATCTGGGACGCGGCGATATAACGAGCATATCGCCCCTCCAGTCCCTCCTCCATCAGGCGTTCCAGGCTCTTGTGCAGGGCCACGATGATGTTCGTGGGAACCGTTGCCGGATAGGGGTGCCAGTCCCACTCTCGGGCATAGCTTCGCCAGACGTTCAGGTTGAGATACCACCCACACCGCGACTCAGCCTTAGATGTGATGATCTGCCAGGCACGCTCGCTGACGGAGACCATCCCCAGACCTGGCGGCGTCTCCAGGCACTTGTTAGCCACGGTGATGCAGCATTCGATCTCCCACTCATCAACAGGCAAGGGAATGCCGCCGATGGTAGATATGGCGTCCACGATGATCGGCAATCCGTGCGCATGAGTGACTTTGACAATCTCCTGCAATGGATTCAGAACACCGGTTGAGGTCTCATGATGCACGACCACCACAGCCTTGATCTCGGGGGCGGCATCCAGAGCCTGTTGCACCTGCCCCGGAAGTATCGGCTCCCCCCAGGGCACCTCCACCAACCGAGTTTCGATGCCACAGGCGCGGGCGATCACGCCGAACCGCTGGCCGAAGAAGCCATTGACCAACATGAGGGCCTTTTCTCCCTTAACCAGAAGACTGCTGACCGCCGCCTCCAGCGTTGCACTACCCGGCCCCGGTATGATGAACAGGTCGTTCCTGGTCTGAAAGACCCGCTTCAGATAGTCAATCGTTTCATCGTAAATCTGAAGCCAATCTCTTCCGTAATGAGGCATACAAGGCGTGGCCATCATCTCGAGCACTTCATCGGGGACGTCCACAGGCCCAGGGATCATCAATTTATGCCTTTTCACCACCAGCCTCCCCCAAAGGGTTTGTTGTGTCAGAGGGGAAACAAAGCTATAGCTAACTATACCGCATCTCGGCAACTGTGTCAAACCCGTGCGCGGGCCGGTACTGTATCTCTCCGTGCGGAGATTCCACAGAGCATGTTTGCGTTCGCGGGTAAGAAACTGCTAACGGATTGAACGGATGATAGACAAGCATCCTTTCCTCGAATCCAATGACAGCTCTGTTCCCACAGCAGAACCGGCCTATATGATGATCTTTCCCGTTCCTTGGCGCGATTTGCTGCTGAAGCGGAATCGTGGTATAATTTCGTTGCCATGAGAGGCATAAGACACGCTTGGCGCGGAAGGAGGTGAGGTATGCCTCTAAGTAAAGAGCGGAAGGATACCATCATTCAGGAATATCACATCCATCCAAAAGATACCGGTTCCCCAGAAGTACAAATCGCATTATTGACTCAGCGTATCAGTGATCTTACAGAGCATCTGAAGGCCCACAAGAATGACGAGCATTCGCGGCGCGGTCTGCTCAAGTTGGTGGGACAACGCCGTAGACACCTCACTTATCTCAGCCAGAAAGATGTGAACCGTTACCGAGAGATCCTGACGCGCCTTGGCTTACGCAAATAGGGCTGGTCCATATAAGATAGGCAAACAAGCGGGCGAGTAGGTGGTTCGAAAGTTAGGACTATCTACTCGTTTAGCTGTATAATAGGGAGGAATCTTTGGCGAGGTCCGGGCTGCGGTTACAGGAATTGGAGAGTGTATCCTATAGGGCACAGTTCAGCGAAATGCGAGTTGGATAGGATCCAGTCTCCAGTCCCTGGCCGCCGTCCCTGACCTCTAGACAAATGAGGGAAGGACAAAAGAATAATATGACACACACATTTTCCGCAACTCTGGGCCAGAGCGCGGTGACTGTTGAGACTGGCAAGCTGGCCTTGCAGGCTGGCGGCGCGGTGACAGTCCGCTCTGGTGACACCGTTGTTCTGGTGACGGCGACCGTATCGAAGGAAGTACGAGAGGGAACCGATTTCCTCCCTCTCACTGTTGACTATGAAGAGCGGCAATACGCCGCGGGCAGGATCCCCGGTGGCTTCTTCAAAAGGGAGGGCAGGCCCACCGAGGCAGCGACCCTCCTCTGCCGTTTGGTAGATCGTCCCCTACGCCCCCTTTTCCCCAAGGGCCTGCGTAATGACGTGCAGGTGATCATCACGGCGCTTTCCGTAGACCAGGAGCATCCCTTGGATATCCTGGCGATCATCGGCGCTTCGGCAGCTTTAACGGTCTCCGATATACCCTGCAATGGGCCAGTAGGCGCTGTGCGCATCGGTTACATTGACGGTGAACTCGTCGTGAATCCCTCCGTTCCGCAGATGGGAAGGAGTTCGCTTGATCTTCGGCTAGCTGGAACCAGGGAAGCCGTGATCATGGTCGAGGCAGGCGCCAACGAAGTATCTGAGGAAGTCATACTGGAAGCGATCGCGCTCGGGCACCGTGCGTATCAGGATGTCATCCGTATGCAGGAGGAAATGCGCGAGCAGATAGGAAAGCCAAAAACGAGCTTTCCAATCTACGAGCTACCTGGCGAGGTGATCGAGGCTGTCAATACCCACCTGGGCGGACGTCTAGTTCAGATCCTTGAGAGTCCCGCCACCAAAGAGGAGAGAAACAAGGCTCTCGATGCTCTTCGAGAGGAGCTATTGACCAAGTTCGGTGAGACCTACCAAGCATTGGATATCAACAATGCTTTCGAGAAGGCTCTGAAGGCTGAGGTGCGACGGCGGATTCTGGAACAGGGCATTCGGCCCGATGGTCGCGGTTTCGACGTTATCCGACCGATCACCTGCGAAGTGGGGCTTTTGCCACGCACCCACGGATCAGGGCTATTCACGCGAGGCGAGACTCAGGTTCTCACCCTGGCCACGTTGGGCACTGTCGGCGATGAGCAATCGCTGGAAGGATTGGAGGAAGAGGGGACCAAACGCTATCTGCACCATTACAACTTTCCACCCTATTCCACCGGCGAGACAAAGCCGTTGCGCGGGCCAGGGCGTCGCGAGATTGGACATGGCGTGCTGGCGGAGCGCGCTCTAGCGCCTGTGATCCCCGACCAGGAGGGTTTCCCCTATACGATTCGCCTGGTGTCGGAAGTGTTGTCGTCCAATGGCTCCACCTCTATGGCGAGCACCTGTGCCAGCACGCTGGCCTTGCTGGATGCCGGTGTGCCGATCAAGGCACCTGTTGCCGGGGTAGCTATGGGATTGGTCAAAGAAGGCGACCGTCACGCTGTGCTCACAGACATCCAGGGCATCGAAGACGCCTTGGGCGATATGGACTTCAAGGTCACAGGTACAGCGAAAGGGATCACCGCCCTGCAGATGGACATCAAGATCGCTGGCCTGAACCAAGAGATCCTGAAGGCGTCGCTCGAACAGGCCCGGCAGGGACGTCTCTTTATCCTTGAGAAGATGCGGGAGACGATCTCCAAGCCGCGGCCCGATTTATCGCCTTACGCACCACGTGTGACCGTTCTCAAGATCAACCCTGAGAAAATCGGGGCGCTCATCGGGCCAGGTGGCAAGAC
>CAYPON010000252.1:1573-5202 GCA_964412315.1 uncultured Anaerolineae bacterium | reverse complement strand
CAAAAGCCCTCAAAAGTCAAATCGGCCAGAGATGTTCAGCGCGTCAAGGAGCCACCCAGTATCTGACGACCAGCTTGGGTCGTTGCGAGACATTCCAGTATTCCGAAGAAGCCAGGTTGTGTTGCACCGAGATGTCAAGCGATCCCTTAAGCACAACACCGAAATTGGCAGCAGGATTCGCTACCCACTTTTGCACAAGCTCTGTAATATGGAACTCGAGTGGTGTGGAGGCAATGGCCACGGCTGTATCGTTGGCATCGCCGGAGCGGTCCAGGCCTACGCCGTTGCATCCCACCTCAGCCCACGGCACCCCCTGCCATGCCTCCCGCCAGGTAGCCTGGTCCGCAATCCAGGGGGTGTATACCTCAAAGACACTCACATCCTCCTCGTAATAGCCACCGGAGACGGCATATAGGGTCAGGATAGCCTCGACAACTGTCGCCTGGCGAGGAATCGAACTCAGATCGAACCTGAGTAGAGGCGCCATGAGATCGCCAGAGCGGATTTGCAACAGACTCGCACGGCCGTAGCTCAGAGTTGGATACCAGGAGTTCAGGTAGGTATCCTGCACCCCGGCGTAACCATCCCGGCCCTGCTGCAAAGTGATCATCCTAACGTTCGCGGGAGGAGTCGGCGTAGGGGTAGGCGTAGGTGCAGGAGATGGTCGTGGGCAGGGGGGCAAGTCAACCAGGGCGCGAATGCTCAGTGCATACTCTGCTACCGTAACGATGTCACCTGATGTATAACGGGGGGCACGATACCGTTCCGTCTCCTCGGTGAAGTTCTGCCCCCAGAAATTGTTGATCGTATTGGGCAACGTGATATAGTTCTGAGGTCCCCACATTCCTTTGGGAAGGGAGAGCGGAGCCACATTGAAAAGATCCCAGGATAGATACGCCGCATCGTTATGTATAGTGTCAGGTGGAAGCGAGGGATGATTGTGAGGCTGGGCGGGAACGCTCCGCCCCGGCCAGCCATATTCCGCTCGATCCCAGTACGGGTCGCTGATCTCCAGGATCGAGGCAGGATCGCCGGGGAATGTGACACAAGAGACAGTCGCGTAATGTCCCCCTAACCTTCTCCACCCGCCCTGCTGTGCCTCCCAGAAACCGAGAAGGAGCACCACATCATCCCCGTGCCGCACCGCGTTGTTGACCCACTCGAAAGTTGGCGAGTCCACGACCGTGACTGTATAGTTGGCTCCCAGACCCTTCTCGGCGATGTAACTTCTCGCCCCCTCGCACATATCCCAGATGTCGGTGCCATCATGCCTGTCGCCTGTCCGCTGGCCGTCGGTATCCATGCGAAAAGCTAGTTCCTGGATGAGCGGCAGCACATTCCTCAGGTCATGGTCATCCCATGCCGCGTTATAGGATTGCACCAGGGGATAGTTGTCCGCGATGCGAGGCGGCGGAACCGTGTTGGCCTCGAATTCCGAATCATACTCCCAAAGCGCGTTGGCCACGGCAGCCGGCCCAGAATAAGACCAGGCATTCGTTCTGGGGTTTTGTGCCTCCTCTTGCTTCTGGCTGAAATCGGGCATTCCTGTAGGAGCATAGTCCGGCCAGGGGCATTTGCAGTATAGGATCGGCGGGACCACTCTGACAGGCGCTCCGTCGTAGGCTGGCGGCACGCGCTGGTTATAGCTGGTCAAACCGCTGACGAGGACGTAGTTGACCATATTAGGACATTCTGCAACCACACGGAAAGTGACGGAGACGGAAAGGCTGCCACCTGGCTGAAGGATGCCCGAGGGAATCCTGAAATCGGGCCAGGTAATATGCCCGTTGCCATCGTCCAGCGCCGGTGGCATTGATGTGACATAGGCCAAGCAATCAGGAGGATATTGATCCAAGAGCCACAGAAAGGCGATGGACACCAGGCCAACATTCTGGATCGTCACCCGGAAAGTAACGTTGCTCCCTATGGAGACCTGGCCACCAAGCGGATCCACAATGCCCATAACGACGCGCACACGAGGTGGCGGGATGGGGGTCGGGGTGGGAGACGCCATCTCTGCCGCCGAGGCTGGTGGGAGTTTTCCCCAAGCCGCAAATCCCTGGGAAATAGCGAGCAGGATCACCGATGTTATGACGATAATGACTGGAAGCACAATCAGCCGCGCCAGTTCTGGCAGATCCTTCGTATGAGGTATGTGAAAGGAAGCCATGTTGTCCCTCTTTCGAGCGAGCATGACCAGGCGAATCGCCATGCCCACTCTCCTTCCTGGGGCAAGTCCAAGGATTGTTGACATCTTCAGAGATCATGACGACTTGTCGAGCAAAGCTTTCAGCTCACGGTAGGCCTCGCCATAGGGCGATAGCCTCCCCTCGGCATCGTACAAACCACCATTAAAGTCGCCTGCATTGTTCAGGATAAACCACGCCCAATGCTGGACGTAATTGGTCTCAGCCAGCCAGGTGACCGCCTCGCGCATGAACTGGATAGTCTTCTCAGGCGGGTCAACTGGCCTTTGGCAGCACCCTGCCCCATACAAAACCCCGAACTCCGTCAGGAAAAGGGGCTTGTCTCCCTCTCCAATCTCCATCATCCAATGGCGGAAGGCCAGGATACGACGCTTGAACTCGGCTACATCATAGGGGTCCAGCCCAGGGTCTAACAAGTAGTTATGGATGTTCCAGCCGTCTACTGCCGGATACCTCTTGTACAGGCGGCGATATTCCTCACGGAAGGCGCGCGCCCAACGCCAATCGGCGTTCGCTATGCCGCCGGGGATGATTTTGCATTTTGGGTCGGCCCTTTTGGCGAAACGGGTGAAATTGTGAAAGAACCTGGCATACTCGGCTGGCGACCGGGAGTCCTGGTGCGGATCATTCGGCTCGTTACCCGTGGCCCACCAGGCGCCAGGATGGGAGCGCATCACCTTCTCCAGTTCTTTGTCGAAAGGCTCCTCCCGCACCATGAACAGCCGTGGATGGCCAGCGATAGCGGGCGATTTGTAACTATAATCATAATACCAGACATTTCCCAATTTGTCCAATTGCGCCTGCAGGTCTGGAACCCACTCGGCGCAGACTCCGAAACGGCCCAGCGGAGGTGCCATGGGGGCTGGCTGACAAGCGAACAGGCTCAGTATGATCACACCAGCCGCTAGCACTCCGTTCAGCCCCATCTGGCGGTCTTGTAGCAACGACTTCAATCGTCTCGTTCTGCCAGGGACGACTAAAGTCGCTACTACGAATGTGCTACAACGCGAACATAACCGTTTCACCTCAGGAACCCGCCAGCCTAGCGATGATGATCAGCCGGTGGGTGTAGGCCCAAACAGGCCAGCAGGTGATCAACGTCAATCTTGCGTCAGCAGTAGGTTCTAGATAACGGGCATTGGCCCGCCTTTGTTCCAGAGAGACGCCTGTCTCCGGAACCGTGACCGATTCGCTCACGATATAGCGATAGACACGATCCTCCGCCGTGTATACCAGGACCTCGTCGCCAGGAACCAGTTCCGCCAGCCGTGCGAAGACTCCTTTCTCGCGGCTATGCCCGGAGAGAACTACGTTGCCTGGCTCACCCGGCTGGGCGCTGTTCATGTGATGACCCACCCCCTTGTCGGTAGTGTCCCAGATGCCGATGACGCCGTCGCCCGTTTCCACAGCTTGCCAGGTAAC
>CAYPON010000252.1:0-1473 GCA_964412315.1 uncultured Anaerolineae bacterium | reverse complement strand
TGGGACAGTTGAGGAGGGGGTGGGGAGCACCGGCATTGGTGCTCCCGACAATGGCTGGATCGGTATGGGAGATAACAATATCGGAGCTCGGGGGAAGTCGTCGGGATACGCATACTGGACAGCGGGGCCTTGCCGCTGATAAGCGAAAGATACCCCGGCCAATACGAGTGTGACCACCCCGGCTACGATCAGGATGTCTGCCAGCTTCTTCCGCCGCATCAAATCAAGCTCCAAAGTTGCTGTATCTTGGCACGCACTTGCATCCAATCGCTGTCTGTTAGTTTCCCCAACTCGCGCTCTACCAGACGCTTCTCCAATGTTGCCAACTTGTGTACCCGAACCACTGATGGAAGCAACAGTCCTACCTTTTGCCAATCTACAAGCTCAACATCGACGAAAGGAAACGACACCAGAACGATGTCTCCAGGGTGATAGTCTTGCATCATTTAGATCCTATCGTAAATAGCATCTGTCTCACTGTAACCTGCGAAAAACTGCTCCGCTGTCAGGCGAGACCAGAGGGCTTCCTCTGTACTCGCCGCTTCACTAACAAGGACGATAACCCGGATCGTCTGATCGGTTGGCAGCAATCTCAGCAGAGCATCAGGCAGTTCGAGCTTTCCATCAGATGTGACTTTGGTCGGGAACTCATACGCTTTCATACTACCCTCTATGGATAATCTTTTGTCAAAAACAGCCTCAAAGCCCCTGAAAGAGCCTTCGAACCCCCGCACCCGTTCGCCGGAGCGGAACTCGCCATATTCCACCTGGAGCCGGGTACGCTCGGCCAGATTTTCCTTCAGCAGTTGGATGATCGCGTTATCCACAACAACAGGCGAATCGCCGAATCAGTGGTGTCCATACCGGACGACTTCAAAGCGGTACAATGTCACCGGTTCGCGAGGCCCGATCCACGCTTTGCGTCGCGCGATATCCACCTGCTGCTCCACGGTATCCACCCCCTCCAGGTCGGGCAGCAGCAGCCCCCGTCGGCTTCCCGACTCGACGATCACACCGTAGCGCTTGGGATCGAGTTCGGCCATGGAGGAGACCGGCTCCGGTTCCATCAGCACATCCACGGAGATATCCAGATCGAGTTCCTTGGCGGTCACCGGCGGGAAGCGAGGGTCGCGCGTCGCCGCGCTGATCGCATTCTGGATCACCTCCAGGGCGACATTGGGCTGGGTGGGGGAGATGGTGCCGATACAGCCTCTGAGTTCGCCATGTCTATGGAGCGAGACAAAGGCCCCAGCTCTTTGCCGCATTTCGGGCGTCAGTTCCTTGGGCGGCTCTATTCTCCGCCCCTGGCGAACATAGGTCTCTATCGTCTTCCTGGCTAACTGCACGAGAGGGTGTTCTTCTGTCATTGGGCCTCCATGATCTGAAAGGTCAGCCGAAAAACTAAGGCGGAGAGGGTGGGATTTGAACCCACGGAGCATTGCTGCTCACGCGCTCTCCAGGCGCGCGCATTAG
>CAYPON010000251.1:0-5247 GCA_964412315.1 uncultured Anaerolineae bacterium | reverse complement strand
GGCTTCCTCTTTGAGTTCTGCAAGTCGTATCTGGAACACGCCCGCTATCTCCTCGCCTACGGGGGAGGGATGAACAACTGGTTCCAGGTGGAGACCTGTGGCCTGGGGGTGACCGCGCTCCTTTTCCCCGAGTTCAAGGAATCGCAGCGCTTTATCCAGTGCGCGCTGCGCCGGCTGGATTGGATCAACCGCGAATGCTTCCTGCCCGATGGCTTTCAGGCGGAAGGCTCCACAGCTTATCACAGCTTCCCCGTGCGAGGCATCGGCATCCTGTACGAGATTTCCAAACTGTTGGGCATCACCCTGACGCCCAGGCTGGAGAAGGAATACGAGCGGATGATGGACCTGTACGTTTACATGGCTCAGCCCGATTTGACGCTCCCCTGGCTGAACGACTGTTCGCCCGCCATCCTTTCCGCCGTGGACGCCGCGCACCTGGCGAGCAAACTCTTCCCGCATCGCGCCGATTTCCGTTTCATCGCCACCCGTCGGCAGGAGGGGAGACCGCCCGACGTCACCTCCTTCGCCTTCCCCTACGCGGGCTATTATGTCCTGCGCGACCAGTGGGGCGAGGATGGCGTGTACATGGTCTTCGACGCCGGCTACTACGGCTCGAATCACCAGCACGAGGATAAGCTGAGCTTCCAGTTGCACGCCTTTGGCCGGATGTTGATCATTGATCCCAGCATCTACCAGTACAAGTTGGACGAATTCGAGCCATATTGGCGATCCAGCCGCGGCCATAATAGCGTCATGATAGACGGCAAGGGTCAAAATCGCCGCCTGCTCACCGCCCCAGAGCCGCGGCCCGACCCGGACACGGTCTGGATTCCGGCAGAGGGCTTCGACTTTGCCCTGGGCTGGTTCAAGGAGGGCTACGCCACGCGCACATCTGGCAGGTTGGGAAGCCGCGAGGCTGATCTCGCCAGCCTGGATAAATCGCTACAGCATCAACGCGCTATCTTTTACGTCAAAGGGGAGTATTTCATCCTGAGCGACTGGATCGTTGGCAGCGGCAGGCATCACGTCGAGCAAATCTTCCATCTAGCGCCGATCATCGCCGTGCTCAATGCCGAGGGGGTCTACGCCGGAAGCTATGCGACCACCCCGAACAATATCGTGCATACGACCGACGCCGGCCTGGCGAATATGGCGATCATTCCTCTCCCCGACCCTAGGTTGCTGCTCCGCGTCGAGACCGGCAAGACCGATCCGGTGGTGGGGTGGACCGCGCTCTATAAGAAGTGTCCGTCTCACGATGTGACCTATGCCATAGATGCCGAGTTGCCTCTGATCCTGACCGATGTGCTTTACCCGCAGCGGCCTGGCGAGGGCACGCTACCTGTGGTCACACCGCTGACCGTGCAGGCGAGCGAGGCAGCGACCGTTACCGCGCTGAACATCCGGCATGGCGGCTACACAGACAGCTTCGTCCTCTCCCACAGCGGCGCACAGACGATCCGTTGGGATGGCATCGAGTTTCACGGCCGCGCCGCATGGCTGCGCCGCGATGACAAGGGCCGTCTGCTCAAGGCGGTAGTCATCCAGGCTCATTTGCTGCGCGTGCACGGGCAGGCTCTCCTGGCGGTTCCAAAGGCGCAGGAGAGCTACATCGTTTAGACCTCTAGCAAGGCAGCTAGGCCGAGGACATAGCTGCGCCAGCCAAATCCTGCGATCTGGCCCCAGCAGACAGGGGCGATAACCGAGGTGTGCCGGAAAGGCTCCCGTGCGTGGATGTTCGAGAGGTGCACTTCCACCGTCCGCACGCCGACGGCAGCGATGGCATCGCGGATGGCATAGCTATAATGCGTGTACGCGCCGGCATTGATAACGATGCCATCGGCCCAGGAACGTGCGCGTTGGAGGGCGTCTATGATCTCTCCCTCATGGTTGGACTGCATGATCTCTAGCTCCGCCCCTTTTGACACCGCGTATTCCCGCAGACGGTTATTGATCTCGTCCAGGGTCATCGTGCCATAGATTTGCGGCTCCCGCTGCCCCAGCAGATTGAGGTTGGGGCCGTGGATGACCAGGATCTTGCTCATCGGCTGTCCTCCTCACACGTGGCACGCATGGAATCCAGAACGGGAAGCACAGCCTCACGGGGTACCTCATCGGTCACAACGACATCGCCAATGGCGCGGGGCAACACAAAGCGCAGCTTGCCCCCGCGCCGTTTTTTGTCGCCGCCCATGGCTTCCCAGATCGCCTCAGGCGCGTATCCGGGCAGTGTGGTTGGCAGGCCAGGCCGCCGCAGGCAAGCGGTGATACGGGGGGAGAGCTGCTCCCTGGCCAGGCCAACAGCCTCCGCTGTGCGTGCAGCCGCCACTAAGCCAATGCTCACCGCCTCGCCATGTCGCATCCGGAAGTCGCCAAGCAATTCGATGGCATGGGCGAAGGTATGGCCGAGGTTGAGGACGGCGCGCCGCCCTCGTTCATAGGGATCCTCTTCCACGACAGTCACCTTGACGCGAATGGCCTCGGCGATGGGCCAGGACGAGGCTCCACACTCGCCGCGTTCCAAATACTCGAATAGGGGAGGCGAAGCGATGATCCCTGCCTTGATGACCTCGGCCAACCCTGAGCGGTACTCGGCTGGCGGCAGCGTATCCAAAAAGTCGAGATCGGCGATCACCAGCGCGGGCTGTTTGAAGGCGCCGATGAGGTTTTTGCCGCGCGGATGATCCACGGCCACCTTGCCGCCGACGCTGGAATCCACCATCGCCAGCAAGGAGGTGGGCATCTGCACAAAGGATACGCCGCGCAGGTAGGTCGCCGCCGCAAAACCGGCCATATCACCGATCACGCCGCCGCCCAGCGCGACGATAACGCTGTCCCGATCCAGCCCCGCTTCGATAAACGAGTCGTATAGCATTCGCACCGTGTCCAGAGTTTTATACACCTCGCCATCGGGGACGAAGCAACGGGCTACCTCGAAGCCCGCCTCGCGCAATGCAGTTTCTACAGCCTCTGCATGAAGCGGGCCGACGGTCGAATTGCTCACTAAGCCAATCTTCCCGGCCAGATTCGCTTGGCGCAAGAGCTGTCCCATCTGAGTCCGCAATCCTCGACCCAGGTGGATGATATAATCTCCCGTTGGTGTATGCACAGGAATGGCCGTCTGGTTCCGGACCAGGAACCCGTTTTCTGCCAGAAAACGGGTTTCTCTCAAGTTGGAACACACCTTGACGCTGTTGGGTTGGGCTGCTTGCCACAGTTCCAGTATCTGCCAGGCCACTTCTTTCACCGGGCGGGCGGTCGTGTCAATGTGGTGGGGGATACGGTTATAGGCGGGGGTGCGCTGTGCCAGCAGGCTCTCGATCTGTGCGTGCCGATCCTCTGTAAAAAGCATGGGCCGGTCTGTGACCATTTGCAGCCGCCGCCAAATCTCATCCAGACTGCACGTCAGGCAGATGACCAGGCCGTGGCCTGCCATCGTTTCCCGGTTCGCCTCCGGCACCAGCGCGCCGCCGCCCGTGGCGATGACGACATGCGGTCGCTCCGCCAGTTCCCGGCAAAGCGCAGTTTCCATCTGCCGGAAGGCCGACTCTCCGTCTTGAGCGAAGATTTCGGCGATGGTTTTCCCCGCGCGCTGTTCGATGATGGCGTCCATGTCCAGAAAATCCCAACCGAGCAGCCGGGCGACCTCCTTGCCCACAGAGGTTTTGCCGGTGCCCATGAAGCCGGTGATGACGATGTTATGACAACTGTTTTCCATCTGTGCCCTCGTCGCTATTTGCTGAGACCTGACGGGTCTCGGAGACTCGTCAGGTCTTGGCGCAATGAGCCAACATTTCGGCCAGGGAATCCCCCCCGACCTTTTCCACCAGGGCCTCCGCCAGCACCCAGGCGACCATGGCCTCCCCCACGATGCTGGCGGCGGGCACGGCGCAAACATCGGAGCGCTGGTATTGCGTGGCCGCCGACTCCCCCGTCGCTAGATCAACGGATCGCAAAGGGGTGACTGTTGTGGGGATCGGTTTCATCGCCGCCCGCACAATGATCGGCTGGCCGTTGGAAATCCCCCCTTCGATCCCTCCTGCCCGGTTGGTCTTTCGCACCCAACCGCGTCCATCTTCGGAGGCGAAAATCTCGTCGTGCACCTGCGTGCCCAATCGCCGGGCATTGGCAAAGGCTGGCCCGATCTCCACACCTTTTACTGCCGGAATGCTCATCACGGCAGCCGCCAGCCGCGCATCCAGCCGTCTATCCCAATGCGCGTGGCTGCCCAGGCCAGGCGGCACTCCCTCGGCGACGACGACAAAGACCCCTCCCAGGCTATCGCCCGCCTGTCGCACCTCATCAATGTGCCGCCGCATCGCCTCCGCCGCCTCTGCATCGGGGCAGTGGAGGTCCGAGGCTTCTGCTTTGGCTACAAGCTCCTGTAGACCTGACAGGTCTGGGATATGGGCTTCGATCCCGCCAATCTCAGCGACGTAACTTCCCACGTGGATGGCGAACTCAGCCAAAAGCGCCTTGGCGACGGCTCCCACGGCCACTCGCGCCGCTGTCTCTCTCGCGCTGGCCCGTTCCAGGATGGGGCGTACATCTTTTAACCCATATTTCGACGCGCCCGCCAGGTCGGCATGGCCAGGGCGAGGGACGGTGAGAGGCGGCCAGTTGCGCTCTTTCCAATTGGCCCAGTCGCGGTTTTCGATGCGCAAGGCAATAGGCGCTCCCGTCGTCCGCCCGTGGATGACGCCACTCAGGATCTCAATCTGATCCTGCTCGATCTGCATCCGCCCGCCGCGGCCATAGCCCTTCTGACGCCGCCTTAATTCGCTGTTGATGGCCTCCTCGCTCAAGGCCAGGCCCGCGGGCATCCCCTCCACGATAGCTGTCAGGCAAGGCCCGTGTGATTCCCCTGCCGTCAGGAATCGGATCATGTGCTCACCTCCTGGATAGTTCCTGCCAGCAAACCTGATACATGATATCCACCGGTGGCATGACCCCAAACCACCACTGGAAAGAGAAAGCCCCCTGGTAGACCAGCATCTTAAGCCCGCCTATCGTCCGCGCTCCTGCGGCCTCTGCCTGAGCGATCAACCGCGTGCGCAGCGGATTATAGATGAGATCGAACAGGGTCAGGTGGGGAGGAAAAGCCAGTTCATCCGGCCAGGGGGAATGCTGCGTCTCCGGCCACATGCCCACGGTCGTGGTATTGACCAGGAGATGGGCTGTTTCCGCCTCCTTCTTGAGCGCCGCTGAAGTGAGGGGCGACGCTGCCAGGCTAGCGCCGGGAACCAG
>CAYPON010000250.1:1920-5261 GCA_964412315.1 uncultured Anaerolineae bacterium | reverse complement strand
CGATCGTCCCCACGTTCACATGCGGCTTGTCACGTACAAACTTCTCCTTGGCCATTGCAAGTCTCCTTTCCCCCCTAACCTCGATCAAGGTAGATAATTCCGCGCCCCGAAGGGCGAAACACAAAAACTTCATTATTATATACAAAAATCAAACTTGCGCAAATCGGGCCCGGAGTTGCAGGGCTGCGCAAAGTCCGATGTCTTGTTATTCAGAGCAAAGCATCTCTTTGCTCGCCTTTGAGACCCTTCGAGGCCAAAAAGACGGCCTCTCAGGGCGACATACTGACAGAGATTACTCTCTATGTGCTGGGTATCGGCCCTCCCAAGATCCGTTCCGCGATTTCCTGTGGCAATTCGGCGTAATGAGAGAACTCCATCGTAAACGTTCCCCTCCCTTGGGTCAAAGACCTCAAATCCGTGGCATACCCAAACATCTGTCCCAGAGGTGCTATGCAATTGATCACCTGCATATCTCCGCGCGGCATCACGGATTTTACCTCAGCACGCCGCGCATTGAGATCGCCGATCACGTCACCTGTGGAATCCCCTGGGACTACCACCTCAGCACCCATCACAGGCTCCAAGAGAACCGGCCCTGCTTCCTGAAGAGCATTGCGAAAGGCGGTAGTGGCGGCGATCCGATAAGCTACCTCTGTTGACTCCTCCTCGTTGTAAGAACCTCCTACCAATCGAACCCTGATGCCTGCGAGCGGATACCCTGCCAGAATGCCGCTTTCCATCGAGTCGCGGACTCCCTGCTCTATAGCGGGCACAAACTGCGCCGGGATGCTGCCGTCTCGAATCGTATTCTCAAATACGAAACCTTTATGTTGAGGTAAAGGCGCCAGCTCCAGCCAGACGTGGCCATATTGGCTTCGTCCTGCTGTTTGGCGCATGAAACGGCCCTCGGCCTGTGCAGCATAGGTAATCGTCTCACGGTACGCGACCTGAGGTTTACCTACATTGGCCTGCACCCGGAACTCGCGAAGCATACGATCCACCAGGATCTCCAAGTGAAGCTCTCCCATCCCCCAGATCACTGTTTGCCCTGTATCCTCGTCTGTGCGTACCCGGAAGGTGGGATCCTCGTCCGCTAGGCGTTGCAGGGCATCGTTCAGTTTTTCCTGATCCGCCTGCGTTCGTGGCTCTATTACCACAGAGATGACTGGCTCCGGGAAAGCGATCGACTCGAGGACAATAGGAGCGCCAGGAGTACAGAGAGTATCGCCTGTGAAGGTGTACTTAAACCCTACCACAGCTCCAATATCACCGGCGGCGAGGCTCTCGATATCTTCGCGCCGATTGGCGTGCATCCGCAGAATGCGCATTGCACGCTCCTTGCGATCCCGCGTGGAATTCAAGACGGTTTTACTGGTGCCCAGTTCGCCGGAATAGATTCGCACGTAAGATAAGCGACCAACAAAGGGATCATTCTGAATCTTGAAGCACAAGGCCGATAGAGGCTCGCTCTCGCCGGATTTCCTCATCTCTTGCTTGTTCGTGTTTGGATGAAACCCTACAACCGGTGGCACATCCAGAGGCGAGGGAAGGTAGTCCACAATAGCATCGAGAACGGCTTGCACCCCTTTGTTGTGGAGCGCGGTGCCGCAAAGCACTGGCACCAACTTGCCCGTTAATGTCGCTTGCCGCAGGCCCGCACGTAGCTCCTCCGGCGTTATGGCTTCTCCTGTCAGGTATTTCTCTGTTAAGGTATCATCTGTTTCGGCAATTTGCTCGACCAGCAAATCGCGATATTTCGCTACCTGGTCTTGCAGTGCAGGAGGAATGTCTGTTTCATCCCAGGATTGTCCAAGCTCATCGGTGTATATGATAGACCGCTGCGTGATCAAATCCAGAAAGCCACGGAAAGAGGCTTCCCTCCCGATGGACACCTGCAAGACCGCCGGATTCGCGCTCAGGCGTGCGCGGATCATACCAACGGTACGCCAGAGGTCAGCACCGGGGCGATCCATTTTATTGACAAAACAAATGCGGGGCACGTGGAAACGATCCGCCTGACGCCACACCGTCTCCGACTGGGGTTGAACCCCTGCCACCGCATCGAACACCACCACGCCGCCATCTAGAACGCGCAAACTTCGCTGGACTTCTGCCGTGAAGTCAATATGGCCTGGCGTGTCAATAATGTTAATCTGGTGATCCCTCCAGAAGCAGGTGATAGCCGCCGCAGTGATGGTAATACCTCGTTCCCGCTCCTGTTCCATCCAATCGGTCACGGTGTTGCCATCATCTACCTCGCCCATACGATGAATACGACCTGTGTAGAAGAGTATTCTCTCCGTGGTGGTCGTTTTACCCGCATCTATATGGGCGATAATGCCGATATTTCGGGTTTGCTCTAAGGGAACTGCCCGGCCCATTGCTGTCTCCACGATAGCTGTTCAAAGGTATGCGGCCCGGCCACTCACGCTACATCTGATCCCGTGTTGCCACGGGAAAACCAGAAGAGTTTTCCTAGAGCTTACCCCTCCCGTCACCCACCGCGGCGACTCGCTGCGACAGGTAGCTTCCCTGTGATGGAGAAAGAATCACCAGCGAATACCAGCCAACGGCTTTTTACCAGCGGTAATGAGCAAAGGCTCTGTTGGCCTCGGCCATTTTATGCATGTCTTCTTTTCTCTTAATCGCGGCCCCCATATTGCGCGATGCATCTATCAGTTCATCCGCCAGCTTTTCCGCCATAGACTTTCCAGGTCGCTTGCGAGCTGCCTGGATTAACCAACGCATTCCCAAAGACACCCGGCGGTCAGGTCCGACCTCCACAGGAACCTGGTAGGTAGCACCTCCCACCCGCCTCGGCTTGACTTCCAGGACCGGTGTCACGTTCTTGAGTGCCTGCTCGAAGATTTCCACAGCACTCTTGTTCAAACGCTCTTCCAAGATACCAAAAGTGCGGTAGACAACACGTTCTGCTACGCTTTTCTTTCCGCAAAGCATCACTTTATTGATAAACTGCCCCACCATAACGTTACTGTATCGGACATCTGGTCGCACTTCACGCTTTTTCAGATTTCCGCGTCTAGGCATGCCATTCCTCCAAATCAGACTAGAAAACAGACTGTCATCCTGTCGCGGCGGCCTTCTTAGGACGCTTAGCGCCATACTTGGAACGGCCCTTCTTCCGGTTTTCCACCCCAGCCGAGTCAAGTGCCCCTCTGACGACATGATACCGCACTCCAGGGAGGTCCGGCACTCGACCACCGCGCACCAGGACCACCGAATGCTCCTGCAGATTATGCCCTTCCCCCGGAATATACGCCGTTACCTCTACTCCATTGGTGAGCCGAACACGTGCGATCTTGCGCAAGGCAGAGTTAGGT
>CAYPON010000250.1:0-1910 GCA_964412315.1 uncultured Anaerolineae bacterium | reverse complement strand
GGGCTCGGAGATGTGTATAAGAGACAGCTTTCCGCGCCATGTCCGCCCTGTACGGGCATCATAGAATACGCGCAAAGCTGGCGCCTTGCTCTTTTTCGTTATTGTACCGCGCCCCTTCCTGATTAGTTGACTGATTGTTGGCAAATCAACCTCCCCTTTCGGTCTGCTCTGGTGAATCCCGGCCTTCCACAGAAATGCCCACCTCACCTTCCAGTGGGCATTCACGAAAAAATGTAGCTGAAGTTAACCTGCAAGTAACAATTATAACATCGAATCCCTGAAAAGTCAATTTAGCGCGTTGGGAAATCAGGCATCCCTAAACCCAAGCCGAGCCGAGGCAGAGGCTCTTCAGCCTCCTCCCGCCCAAACTGGATGCGTTCTCCCGCCTCATTGAGCACTTCAACAGCCAGGCCAAGGCTCTGCAGTTCCTTGACCAGCACTCGGAAAGACTCCGGCACCCCTGGCTCCTCAATCGGCTCTCCCTTGACGATAGCTTCATAGGTCTTTACTCGCCCGGTGACATCATCCGACTTGATGGTCAACATCTCTTGCAAAGTATGGGCAGCTCCATAGGCTTCCAAAGCCCAAACTTCCATCTCACCGAAACGTTGGCCACCGAGCTGCGCCTTGCCGCCCAGCGGCTGTTGCGTCACCAAAGAATAGGGGCCTGTGGAACGCGCATGGACTTTGTCCTCAACCAGGTGGACAAGCTTCATCACGTAAATAAGCCCCACTGTCACTGGCCGATCAAACGGCTCACCCGTCTTACCGTCGTACAGAATCACCTTACCAGTGATAGGCAACGGGTCATTAGCCTCCGCGCTGTAGCGCCGCGCCGCTTCGCTCACGGCAGGTAAATCCATATTCTCGGCTGCCTGACCTCGATCCTGAAGCCAGAACTGCAAACAGGTCGCCACTGCCAACTCATCCGCTGCCTGGCGCGAACTTGGGCTTCGTTCATCGCTTTCAAAAACGAGCAAGGCAGCCGGATCGAGACCTTTCTCTCTCAGCCATTGTGCAAGCCAGGCACGACGAGCCATGGTGCGATCTGCTAGAAGTGCTTCGAAATCATCTTCTTCCAGACGCAGCAGCAAATGATAGCGCAGATAAAGCCGCAGTGCCTCCTCATCATCCTGCAACTCACTGCCCTCTATACCTTCGTCGCGCATCCATGCCCAGGTGCGCTCGTTTAGGTCCGACCAAGCACGTTCCATCAACCAGGCACGGGACAGCTCCGCCTCTATCTCCGGCTCAGTTGCGCCGTCAAAAACCGGCGATAAGACGCGGAATCCCAGCCGGTCGGCCGCCCAGCCCAAATGAGCTTCAAAGATCTGCCCGATGTTCATGCGTGCCGGCACTCCTAAGGGGCTGAGGATGATGCCCACAGGCGTGCCATCGGCAAGATAGGGCATATCCTCGACAGGCACCACTTTGGAAATGACGCCCTTGTTGCCATGCCGCCCAGCGACCTTGTCGCCCTCAGTGATCTTGCGCCGTTGTGCCACGCTCACACGAACCATCTTGTCCACACCAGTGGGCAGGTCACGAAACTCGTCTCGAGAGAAAACATTGATATCCACGATTTTGCCGCGCTCACCATGGGGCAGCCTGAGCGAGGAGTCCCTGACTTCCCAGGCCTTCTCGCCGAAAATGGCGCGCAACAGTTTCTCCTCAGGCGTTAACTCGGTTTCCCCTTTCGGTGTAATCTTGCCCACCAGAATATCGCCAGGGCCAACTTCCGCCCCGATATGGATAATGCCCTCTTCGTCCAGGTTCTTCAGGGCATCCTCCCCTACATTGGGGATATCCCGCGTGATTTCCTCAGGGCCGAGCTTGGTGTCGCGCGCTTCGATCTCATGTTTCTCGATGTGGATCGAGGTGAACTTATCTTGCCGAACAAGGCCCTCGCT
>CAYPON010000249.1:1582-5289 GCA_964412315.1 uncultured Anaerolineae bacterium | reverse complement strand
GAGATCAACCGCGCCACGCCGCGCACCCAGTCAGCCCTGTTGGAGGCGATGCAGGAACGCCAGATCACCGTGGATGGCGAGACGAGGCCCCTGCCGCGGCCTTTCCTGGTGCTGGCTACCCAGAACCCGATCGAGCTGGAAGGGACCTTTCCTCTGCCGGAGGCGCAGATTGATCGCTTTCTGATGCGCATCAAGCTGGGCTACCCCAGTGAAGAGGAGGAAAACTCGATCTTGCTGCGCTTTGAGAGCGCAGACCCCCTGCAAGACCTTGAACCAGTTGTCTCTGCCGGGGAGTTGGTCGAGTCGCAAAGAGCCAGAAGCCAGGTGCGCGTTGAGGAGTCGCTGCGCCACTATATCGTGCAGGTGGCGCGCGCTACACGCAACCACGAGGCCGTGCAGTTGGGCGTCAGCCCGAGAGGGACGCTTTCCTTGTACAAAGCTGCACAAGCTTTGGCAGCGGTACGGGGCCGCGATTATGTGATACCTGACGATGTGAAAGAATTGGCCGCCCCTGTTTTGACGCATCGCATCATCGTCAGCCCCCAGACGCGCCTGCGAGGTCGCACTCCGGAGCATATCATGCAGGAGACCGTGGATTCGGTTCCCGTGCCGGTGGACAGGCTGTAGAGAACCCTATGTTCAATGAGCGATGGATTAGCTTGGTCATTATGATGATCCTCATTGGGCTGGTCATTCAACAGGCCGGGCTGTTGATATTGGCAGCCCTATTGGGGACGATCATACCCCTGGCCTGGTTGTGGAATCGGTATTCCTTGCGCCGTGTCGAATATACGCGCTCCTTCAGCGAGAAACGGGCCTTTATCGGCGAGTTGGTAGACCTCACGCTACAGGTGACGAATCGCAAGATTTTGCCGCTCACCTGGCTGAAGATCGAGGACGAATTCCCTCACGGCATTACCCTGCTGAATGAGGCGACGATCTCGCCGACGCTGGGCATGGACTTATTGGTGAACCTCCTTTCCCTGCGGTGGTATGAGCGAGTCCGTTGGCGTTATCGCTTGCAGTGCGACAGTCGCGGCTATTATGCCTTCGGCCCTGCTCGCCTCTTCTCCGGCGACCTTTTCGGGCTTTTTGCCCAGGAGGGGCGCCTGCCTTCGCGCGATGCGCTGATCGTCTATCCCCAGGTCAGGCCCCTCGAGGAGTTCGGCCTGCCTCCGAAGGAACCTTTCGGTGAAGTGAAAGCACGGCAACGGATTTTCGAGGACCCCAGCCGCACTATCGGCGTGCGAGATTACGGGCCGGGCGACGAGTTCAAAAAGATTCATTGGAAAGCGACAGCGCGTCGCCAACAGTTGCAGGTCAAAGTCTATGAACCAACGACTACTTCGCAGTTGGTAATCATGGTGAATATCGCCACCTTGCCCAAGTTCTGGCAAGGGGTTATCCCTGAACGGCTGGAGAGGACGATCAGTCTGGTGGCATCTCTGGCACATTATGCCATAGAAAAGCGCTATCAGGTGGGGGTGCTAGCGAATGGCTGTTGGCCTTTTTCTCACCATCCGTTAAAAGTGCTTCCCAGCCGCGATCCCGATCAGTTGACCCGCATCCTGGAAGCTTTAGCCGTTGTCTCCTCCATGCCGACATTAGCTCTTGAAGACTTGCTCACCCGTGAAAGCCCCCATCTCCCCTGGGGGGCCACGTTGGTCGTGGTGACCTCCGTCGTGACGGATGAAATCCTGGCGGCCATGATGAGCCTGCGCGATGCGGGACGTCGCCAGGTGCTCATCTCCCTGGATGAGAAAGCTCCCCAGGACGATTTGCCTGGCATCCTGGTCCACCGCCTGCCGTTTAAAGATTTCGTTTCTGCCCAAAAGCAAGAAAAGGTGCAAGCATGAGAATGCTCTCCCGTTTTATAGATTGGCGGCGCGAGCTATTGCTCGTGACCGTCGCCACTATGGACATCTGCTGGCTATATCCCTGGCTGGCGTTCTTCCTGTTCCTGGCCGCAGGCCCTGAGTACGTGATTTCGATAACCGGGATGTGGCTCTGGCTTCTGCTGGCGGTGTACGTCGTGCGAGTGCTCAATAGCTTTGAGATGAGCCTGCTCAAACAGCAATTCGTGACCATTGGGATCGCTCTGCTGGCCATCCTGTTGGTAATCAAATGGGAATTGTATGAGGCTTATGGCCTTCTCTCGCCGCGTTGGATCGGGCAGTTGCTCAAAGACATTCTCTCCGTCTGGCTGGCTATACCACCCCAAATCCTGATCTTGCTAGTGGGGCTTTTCGTCTGGTGGCGTGGCCTGCGGTTAGGGCAGGGTGGCCTGGGGTTTGGCGCGGTTGGCACCCATTTTCGCGTCGGCGTGGTGGGTTTTATGATCTATCTCATCATCGCCACCTTTGGCATCCCCTCCACCTATATCTCCCTTTTGCTGAGTTTCTTCTATTTCGGGTTGATCGCCATCGCCTTGGCACGCATCGTTGATCTCCATCAAAGCCGAGGGGGAATCCGCGCTCCCTTCACCTCTTCCTGGCTGGGCATTCTGGTGGCGAGCGTGGCCATCGTCATCGGCCTGGGCCTTCTCGCCTCTTCCATATTCTCGCTCGAGCATGTCCAGTCCTTCTTTCGCAGTTTGAGGCCGATCACCGAGCCAGTGGGCAAAGTGTTGGTAAACATTATCATTTTTCTGCTCTACCTGCTGTTCCTCCTGATCGCAGTCGTGGTGCGATGGCTGCAGCGTCTGATCGGCCAACCCCAACCGGTCGAGATAGAGCTTCCCCAACTGGGTGAGTTGAAAGATTTCCAGGAGGAGTTCGATCTGGCCCGCTGGTTAGGCTGGATCAAGCTGGGCCGGGATGTCCTCCTCGTCGCGTTGATCCTGCTCGCCATCTTAGCAGTTTTTTTCGCCGTGCGGCGGGAGTTGAGACGGCGGGCCGAGGGGCGTGACGTGCTGCGCGAGTCCGTCTGGTCTTCTGAGGATTTCATGGATGAGTTGGCTGCTCTCCTGCGGGGAGGTTGGCAGCGCTTGCGTGATGGAGCGGCGGCAGGTTTGGGCAGGCTGCTTGGCGAACGCTATTTGCTAACCTCCATCCGCAGGATTTATGCCAGCCTGAACGTCTTGGCCGCTGAGCGAGGCTTCCCACGGGTCGAGGCGCAGACGCCCTATGAGTATGTCCGCGTACTGCATGAAGCCTGGCCCTTGCACCCCGATGATATTCGTCTGCTCACGGACGCCTACGTGCAGGCTCACTACGGCGAACGGAAAGATACGGATGAAGCTCTCCAGCGGGCGCGGGAGGCCTGGGAGAGGCTTCGTGCGGCCCAACCTGTAGCTAAAGAACCAGAGCCTCCTGCAGCGCCAGATGTATCATAGGAGGTATCAGGTTCAACAAGCGTTGGCAGGAACCTCATGAGGTAGCATCCTCGCCCTTTGTCGCTTTTTCCCCTTCATCGGAGGGCGAGTTTGCTTTACCCTCCTCCTCTTTTTCCTTTTCCCTGCCATACTCTTCCATCTTTTCCGCCATCTCCTCAAGCCGCATATTGACGAGGTGGTTCACTGTGCCTTCCGGGTAAGCTCCCTTTTCGTCAGGCTGTCCTGCCTCGACGCCGGTCAGGATGCTGATCCCTTCATCTATCGTGCTGATGGCATAGATGTGGAATTTCCCCTCCCGCACGGCATCCACTACATCCTGGCGCAATTGCAGATTGCGGACATTGCGAGCTGGGATCAGAACGCCTTGCTCTCC
>CAYPON010000249.1:0-1482 GCA_964412315.1 uncultured Anaerolineae bacterium | reverse complement strand
GAGAGCGGTTTGTCCTGGGCGTATTTGCTGCTCAGGTAGCTGGTCAGAATCAGCACGCCCTTGTCGTGAATAGGCTCGGTGAGCTTGACTTCACGGTCAATGTTCAACACGCCCGTGCGTCCCCACCAGGTTTTAGCGGTGATGCGAGATGAGCGTCCAAACTGGTAGTCTCCCATGTTCACAATCGCTAGGCCGTTGACCTGTCCGACGACCTCCCCGTCCGTATCAATCATGATTTGACCATCGCGGGTAAGCTCGCGCAGGCGTTCCTCGACGCGATTGCTGCGATAGGTTCGCTCCGCAGCCGCCTTCTGAACGTCTTCAGCAGTGACCAGGGAATGCTGCTCGCGTTTGGCCCAATAGCTGGCCTCGCGTATCAAGTCGGCGATGTCAGCGAAGCGGGTGGTCAATTTTTCCTGATCCTCTGCCAGCCTCGCACCATATTCCACGACCTGGGCCACGCCGCTGGGGTCGAAGTGCAGCAGGTTTTCCTCTTTGCAGCGGGCAGCGATGAACAGGGCGTATTTTTGCAGGTTCTCCTCTGTCCAGGAGATTTGAGACTCGAAATCCGCCTTGACCTTGAACAGCTTGCGGAATTCCTCGTCCAGGCCGTAAAGCATGTAATATATCTGCGGCTCACCGATAATGACCACTTTGATGTTCAATGGTATAGGTTGTGGTTCCAAAGTGGAGGTGGCGATAAGGCGAAGTTCCTGTCCCATCTCCTCGATCCTGATGCATTGTGTGCGCACAGCACGTTTTAGAGCGTCCCAGACAAAGGGGTAGAGCAGGACACGCTGGGCATCCATGACCAAATACCCGCCATTCGCGCGGTGCAGTGCCCCTCCCTTGATCATGGTGAAATCGGTGACCCAGGCTCCGAACAAGGCGCGATGTTCGATGCTGCCGACGAGATTGTAATAAGTGGGATTGCTTTCCACCAACACAGGCGCGCCTTTGCTCTGGCTGTTATCCACGATGGCGTTGACTTTGTAGCGATTGAACCAGAGCGCATCCTCGCCGCCGGCCTCTACAAAAGGCACAGGTGGTATGGGCGCCTCAGAGGGGCGGAAACGATCCACGTTTTCAATGATGTCCTTCTGTACCTCGTCGAGGTACGCGGCCGCTTCTGGCAGTCCAGCGTATTTTTGCTTTAGCTCGTCTATCAGGTGCCCCAGAGCGAAGGTAGTTACCTCGACAACGAGCTTTTTGAGGTTCTCTTTGGCTGTCTTCTCCAACTCTCGTGCCCGGCGGGTCGCCTTTTCCAAAGCCTCCTGCAATTCCGGGCGCCGGCTCTCGAAGCGTTTTTTGATCTCTTGCGGCAACTGCTCATATTGCTCAGGGGCCAGGACCTGGTCGTTGAGGACGGGAGCGATGACTAGCCCCATCGGCGTCTTGAGAAGAGCGAAACCGCGCTCGCGCACATAAGCTTCAAGATTGGCCAGTTCGGTGTTTTGCTCCCCTTGCAGGCTGCGCGTCAGC
>CAYPON010000248.1:2434-5303 GCA_964412315.1 uncultured Anaerolineae bacterium | reverse complement strand
TAGCCTCCATCTCCGGGAGATACACACTGGTGTTGAGCGAGGATGGCACCTATGCTCCGCCGCCAGCGGATCCGCGCTTTAACACACTGACAGACATGCGGCCTGGCCAGGGATACATGATCCGCATGACACAATCAGGCACGCTGATCTATCCCACTTCCCCAGTGCTACAATTCTTGCAGCCAAAGCCAAAGCCCGAAGCTGCCGGCCCTTGCGACGGCCTGGCTACGACGCCGTATTTCACGCAGTACTATGGCAGCGTGAGGATAAACGGAGCCGATGCACCGGCCGGAACGGCGATCGAGATATATAGCCCGCGCGGCGACCGCGTGGGATGCTACGTCACCACCATGGCCGGCATTTACCCCTATACGCGGGTCTACGGGGAGGACAACAGTGCGACGCCACCCATCCCTGGGATGAGAGCAGGCGAGGCGGTGACCTTTAAGGTGAACGGCGTGGTAGCGACCACGAACCCTGTCATAGTACTCTGGCAGGATGACAAGGTGACCCACCAGGTTGACCTGAGCGCCTCCGCCGCTGCGGGAACGCCCACGGCCACGAAGGTGCAAGAGCCAACGCCCACCCCCACGCCGACCGCTACGCGGAGGCCTGCATCCTGCGAGGGATTGCTCACGACGC
The DNA here is from genome assembly GCA_964412315.1 of uncultured Anaerolineae bacterium. GTDB lineage: Bacteria > Chloroflexota > Anaerolineae > JAAYEA01 > JAAYEA01 > CAYPON01. Next base: position 4,661 of record CAYPON010000248.1, on the reverse strand, counting down.
CCTATTTTACGCAGTATTATGGCAGTGTGCAGATAAACGGAGCAGATGCGCCGTTGGGCACGCTGATCGAGATGTACAGCCCACGCGGTCATCGGGCGGGATGCTACATCACGACAGCGACGGGCATCTATCCCTACACGCGAGTCTATGGAGAGGACAACAGTGCCACGCCGCCCATCCCCGGCATGAGAGCAGGCGAGGCAGTCACCTTCAAAGTGAACGGCCTGGTGGCTACCACGAACCCCAGCTCGGTGCTCTGGCAGGATGACAAGCTAACGCATCGCGTGGACTTGAATGTCTCTGCCAGAACGGGAATCTGGCTGCCACTCCTGCTCAAACCGGGCAGATAAGCGAAAGGATGATGTGGCCGGCACCCCGAAGGTGCCGGCCACATTTTGTTTCACGCCGGATTCCGTTCCGCGATCAGGCGCACGCCATCGAGCGTCAGCCAGGGGTCAACCGCCACAAAGCGGCCGATAAGTGGAGCAAGAGCCCCCGACAACCCGCCGGTGGCGATGGCCTGCACCTTGTCCCCCATCTCCGCGCTCATGCGGTCTATCAGTTCCTTGACCAGGCCGACGTGGCCGAAGACCAGCCCAGCCTGCATGGAGTGGATGGTATTGCGGCCGATGGCTGCGGGCGGAGGTTGCAGATGGATGCGCGGCAATTGCGACGTGCGTTCGGTCAAGGCGCCGGCCGAGGTCTCCAGGCCGGGGGCGATGGCCACGCCAAGCAGATCGCCGGGCACGGCCACGGCGGTGAAAGTTGTGGCCGTGCCAAAGTCCACGACGATGCAGTTGGTTCGCAAGCGGTCATAGGCAGCCACCGCATTGGCCACCAGGTCGGCTCCAACCTCCGCCGGGTTGTCGGTGCGGATGCGAAGCCCGCTGCGCACGCCGGGGCCGATGATCAGCGGGCGTTGCTTCATGGAATGCGTGACCATTTCACTGATGATACCCGTCAAGGGAGGCACAACGCAGCACAGGGCCACACGCTGAAAGTCGCCCGGCGAAAGCCCCGCCTCGTGGAATAGTGCGCGGAAGAGCACATCGTACTCATCGGCCATTTTCTCCCGTACCGTCCGCACGCGCCAATGATGGCTCCACTGTCCGTCCGCATACACGCCCAGCACGATGTTTGTGTTGCCGATGTCAATCGCCAAGAGCATAGTTTGTCCTCCCCATGAGACCTGACAGGTCTGGGCTAAATGGCGGCCCCCTTGCGGCGGCCTACCTCGATCCGCTTCCAGGCAGCGACGACGAAGAGGGTGATCAGCGCCGCCACGATCGCCTCGGGGATACCGTTAACCAGGGCGATGAGGATCACGGAGGGCACAGGCGGCGACGCCACCCACGGCAGGTAGCGGAACAGGCCGATCACACCTAGCACCAGGACTGTGTTGGTCAGGCTGCCAGCGATTCCCGCCTCTATGAGTGCGACGATCTCATTGAACCGCGCCAGTTCGCGGTAGACCAACCAGGCGAAGGGGCCAATGAACAGCCGCGGTAGGATCGAAAGAAGTGGGTTGGTGAACCAGGTGTCCGCCGGCCCGGTGGGGGCGATGGCTGCCTGGATCAGGCTGAATAGGCCGAAGATCAGCCCGATTCCCGCCCCCACAAGCGGCCCTTCCAGGACAGCCCCGATGATCGCTGGCACATGCATCACGGTCAGGGCCGCCCCTGTGAACCAGGGGATGAATCCCCAGTGGGTGGCGCCGAGCAGGATCGAGATCGCGCCCATGACGCCGGTTACTGCTATTTTGCGTGTACGTGTGTCCATTCTTCTCCTCCTTTTATTTTATTCACCGCAGAGAACGCAGAGCGCGCAGAGTACTAGAAATGATTTACTACTAATGCCTTCTGTGATTCGGTTCAATAGCTCTCTTTCCGCCGTTTCTATTTCCATTTTTCCTCTGCGTTCTCCGCGTCCTCTGCGGTGAGACTATCTTACGGTACTCTCAAGATTACTACGAGGAATGCGACAGCTATCGTCAATCCCAGGGCCAGCCAATCGGACGGCTGCGCGTGTAACTCAATGAGATGGGTGCGTCCGCGGCCCCCCATGTAGCCGCGCGCTTCCATGGCCAGGGCGAGCCGCTCCGCCCGCTGCAAGGCGGAAAGAAAGAGCGGCACAAGGAGCGGCAGGACTTGCTGAACGCGACGGAACAGGCCACCGCGTCCGCGACCGAACTCCCCTCCCCGCGCTGCCTGTGCTTTGGCGATCCGTT
>CAYPON010000248.1:0-2424 GCA_964412315.1 uncultured Anaerolineae bacterium | reverse complement strand
TTCCGCCTCCTGTGCCAGGAGTGGGACGGAACGGAGAGCGATATGAAGCACCAGGGCGAACTCATGCGCGGGCAGGCCAAACCGCTGCAAGGGCCTGAGCGCGCTTTCCGTCCCGTGCATCAGCCCCGTCGTCGTCGTCGTGAAGGAGAGGAGGCTGATGGTCAGGATGAGCAGCGCGAACCGCGCCAGAAGGAGCGCTGCCGCGTACAGGCCGCCCATCGTCACGGTCAAGCGCCACCAATGCCAGAGGAGAACCCCCGCCTCCTTCTGCGGTATGACAAGGACTTGCAGTAGAGCCAGCAAGGCCAGGAAGGGCAAAGCCGCACGCACTCCCCGCAGGGCGAAACCGAGCGGCACGCGCGCCAGGGCGAAGGCGGCCACGATTACTGCCAGGCCCAGGCACAGCCCGCGCAAGCTGCCGCTGACCACAGCCGCGCTGACCCAGATCAGCGCCATCAGCAGCTTGACGCGGGGATCGAGGCGATGCAACGGCGAATCACCCGGCAGGTATTGCCCGATCGTTACTTGACTCAGATACTCAAACTCGCTCATAGATTATCGCCGATGGCAGATTTGGCAAGCCTGCAATTCCCTTTCCCTCAACCACGCCACGATCGCTCCTTCTGCTTCTTCCAGGGTGAGCGCGTTCGCGGGCAGCGGCAGGCCGCGTGCGCGGAGGGCGTCCAGGATAGCGACGGCGGGTGGCGCATCCAGGCCCAGTTCGCGCAAACGGGCGACCTGCATCAGGACCTGCCGCGTTGGCCCCTGCAAGACGACGCGCCCCTCATGCAAAACGTAAACGCGCTCCGTGAGTATGGCGATGTCCTCCATGTTGTGAGAGGCCACGACCAGGCCGATGCCCTCGCTGCGCAGCTCCTCCAGATGGGAGAGCAGCTCTCGCCGCGCCTGCGGGTCCAAGCCCGCCGTTGGCTCGTCTAGGATGAGCACCTGTGGCTGCAGGGCGAGGACGCCAGCCAGGGCTGCCTTGCGCTGCTCGCCTCCGCTCAGCGTCCAGGTCAGGCGATCCTTGAAAGCAGCGAAATCCAGCCCGACCGCATCCATAGCCCAGCGCACCCGCTCGCGAAGTTCGTTCCCCGTCAAGCCGAAAGTGCGCGGCCCGTAGGCGATGTCATCGCCCACATATTGGGCGAAAAGCTGTTGCTCCGGCCTCTGGAAAACCAGCCCAATGAGCTGGCGAACCTGGCGCAAATCCAGGCGGGGATCGCTCAGATCGTGCCCCAAGACCTGCACCTGGCCCCGTTGCGGGCGATAGAGGCCGTTGAGATGCTGGAGAAGCGTGGATTTGCCCGCGCCGGTGCTGCCGACGATGCCCACCGCCTCCCCTGCGCTCAACTCGAAATCCACACCTCTCAACGCCTCGCAGGCGAAGGGCGTGCCCGGCATGTAGGTGTGGTACAGGTCGTGCACGACGATCCAGGGGGACGCGAGTTGTGGCATCATGGACCCCATCCTGCGATAGCCGAGGCGAGTTCGTCCACGGTGAGCACGCCAGGGGGAAAGGCGGGGAAACGATAGCGCAACCGCCGACAGAGTTCGGCTACCGACGGCAGGCCCAGGCCGAACGCTGTCAGCCTTTCTGCATCGGCGAAAACCTCCGCAGGCGGCCCATCCAGCGCGACCCGTCCCTCGTACAAAGCAATGACCCGCGTCGCGCGCACTGCCTCGTCCATATCGTGCGTGATGGCGATGATAGTCATACCTTCGCTGTGCAACTCGTCCACGATGTGCCAGAGGTCTTGTCGTCCGGCAGGATCGAGCATCGCCGTCGCCTCGTCCGAGACCAGACAGCGGGGGCGCATGGCCAGGGTGCCGGCGATGGCCACCCGCTGCTGCTGGCCGGGGGAGAGCATGTGCGGTGGACGGTCGCGCCAGGCCCACATCCCCACCCGTGCCAGCGATTCCCGCACCCGCTCCCGTAGCTCCGGCGGCGGCACGCCGAGATTCTCCGGCCCGAAGGCCACATCCTCCTCCACAACCGTGGCCACGATCTGGTCGGCGGGGATTTGGAAAACCATGCCCACCAGCGCGCGGATGGTGCGCAGGTTGGCCGAATCTCGTGTGTTCAAGCCGCTGATCCAGACATCCCCCTCTGTGGGGAGCAAGAGCGCGTTCAGGTGGCGGGCGAGGGTGGTTTTGCCAGAGCCGTTGGGGCCGATCAAGGCGACGTACTCTCCCGTGGCGATTTCCAGGTCAATGCCGCGCAGGGCCGTGACCGGCGGCGCTCCTTCCAGCTCATAGATGTGGGTCAGGCCAGCGATGCGGATGAAAGGTTCGGCAGCTATGGTGATCCTCCGCAGTTCTAAACCTGTAGGAGGGTTGGGGGACAATAAAAAAGCCCCTGGCGCGATCCAGAGGACACGAGGGACATCCGATGGCAAGCCAGCTCCCCGACGTCTCGGTCGC
>CAYPON010000247.1:0-5316 GCA_964412315.1 uncultured Anaerolineae bacterium | reverse complement strand
GATGGCCCTGCTAGCTCTCTTGCCCTACGCGGCCGGCGCCATCCTACTGCCTTAAGTACCGTAGAGACGTTGCATGCAACGTCTCTACGGCTATCTGCTTCATCCGCTCAATCTACTGACTAATCTCCTGACTTCTTCGCGGGTCGGCGCGCCCTCCATCGGCCCCTTCTTGGTGACGGCCAGCGCGCCGACGGCGTTGGCAAAGCGCCCGGCTTCAGCGAGATCCATGCCCTCCAGCAGCGCTGCGGTGAACCCGGCACAGAAGGAATCCCCTGCGCCGGTGGGATCCACCTCCTGCACGGCAAAACCGGGCACCTGGATGTCGCCATCGTGGTGAAAGATGCGGCAGCCTTGCGGGCCTTGCTTCAAAACGACCAGTTTGCCCTCACGCGCCAGCTTCCGGCAGCCCTCCTCGTCGCTGGCGGCGCCGGTGAACATCTTTCCCTCCCCCACGCTGGGCAGGAAAACATCAGCCCGCTTTAGCACCGGGCGGCAAATCTCGCGGATTTCCTCCACGCTGAGCACCTCCGGGCGGATGTTCGGGTCAAAGCTGACCCGCGCGCCTAGCGGGAGGTATTCCAATGCGCGATAGCAGGCCAGCCGGGCCGATTCGCAGACGGCGAGGTTGCAGCCGGTCAGGTGGAGCCATTTGGCCCGCGCAAAGTAGGCGGGAGGCACGTCAGCGGGAGAGAGTTGCCCTGCCGCCGCATGGCGCCAATGGTAGAGGAACTTGCGGCTGCCGTCGCTGAAATAGGCGACGAAAGCCACGCCGGTGCTGTAGTCATTTAGGACTTTGACGCAGGAGGTATCCACGCCATCTCTCGTCAGGCGATCCAGCAGGCAGTGTCCAAAGTCATCCCGCCCTACCGCCCCGATAAAACCTGCGGAATGGCCCAGGCGGGCGATGGTGTCAATGTAGATCGGCGTGTCGCCGCTGGGGAAGGGGCCGACGAAGGTCCCCGGCCTGTCCAGCGGCTCATCCAGGTTGACCCGCATCACTTCCACCAGCATGTTGCCCATGGAGATGACTTCTGGCGTGTTCATTGTTTTCCTCCTGGCATCAGACCCGACGGATTTTCCCCAACCCATTTTGTGGAAAGCGCGGAGGCTGTTTTGACTTGTGAGTTGTATGAGAATATAATCGAAGTGGGGTTGGTGTCAACTGGATGGGGGCCCCTAAGCTCGTCATTTTGAGAGGCGAAGCGACGAAGAATCTCCGGGAGGGCTGGATCGGAACGCCTACACGGGTCGTTGCGGTGCGGAGTGTGGGGTACTGGTTTGAGGGATAGAAAGCATTTGGATCACGGATGGCACGAAAGAGCGCCAAAGGTGAAAAAGATGCCAGGCTGGCAGAGAGGAGCTTGCCAATGACTGAAAGTCTCGCACATAGTCTCAATACCCATTTCGGTTTCGCGTCTTTTCGTCCTGGCCAAGCTGAAGCCATCCAAAACCTGCTGAACGGTGAGCATACCCTGGTGGTCATGCCCACAGGGGCTGGCAAATCGTTAATTTACCAGTTGGCCGCGCTTCATCTCTCCGGAGTCACTCTCGTCCTTTCCCCTTTGATCTCTCTGATGCAAGACCAGGTAGAGAGTCTCTCTCGTCGTCATGTCCCCGCCACCTATATCAATAGCGCAGTTCCCGGCGAGGAGCAGTCGCGCCGCTTGCAGGCTTTGGCCGAAGGGGCCTACCGCTTGGTCTATGTGGCGCCGGAGCGTTTGCGCAATGTCCCCTTTCAGCAGTGCTTCCAGCGCGTCCCGATCAGCCTGCTGGCGGTGGATGAGGCGCACTGCATTTCCCAGTGGGGACATGATTTCCGGCCCGATTACCTGCACATCGCCGCCGCGCGAGAGTGGATGGGAAAGCCGGTCACAGTGGCGCTGACGGCAACCGCCACACCCCAAGTGCAGGATGACATCGTGCGGCTGCTCAACCTGTCCTCGGCGCAGCGGATCGTCACCGGCTTTAATCGCCCCAACCTGACCTTCGAGGTGCGCTACACCAGTGAACCGCCGGACAAATTGCAGTCGCTGCGGGATTTGCTCGATGATTTAGATGAGGGGGCAGCGCTTATCTATGTCGGCACTCGCCGCGATGCGGAGGACGTGGCGGAATTTGCCCGCACCGTGGTTGGAGTAGAGACACGGCATTACCACGCAGGGTTGGGGGCCGAGATACGATCAAGTGTAGAAGGGATGTTCCTCTCCGGCAAGCTGCCAGTGGTTGTCGCTACCAATGCCTTCGGCATGGGCATTGATCGTCCCGATGTGCGGCTGGTCGCACATTTCTCCCTGCCCGGCACGCTGGAAGCCTATTACCAGGAGGCGGGGCGCGCTGGCCGGGATGGGCGGCCTGCCCACGCCGTGCTTCTTTATTCTCCCAAGGATCGCGCTCTGCAAGAATGGTTCATCGAGAACGATGCTCCCTCCGCCGAGGAGGTACGCGCACTTTACGAGGCGTTGCGAATGCGGGGCCAGGGTGCCATATGGGTCACAAGCGAGAGCCTTTCCCTGGCGACCGGGCTGCCGGAAGTGAAGCTAAGGGTGGGGCTGGCGCAATTGGAGGCCGCTGATTCGTTGCAACGGCTGGGGGATGAGGGATTGCGCATGTTGCTGCGCCTGGGCGAGTGGAACGAGGCTGCGGTGAAAGGAGCAGAAGCTCTGGTAAAACAGCGCCGCCGTCATCGGCAGGCGCAACTGGCGCAGATGATTGCTTACGCCGAGTCGAACGGTTGCCGCCGGCGAATTCTGCTTGACCATTTTGGCGACCGTGGCCCCGCTGAAGCGCCGCAATGCTGCGATAATTGCTTGGCCAAGCGTCCATCTGTTGAACCATCCCCCGCCAGGGATATAACCAGCCTCTCGCAGGGTGAACGGGTTGCCTTGATTATCCTGGATGCTTTGCGTCGCACGAAGTGGCAAGTTGGGCGGACAAGGCTGGCCGAGGTGCTGAAAGGATCGAAGGCCAAGGATATAGCTCGGTTGGGGTATGATAAACACACTTACTATGGCCGACTGGCTGCCTTTCAGAGACGTGAAATCGGGGCAATGATAGATCAACTGATAAGACAGGAATACCTAAAAGTGATAGGCGGTCTCTATCCAGTGCTGCGCCTGACGCCACAGGGCGAGGCTGCTGTCAAGGCCAGGGCCTCTATCTCTATCCGACTGCCACGGGAGGTGCGATCAGAGGCGACTGCGCAGAAACGGGCTGCACAGGAGGCCGGGCATAGTATTGCCGTAACGGGACAAATGTTTGCGCAGGGCCTGACCCCTGCTCAGATTGGCGCGCAACGCGGTGTGACCGAGAGGACGATTTACAGGCATTTAGCTGAGTTGATCGGCGAAGGCAGTGTACCACTGTCGGCGGTTGTGCCAGATGATATCGCAGCCCAAGTGCGTTCGGCCATAGCCCAGGTCGGCGAAGTTTCTGCCCTTTCCCCCATAAAAGCTCGTCTACCCGACGATATCTCGTATAACCACATCCATTGTGTCGTGGCCGCGTGGCGGCGAGAACAGGGCGCGAGTGTTCCACTAACCAAAATGCAGGAAACCATCATAGATTGCGTGCGTTCCCTCCCTGGTCAGTTACCTAGAAGCGGGATCGCCAAGCTACTGGTTGGTTCTCCTTCAGTTCGGGTCGCCGGACTTCGAAATAGTCCTTTCTATGGCCGTTTATCCGGCCTTACGCGCGGCAAGGTGCTATACGAAGTTGACGGATTGATCAAGCAAGGACGTCTCGGAAAAGATGAGCACGGCAAGGTTATCTTGCGATCTCCAACAGCTCCTCAAAAGCAGGAAGTGAATGACATCGCTGACTTCCTATCTCGCTCCCACCCACGGGCACTCCGCGGCCCCTGGCAAGCGGGCTGGTCGCTTGGCTTTCACAGCGCCTTTTCCGGCGCCGATTGGAGCCGCAGCCCGGTTGGGGACTTGGCCTATCGCCTGAAGTACGGAGGCGATCAAGCCGCTTTGCCGCTGCTGGTAGAGCAGGCTCTGGCACTTTGCCGGGAGCATCCTGAGCTGGCCAGGGTGGATGCGCTAGTCCCTGTACCTCCCTCAGAGGCGCGCCCTTTCGAGCCGGTGAAGGCATTGGCGGAGGGGCTGGGCCAGGGTTTGAAAAAGCCGGTCTGGCCTGTGCTAGTGAAGACCCGCCGCACCTCGCCTCAGAAAGAGATGCACACCCTGGCGCAAAAGCGTGCCAATGTAGCCGGAGCCTTTGCCGTGCAAGGGGACGTGCGCGGCAAGCGGCTGCTTATCCTGGATGATCTATACGATTCGGGCGCAACCCTGGAGGAGGCGAGCCGCGTCCTGCTTCGGGCAGGGGCAGCGCACCTCTGTGTTCTCACCTTGACGAGCACAATTCATCAGGATGCATAGCAAGAGGCAGGAGGCAGAGGAGAGAGGATGAGCAAACTGCATTGGCTGGCGCTGAGCACTGTACCCGGCATCGGTGGCGCGACCGCTCGCCGGCTGATCGAACGCTTTGGCAGCGTTGAAGCGATTTTCGATGCCCCTGACGAGGAGTTGCGGCAAGTACCGCGCCTTACCGCCGAGGTGCTGGCTCGTCTGCGTACTGTGTCCCTGGAAGCATTAGAGGGGGAATTGGCTTCTTTGGCCGAGGAGGGATTAGGGGTTGTGACCTGGGATGACAGTGATTATCCTGTGAACCTTCGCCAGGTCAACGACGCGCCGCCTGTGCTCTTCCTGCGCGGCGATTTACAGGCCAGCGATGAGTATGCGGTAGCTATCGTGGGCACACGCGAGCCTTCTTCCGAGGGCGTTGACATGGCCGAGATGCTTGGCCGCGAATTGGCCGCTCGCGGCCTGACCATCGTCAGCGGGCTGGCCCTGGGTATTGATACTGCGGCCCATCGTGGCGCATTACAGGCGGAGGGAGGGCGCACGCTGGCTGTGCCCGGCTCCGGGTTGCGCGCTATACACCCACGCGAAAACGTACCTCTGGCGGAAAAGATCACCCGCCGCGGCGCTTTGCTTTCTGAATTACATCCCAACACACCGGCGCGCGGCCCCAACCTGATGGCACGCGACCGCATCATCAGCGGCTTGAGCCACGCCGTCATCGTCGTGGAGGCAGGGGAAAAGAGCGGCAGCCTGGATACAGCGGCGAAGGCTCTCCACCAGAAACGGCTGCTCTTTGCCGTGCCGGGCAGCCCTGGCACACAAGCCCTCCTTGCCGGGGGAGCGGAATCTCTGGGTCCCCAGGCTGTGGACCTGGACGGACTGAGCCAGCGCATCGGCGCGCATACCTTTGATGCATGTGCAGCGCAGTTGAGCCTTTTGTAGTCATCATTCG
>CAYPON010000246.1:0-5338 GCA_964412315.1 uncultured Anaerolineae bacterium | reverse complement strand
CGCATGACGCCCGGCGGCTTGGCCATTCTCGCAATGACACCAATCCGGCAGTTCCTGCTGTCCCGCACGCCGTGCGGCGGCATGGCCATTCTCAGAATGACAAGGGGAAAGGCTAGATGAAGCCCGAGCAGTCAAAAGAGCCACAGGGCAGGCTCTTTGCCCTTCGCTCCAGCAGGAAGGCCAGCAGATTTTGGGTAGCTGGCTTCTTTGTGCTTGCTCTCCTCTCGCTCCCCCTTTTCGGACAGGGGATGCCTGCTTTCGCGACCAGGCCGGCGCTCACCACTTGCACACCAGGGACGATCCCATGTCCTGGCCGCCCGCTTCGCGTCAGCAAGGTGCTCGTTTCGCCGCCGGGTGGCGTGGCAGTGGTGGGCGAGATAATAACTTTCCGCATCACGATTGAGAATGTGGGTCACACCGCAGTCACTCGGGTGTGGGCTGCCGATGACTATCCGGTGAACTGCCTGGCTTACGTCTCCTCGACGCCGCCCGGTGCCGATTTGGGAGACGGCCACATCGAATGGCAGTATCTGATCGCTCCTCCGGCAACTATCCCAGTCGGGGGCAGCGTCCAGGTGACAGTGCGCTTTCGCGCGGCAAGGGTGTGCGAGGCAGCAGTAAATTGGTTCGTAGTCGTTGGTGAGTATCGTGACGGCATGGCTATACCTAGCTCCAGCGCCCGTGCTATAGTATCCATTCGCCAGGCGCTCCCGACGGCGACGTCCACCGCTACACCAACCGAAACCGCAACGGCTACGGCGACGGAGACAGCGAGCGCTACACCTTCCGCGACCGCTACCGCCACAGACACACCTACGCCGAGTCCCACCTATACGGATACGCCGACAGCGACAGCCAGCGCGACCGACACACCCACGTCAACCGCTACATCAACGGCGACGCCCTTGCCAACTTGTATATACTATGTGCCGTTAATCTTCAAATGATTGTGGCCGTGAAACAATACCTTTGCCCCCTCATGTATCAATACATAACAGGTGAGAACAAGATGTCGCACAAATCGAATCGGCTATTGTTGACACTCTCTTGGGCCTTGCTGATCCCGGCAGTGCTCATGGTGATGCTTGTTTTGAGCCAGCCGCCGCGAGTCGCTGCGGATGGCCAATACTTCCCCTATCGCTCTCGCTTTGGGTTCGCCGTCACTGACTACTGGGGAAGGGACATTAACGATTATCCCAATAGCGTGCGGCAACTGAATGCTGGCTGGTACCTGGACTGGACAATGAGAATAGCGCCGGATCGCCCCAACGGCATGGAATTCGTGCAACTGATCTGGATCAGCGGGGGCCTGCCGAATTGGGCCAGTCTGGCTGCGGCCATTGCTGCCAATCGCGGCTCCTGGTGGCTGATCAGCAATGAGCCGGATCGGCAGGATGTGTGCCATCCGCGCGTCTATGCCGCGCGCTATCATGATATATATGCCTTCATCAAGGGCCACGATCCCACAGCCATGGTCGCCCCTGGCGGGATTGTCCAGGCCACGCCGCTCCGCCTTCGCTATCTGGATGACGTAATCCGAGAATACCGGGCCCTCTACGGCCAAAAGCCTCCCGCAGATGCCTGGCACATCCATGAGCAGATCCTACGCGAGACCTACAATCGCCTTCCCGGATGTTCAGTGCCGGTTGTGCCGGTGACTTGCGTTATCACATACACGAATCCACCTGGCTACATGGTCAGAACGTTGCCGTTGTACTGCACAAACCCAAGGGGAGAGATGCAATATTGCATATATGATCAATATGGGCGGGTGCCCGTGACGCAGACGCGGGTGGTAACCGGCGAGGTCTATGACTACTGGGAGAATGCCAGCCTCCCGCGCTTCATAGAGCATATCCGCCGCTTTCGCCAGTGGATGAAGGACAGGGGATACCGGGAAAAGCCCCTGGTGATTTCCGAGTTTGGCGTCATATATCCCAGTTGGATCCTTCTTGACGGTGACGAGTCAGTGAAACAGTTTATGAGAGGAGCTTTCCAGTACCTGGTGGAGGCCACAGACCCTTCTCTGGGTTGCCCCGCCGATGGCGACCGCCTCGTGCAGCGATGGAATTGGTGGGGCCTCAATCAACATGACTGGGATCACTGGGGCGGTAATGGTGCCCTCGCCAAGGTGGATCGCGACGAGCTTACGATCTTTGGGCCGGTCTTTGCCGAATTCACACACATCGAGCCACCCTACACCATGAAGGTCACGCCGCAGAGCGGCTGGTCGAGGCCCGGCACCTGGCAGTATTTCACATCCGCTTACAGGGATGCCGATGGATGGCGGAATATCCGTTATACGGAGCTTCTCGTCGGCCCCACCTATGCTGACAAGACAAAGTACGCCTACGTTCGTTACGATGTCCAGGCGAACCGCATGTACCTCTACCATCCGGTGTATAATTGGACGCCGGCAGGGGGAAAGGCGCCAGGAAGCGCGTATGTGGCCAGGAACCAGTACGCCCGCCTGGATATCGGTGGCAGCTCGGTGGTGACGAACAGCAACACAGTAACCGTGACCTGGAAGGTCTGGTTCACTTTCCAGGCGTCCGGGCACAAGAATAACCTGTACGCCTACGTAGAAGATGTGCAGGGGCATCGCGATGGCTTCGATGATCGCGGCGATTGGACGGTGAATGCCCAGCCTTCGATACCCTATCTCTGTATAGAACCGGAGGGTGTAGACGGAACTTGCGTGAACAGTGTGCAAGTTGGACGGTGGTACGAGTTCATCACCCGCTACGCCGATCCGGATGGGCGGACGACGCTGGATGAGGTGTATTTGTTGATCACGACCTCCTGGGCGCGGACACAGTACGCCGTCTACCTGAAGTATGATCAGAGCGAGAACAAAATGTATCTGCGGAACGCGGCGGATACGGCATGGCTAGGGCCGATCACACCCAAGTCCTCAACTGCGCTGCAGAACGAGTATTGCATCCTGCGCGGCGATTGGAGTCGCACGGGAGCCTACGACAGCAAGACGCTCACCGTGCGGTGGTGGCTGCGATTCAAGCCGGCGTTCCGCGGCAGGCACAATATCTACATGAGGGCGATAGACAACCTGGGGCCGGCGTTGAACGGCGCGACCGGCCTGTGGCTGAAAGGATCAGTTGAGGTACAGTAGCCGATGGGTATGACAACTGCCTGGCGTGCCAAGCTGTGCCTGGCTGCGCTTCTGCTTGTGCGTAGGGGACGAAAGTCGCTACTACGAACTTCCCATAGGTTTGTAGTGACGACTTCAGTCGTCCCTGGCATAAGAAAGCGACTGAAGTCGCTACTACGAACTTCCCATAGGTTTGTAGTGACGACTTCAGTCGTTCCTGGCATAAGAAAGCGACTGAAGTCGCTACTACGAACCCATCGGGCGAAGCTTGGGGGAGCGATGATCATCAGTTGTGCTCTGTTGGCCCTCGGCCTCGATGCCTGGAGCCTCACCTGGCAGACCGCCTCCGGGCAAACGGTGCCGCGCACACCACCGCCGACCTTTACGCGCACGTTTACCCCTACGCCCAGAGTGACGCCAACGCACACCCCCCTCCCAACCGCCACCTATACCCTTGTCCCTGGCGCTCCAACGCCTGTGCCCAGGCCGGACCTCTTTATCGCCCTGGCCGCCAAGCCGGGCATCGCCGGCCCCGGCAACCTCGTCACCTTCACCTGCCAGGTTGGCAATCGCGGCAACGCGCCGGCAAACAACCTGACGGCTTCCCTGAGCATTCCCTGGCCCCTGGCGATCCAGGACGTTTCCTTGCCTAAAGGTCAGTTTCGCTTCGACGCGAATGAGGCCACCATCAGCCTGGACAGCCTGCAGCCCGGAGAGGAGATAGCGATCACGTTACGCGCCAGGGTGCAGGAGAACGCCTCACCGGGGAAGACGCTGCGTTATCGCGCGCAACTCACCTCCACGGGAGGCGAGCGGGAGTCCAACGAGGTGATTATCGAGCTACCCTGGGCCTTGCTCCCAGCTACTGGAGGGTAACTACGCAACAGGATCCCAACTTGCGGCGAGACCTGTCAGGTTTTGCAAAACCTGACAGGTCTTTTAGGGCGACCCAAGAAAAGACGACCCTCATCGGCATTACAATGGCTGTCGCGGTCACTTTCGTCCTGGCTGCGGCGAGTTGTACGGTGGAGACGCCAACACCTGCACCTACCAACACCTCAGTCATGGTAACGCCCACCGTATTTCCTATTCCTATCACCCCCACGCCGTCGCCCCAAGCGACGCAAAGCTGCCCTCAGGTTGCTCTCACTATCGTGCCGATCATGTACGAGATGCACGATTGGGAGAATACGGACTTTCAGCACAAGTTCCCCGAATGGGGCCCTTTAGGAGCCTGGATGTGGTGGACCTGGTCACAAATCCAGCCCGAGCCGGCTGTGTACAACTGGGCAATTATTGACAGATACCTGGAGAAAGCCTCCTACTATACCGTCACTCTGCGCTCTGGGGAAGTCATATCCAAGCCCATAGCCCTCAGCATCGAGGTTTACCCCGATTGGGGACAGGAGGCCACTCCTCCCTGGGTGTACGACAGTTTCATCTCCGATGCACCTCGCCTTGGCGACAGGCGAGTGGGCTGGATCTCCGATCCTGATGGGCCGGATAAGCCCTGTCTCCCTTTGGCCGTGCCCCGTTGGGGCGATCCGACCTGGGAAAAGCTCTGCGATGAGATGATCATGGCCTTTGGCAAACGCTACGACAGCGATCCCCGCGTGAACTCGGTCTGGATCGCCACCGGCCTTTATGGGGAAACCCTAGAAGAGAAAACAAGGGATGGCTGCCGCTACGATTTGGGCCATGGGGGGGATATGGCCCGTTGGGTGCTGCATGTCATGGATACCTACCGGCAGGCTTTTCCCACCAAGCCGCTTTTCATCATCAATAGCGGAGGGTGGGGCATTCGCCGGGAGTCATCAGCCAAGGCCGCCAGTTACAAGCCGCCGATAGGATTAAAGCTGAATGTGCTCGCGCCCGATCTGCCTGATTCTTATGGTTACAAGTCATTAACCGGCGGCGGCAAGATCGAGATCGTGAACCGCTACTCGGATACGCTGCCTATCGCTTTCGAGCACGCCTTTCCACCCCGCCCAGCCGACGCTTATTGGTCTATCATGAACGCGCTGGCCCATCGCGCCACTTTGCTAGATTTCAACTACCCAGAGATGTTCGCTGTCATCCACGGCCTGGACCCTATCTTCCCTTTATGGAAGTTCATTGATGAGCATCTGGGGAGGAACGCCATGGCGACCCCCGATGTCTGGATCTTGCTGCGAGAAACCTATTACCCGGAGAGCCGAAATGCAGGCTGGTCTTCAGGGGAGTATGGCG
>CAYPON010000245.1:1009-5343 GCA_964412315.1 uncultured Anaerolineae bacterium | reverse complement strand
TGGCGACGCTCAAGCTCTTCGTGCCCTTCCTCCCCTACGTCACCGAAGAGATTTATCGGACGCTCTTCGCTGCCGCCGAAGGGAGAGCTTCCATTCACCAAGAGAGTTGGCCAGTGGCCGATGAAAGATGGGAGGACGAGCAAGCCGAAGCTATCGGGGAAATGCTGGTGGAGATCGCCACCGCCGTGCGCCGTTACAAAAGCGAGGCCAACCTACCCTTGAGCACAGAGTTGGCGCGGCTACAATTGGCCACCGGCGACTCCGCCCTGGCCCAGGCGTTATGTGCAGCGAGCAGCGACCTCAATAGCATCACCCGCGCCAGAAAGATCGAGGTCAGCGAGCGCCTCAGCTCCGATCTGGAGGTGGTCAAGGCGGACGGAGATACACGGATCGCGCTGATGAGAAGTTGACAATTACCAGGGTGTATGGTATCCTTCTTTATTGAGAGCGCAATGCTGCATTGGCCTCAGCAACCGCATCATCGCCCTGGAAGGGGGACAGAAGCCCTCTGATTACCGCGGAGCAATCATCCGCTTGGGGGAATCAGGGGTTCTGCCGTCCGAGTTCGTTCGCTGTCTGGCGCCTATCGCCGGCCTAAGAAACATCCTGATCCACGAGTATGTAAGCGTGAACTGGGATGAGGTGTACAGGAACTTGCAGCAACTCGATGACCTGATTCGCTTTGCCGAGCTTGTCCGAGATTGGCTACGACGACGGGGGTGAGGTTTTCATGAGCGGGTAGGAGGTGCGGGTGATAACCAAGTGTATTTTGATGGCTGCGCTTATGTCAACTCTATGCATCCCCTTTTTCGCGCAGTCCCCCTCCGACGGAGCGGCCTTCTCCATGCCTCTTGGCTATCTCACCGGCCGTGACCCTACTGCGATCGCCAGTGGCGACTTCGACCGCGACGGTTTCCTGGATCTCATCGTAACCGGCTATGGCTACGACGGCCTCTCCTTCCTGCGCGGCAGCGACAACAGCTACTTCCACCTCGCGTTCACGATGCAGATTGGCTCCGGCCACCGGGCAGTGACCAGCGGAGACTTCAATGGCGACGGCGTGCTCGATCTCGCCCTGGCGAACTCCCTCGAGCATGTCGTAACCATTCTGCTGGGACGCGGCAACGGCAGGTTCGACGCCCTAACCTCCTATCCGGCGGGACTGGAGCCACGTTCCCTCGCCGCAGGAGACGTGGACCATGATGGCGTGCTCGACCTGGTCGTGGCTGACGGAAGCTATAGTAGCATCTTTATCCTGTTGGGTCGGGGCAACGGCACTTTCGTCTCAGCTTCTGCTTATCAGGCCGGGCTGCGCCCCTTCGGGGTGATCCTGGCTGATTGGAACGAGGATGGAAACCTGGACATCGCTACAGCTAACTCTGCCGAACACACAGCCTCCCTGCTCTTCGGCACGGGCGATGGTCGCTTCTCCGGCCCCGCCAAGTACGCCACTGGGAACTCACCTCGTTCCCTGGCCGCAGGCGACTTCAATGGCGATAGCCACATGGACCTGGCACTGCTTAACTGGCTTAGCCGCGACCTCTCGCTATTGCTAGGGAATGGCGACGGCACATTCCGCCCACAAATACGCCTGCCGGTCGGTGCCTATCTCGCGGGACTTTCTACTGCCGATTTCAACAGCGATGGCCGGGCCGATCTCGTTGTCACCGCCAGGGACTCCAGGGTGCATCTCTTTTGGGGCTGTGCGGCGGGACTGGAAAACAGCGACAGTTACACGACTGGGGATAACCCGCAGGGCATCCTGGTGGCCGACTGGAACAGAGATGGCAGCACTGATTTTGCTGTGGCCTGCTCGGACGGCAATGCCATTTGCGTGCATCTCAACACCAGACCCGCGCCAGCCCTCGCTATTCGCGTCGAGGGTCAGGACAAGCTTCTCCCCGCAGGTGAAAATCAGATCTACACCATCGCCGTGACCAACCTCACCTCGCGCGAGATGCGGGATCTCCTGGTTGCCGACTGGCTGCCTGCGGGAATGAACTTCGTGCAGTCATCCACGACGAGCGATGGCGCATGGGGCGACCCCTGGGTTTTCTGGCAGATCGAGAGCTTGATGCCTGGCGCAAGCCGGGCGATATCGCTGGAAGCCCATAGTATCTCCAGCCTACCTAATGGGACGATCCTGGTCAACCGCGTAGCCGTCCTGGCGGCAGGCAGCGGGATGGCCTCTGCCACTGCTGAGACCATGATCTGGCCTCGTGGGCAGCCAACACCCACTTCCACTATGACACCATCGGCGACCAGCACCGCGACAGCCACAGCAAGCCCCACTCGAACGTCCAGCCCTACAGCGACTCCATCGGCCACTGCAACCGCCAGCCCTAGCCTAGCAGCCACGCCGTCAGCAACAGCAAGCGCGACGCTTACGCCAAGCCCCAGCCCGACCACGACAGCATCCTTTATTCCGACAGCCACCACCTCGCCGACAGCAACGGAAACGGCCTTTCCCACAGCCACTTTCACGCCGACAAAGGACTGGCGCTACTACATCCCCCTCATCTGGAAGCAGCCTTGACCGCTTCTCCGCCAGACGGACAGGTTTTCAGAAACCTATCAGGTCTTAGTGAAGGCTCGTTTGCGCCAAAGCGAATTGCGGAGATAATATACTGCTGAACCCAAAATGCCACGACCCAAATAGGAGCCATCATGCCAGTCTTTCGCTACAACACAACCGGCAACTGGTACAAAGGGAACATCCACATCCATAGCCCCGCCTCCGACGGCGGCAAGAACTTCGCTGAGCTTGCGCGGATGTACACTGATGCCGGTTATCATTTCCTTTTTCGCACCGACCATTGGGTGGCCTCTAACGTCGCAGCGGAAACGACAGGATACCCTCTTCTTTGGTTGGATGGGATCGAACTGGACGGCCCGGATCGTGGTGGCTCTTACTATCACGCTGTCTGCCTGGGGACCTTTACCGGTATTAGCCGCGAAATGGGGTTCGTTGCCGCGCTGGAAGCAACGCGAGCGCAGGGAGGGTTCCTCATCATGGCCCACCCGCACTGGCTGGACAACTCGCTAGAGGATGCCCTCCGTTATGGCTTTCACGGCGTGGAGGTCTATAACCACGTCTGCCGCTGGCTCAATGGCAAAGGGGATGGCACCGTCTATTGGAACGCTATGTTGCGGCGCTTTCCTAACACGTTGGCTTTCGCCGTGGACGACGCGCACGTCCGGCCCGAACATCCCGGCTGGAACGGCGGCTGGATCATAGTCAACGCGCCGGAGTGCTCCCGCCAAGCGCTCCAGCAGGCCATTCGTGCGGGTAACTTCTACTCTACCTGCACCCCTGAGATCTATTCGATCGTTTGCCAGGGGAACCGCATTACCGTCACGACATCGCCGGTGCAGTTTGTGCGGCTGGTCGGGCCAGCGCATCGCGGCGCTCGCCTTGGCTCCTTCGACGGCCAACTTCTCACCGAGGCTACCCTGGAAGTCCCCGCGCCTTGGGCCTATGCCTATCTGGAGGTAGAGGACGCGCAAGGTCGTCGTGCCTGGACGAATCCGCTTTTCATCGCAGAACCGTAGCCGCAGGCTTTATGCCTGCGCAGGCGCACCCATGAAGGGTGCAGTTACCAGTTATAGCGAAGCAAAGGAGGAAATACCAATGAACAAGTATCTTTGGTGGCAGAAAGGGATAGTGTATCAGATCTATCCCCGCTCTTTTCAGGACAGCAACGGTGATGGCATTGGCGATTTGCCGGGGGTTATCCAGCGGCTGGACTACATCAAAAGCCTGAACGTGGATGCCATTTGGTTTTCCCCCATTTACCCCTCCCCCATGTGCGATTTCGGTTATGATGTATCGGATTACACCGGGATCCATCCCATCTTTGGCACGATGGCCGATTTCGATCGGCTCCTCGCCGAAACACACCGACGAGGGCTGAAACTGCTCCTCGATCTTGTGCCCAACCATACCTCCGACGAGCACCCCTGGTTCATCAAAAGCCGCAGCAGCCGCGGCAATCCCAAGCGCGACTGGTACATCTGGCGCGATCCTGCCCCGGATGGCGGCCCACCCAACAATTGGCTCAGCTTCTTCGGCGGGCCGGCCTGGACTTACGATGGAAAGACCGGGCAGTATTACCTTCACCAGTTTGTAGCCCAGCAACCGGAGCTGAATTATCGTCATCCAGAGGTGCTGCCTGCTATGCTGGATGTGATGCGCTTCTGGCTAGACAAAGGGGTGGATGGTTTCCGTGTTGACGTCATCTGGTTGCTGCTTAAAGATGAACAATTCCGCGATGAGCCGCTCGATCCCGATTGGGATGGCCTCGTCCCTTTCCGCAAACTCCGGCATATCTATA
>CAYPON010000245.1:0-999 GCA_964412315.1 uncultured Anaerolineae bacterium | reverse complement strand
GTTGGACAAGTACGATGAGCGCATGATGGTCGGCGAGATTTACCTCCCCAATGAAGAGTTGGTGAAATACTACGGTCGCAACTTTGACGAGTGTCACCTTCCTTTCAACTTTCAACTCATTCACCTGCCGTGGAATGCCCCAACCGTACACCAGGCTGTTGACGCTTACGAAGCCGCCTTGCCCAAGGGGGCCTGGCCCAACTGGGTGTTGGGCAACCATGATAGACACCGCGTCGCCAGCCGAGTCGGGCAGGCACAGGCGTGCGTAGCCAACATGCTTCTGCTGACCCTTCGGGGCACGCCTACTACCTACTATGGTGAAGAAATCGGCATGGAAAACGTGCCCATTCCCCCGGAGATGGTGCAAGACCCTCCCGCGCGCAACCAACCTGAAATCGCCCATATCGTGGGCCGAGATCCGGAACGCACTCCCATGCAATGGGATAGTTCCCCTAACAGCGGTTTCGCCACCAAAGGGGTGAAAACGTGGCTGCCATTGGCTGCCGACTATGCTGTGCACAATGTAGCCCGTCAAAGCCAGGATCCCACCTCGATGCTCAGCCTTTACCGTGCCTTGACAAGCCTGCGTCGTGCGGAACCGGCCCTCTCCGTCGGCGATTATGCATCGGTGGATAGTGGCGTGGATGAGGTTTTTGCGTATGTGCGGACAGCGCAGAACGCCGACCATTTCCTGGTCGTACTGAATTTCGGTGGCGGCGCACACAGGCTCAATCTGAACAGGCTTGCCTCCAGCGCGACTATTGCCATATCCACGGATATGATGCGAGCCGGCCAACTTGACCTATCCAAGCTGTCACTCGGCCCGAATGAGGGTCTGGTTTTGCGGCTGGCCAGAGCCGAAAGATGAGATGGATATGCGCCAAAAGAAGATGAAATGGTGGCACATGGTCGTTATACTTATGTCGAGTATGGCTTTTATGGGAGGATGCACAATGAGCCGTGAGAAAACTGTTGTTCCACCTTCACAAGTTGTGCGTC
>CAYPON010000244.1:0-5359 GCA_964412315.1 uncultured Anaerolineae bacterium | reverse complement strand
CGGTCTGCGACTTTTTGCGGGTACGCACAGGATTCGTGGTGGCGATGGAGGATCATGCGCTGCACATTCGCGTCTTTTGCGGATCTCGGGAGAGGGCGGAACACTTTTTGTCCGAGTGCGACCTGGGAGAGGTGATAGCCCTGTTTGCTGAACGTCGCAAGAGTTTAGGGAAACGCCAGGGCCTGGATAACGATTCTTTCGTCCCGCATAACGGGTACTGGTTGCTACCGCTGAACACCAAAGACGGCAAGGAAACGTTGGGCATTATGGGCATCGAAGCCCGAAGCCGCAAGTTTTATCTTAATCCAAAGGAGTTGGAAACCGTATCTCAGTTGGTGAGCCAGGCAGAGCGTGCCCTGGAAGATACCCGCTTGCAGCAGGAGGTCTTCAGCACGCTGCAACGGCTTGTGCCCGAGATCGAAGAGTTGCAGCGCCTGCGGGGTACGCCGCACTATGCCCGGCCAGGGCGACTTGGTAGACTGGAGGCAAGTCCGGTTGAGTCGCCGAACCTGGAGCAACTGGTCAAGGAAGCGTTGAACGACTACTGGGGTGGCCCGCGCCTGAGCAGGAGTCCGTTGCTGCGTCTCAAACTGGTGGAACAGGCTTTGGAAGGCAACGACGGCGTTCCCTCCAAAACGCTGCGCTTTGTCCTGCTGCAGGCCATTGAACGCCTGAGGCCGGCTGGGGAGAGAAAGTACACGGCTACAGAGTGGCTTATCTACAATATCCTGGAGATGCGCTTCCTGAAAGGGATCAAAGCGCGAGATGTGGCGCAGAGATTGGCGATCAGCGAGTCGGACTTTTATCGCAAGCAGCGGGTAGCTATCGCCGAGATGTCTAAGACGCTGGCAGACATGGAACGCGAGGCGAATAGGGTGAATGAAAGGGTGTCCGGGAATGAGCCTGGGCAAAGTACACAGATATAAATCATAATGCATGAAGTGTTCCGGGCAGAGCTTCTGCGCAGCACAGTGAGAGTTATAGGGGGGATAGAAAGGAAAGGAAATGGCTAGACAAAGGGAACAGGTTTTTGTTGGGTTGTTACGGCGAACCCTGTCCGCGTTACCGGCGGTTGTTGTGCTGGCTGTCCTCTGTATGGGGTCTTTGATACCACCATCGCAGGCGATGAACTCGACGCCGACATCAGAGTGCCCCAGCGGCTGCATCAAGCCGGGCGGGCATGTCCGCGTGGAATCGGCATCCAGCCTGCAAGTCGGCAGCGAGGTGACCATCGCCATCCAGTTGCAGAACATCACGGACTTGTATGGCGTCGAGATTCAACTCTCTTTTAACCCGGGCATTTTGCAGGTGCAAGACGATAAGGCCGGGACAGTGGGCATCCAGATTCAGCCAGGGGATGTGCCCGATCCGCAACTTTGCTTCGTGGTGCAGAATGCAGCCGATAACGCCGCCGGGATTATCGCTTATGGCGTATCCTTGCTGAGGCCCTCCCCGCCAGCCACGGGCAGTGGGGTTTTAGCGCGCTTTCGCTTCAAGGGCCTGGCTGCCGGAACGAGTAACGTCTCTATCACACGTCTGTCTATCGTGGCCTCCGATTCCTGCTGTCTGGATGTCACAAAGGAGAGTGGCTCGATCACCGTCGTCAGCCCCACGCCGACGGGAGGAACCGTCACCGGTCGCGTCCTCGTGCAGGGACGCAGCAATTACAGCGGCGCTACAGTCACTATTGGGGGGCGGCAAGCGGTCACTGGACCAGATGGCACATTCAGTATCACCAATGTCTCCGCCGGGACATACACAGTCTCGGCCTCTATCGCCAGCTATCTGAGGGCCGAGAAGAGCGGGGTCGCGGTCACAAATGGTAGCACGGTCACATTGCCTGATGTGACGCTTCTGGCTGGCGACGTGGATAACAACTGTGCCATCAACATCATTGACCTGGCGATTCTAGGTTCTGCCTTTGGTAGCTCACCGCCGACAGACCCTCGCGTTGACTTTAACCAGGACAACAGGGTGAATGTCCTTGACCTGAGCTTGCTGTCCGGCAACTTTGGTCGCGTCTGTCCGGGGCCTTGGTAGTTACGAGCCTTGCCCGGCTTTCAGCCGCTCCAGTTCCTGTTGCGCGCGCTGCCGGATCCAACCGGTCTCGTCCAGGTCCACGGCGCGCTGATAAGCGGAACGGGCTGCCTGAATCTTCCCTTGTCGCGCGTAAAGCTCCGCTAGGTGATAGTGAGCGCTGGCCAGTTCAGGATTGATGGCCAGCGCTCTACGCAGTGTTTCTTCCGCCTGGATGTAGTCCCCTGTCAGGAAAAGTCCCCAGCCCAGCAAGTCGTGGGCAGCCGCTTGTTGGGGCTGTAGGGCGATGGCTCGTTCCGCTGCCGGGATGCCTCTATCCCGCACATGATAGGCGTGGTCAATGTGAAAAGCGGCTTGCAGCAGGATATAGCTTGCGTTATCGGGCGCGAGTTCCACCACCTCCTCAAACCAGGATTCTGCCTCCGCATAGGCCCCCGCTTCTACATACGCCCGGGCGATATCCGCTGCAATCGCCGGGCTGCGCCAGTCTAATTCATAAGCCTTGCCCAGCATCTCCAATGCCGCGTGTGGCGCGCCCAGGCGGCGGTAAAGCATACCCATGAAATGGTAGGGCTGGGCATTCTGGGCGTCTAGTTGCATAGCGCGTTTCAAACTTTGCTCCGCTGCCGAATACTCTTCTAGTTGGTAGAGTGCATATCCCCAATAAGCCTGTACTTCGCTGTGATCGGGGGATAAGGCAGCAGTTTGCGCCAATTGGGCACAGGCCAGCGTCCATGCCCCCTGGCGCATATAAGCCAGCCCCAGGAGACCGGCTCGTTCTGCGGCATCCTGCGATTTGCCAAGCCCGGCTAGCTCAGCGATCATCATCCTGGCTTTGGCCGCAAGGTCATCCTCCTCGCTGCCGATGGCAGCCCGCAGATGGCTCAGAGCAACCTCTGGCTCCTGATCGGCCAGGAGCAAGCCCGAATAATAGTGCGCTTCACGTTGTTCAGTGTCTGCGGTCAATGCTGCCCGGAACGCTTCCATGGCATTGGGAAAATCACTTTCCGCTAGCAAAGCCTTCCCCAAAGCGATGTTGATCTCTGCCCGTTTCAGCCGCGCCGGGTTTGCTACCGAAAGGCTGGCCTGGCGATACCAGGGGATCGCCAGCTCGTTCATCTTCTGCGCCGCCGCCAGATCGCCCAGAGCAACAAGCGTGTCCGCATTCCGTGTGTCCAAAAGATAGGCGTGCCAGAGGGCCTTGTCCGCCAAGAGGAAGCGCCGCTGCTTCAGGTAGATCCTGCCGCAGCGGAGATAGGGCAAAGGATCGCGCGGATTCCATGGCACGGCTGCCAGGTACGCCTCCACAGCCGCGGCGTAGGACTTGGCCGCTGCCAACGTTTCTGCTCGCTGTATCCACGCCGCAGAACCCGCGCTTCCTGTCGCGCCGAAGCCCAGGCAGCCGAGAAGGGCTGTGAGCAAAGCTATGCCAATCCATCGTTTCGCGATCATGCCTGCCCGCTTACTTCACAAGAATGCGAGAAAGATGCTATAATCAGCGCGTTGTAGATTACCGTAAAACAGCCCTCCGTGGGCATCTTAACGGGCACAAGGCCCAAATTGCCTCACTTGGGAGAGGGTATCATGACAATAACAGGAAATCAAGCTGTTGTCAAGATGCTGCAAGCGTACGGGGTCAAACATGTCTTCGGGCTGCCGGGGGACACCAGCATGGCGCTCTACGAAGCCTTCCGCGAAGCCGGACATGAGATCACCCATATCCTCACGCGGGATGAACGGTCGGCTTCTTTCATGGCCGATGTCTACGCGCGGGTCAGCCATCGCCCTGGGGTCTGCGAAGGGCCAAGCGGGGGCGGCGCGACCTATATCATACCGGGCGTCGCCGAAGCCAATTACTCCTCTACTGCCCTCATCGTCCTGACGACGGATATTCCCCTGCGCGATGAGGGGAGGAACGTCCTGACGGAGATGGATCAGGAAAGCCTGTTTGCCGGGATAACCAAGTGGCATACCAAAGTCAAGCGTGCCGACAAGATCCCGGAGATGATGCGGCGCGCCTTTCGCATTGCCACCGCTGGCCGGCCTGGAGCGGTGCATATCGCCCTGCCGCAGGATATCTTGAATGAGACACTGGCTGAAGGGGATGTCTACGCCGACGAGCCTTGCCGTGTCTACCCTTCCTATCGCTGCCGCGCCGATGCATCTTCAGTGGCCAGGGCCGCCGAGTTGCTGCTCGCCGCCAAGAGGCCGGTACTGATCGCCGGAGGGGGCGCGGTGATCTCCCAAGCCTGGACGGAAATCACTGCGCTGGCGGAGAGTCTGGCCATGCCCGTGGCCACGTCCATCAATGGCAAGGGGAGCATCGCCGAGGATCATACCCTGAGCATCGGCGTGGTGGGGGGCAATGGCGGGCGCGCTTATGCTAACGAAATGGTCAGGGAGGCCGATCTCATCCTCTTCGTGGGCTGCAAGACGGATTCAGTGACGACGATGAATTGGACGCTCCCTCCTTTGGGAGGCAGCCAGACCATTGTCCAGATAGATGTTGACCCGGCGGAGATCGGCAACAGCTATAAGACGGCACTGGGTTTGGTCGGCGATGCCAAGCTCGTGCTGGGCGACCTCCTGCAAGCCGTGCGCGAAAAACGAGGCGGGGGATGGCCCCAGGTTTTTGCGCGCACCAGCGAGATCGGGACGCGCAGCCACGATTGGTGGAAAGAGTTCGTGGCCCAGGCTCGTTCACCAGCGGTGCCGGTCAAGTCGCAGCGCATCATTCAGGCGCTCCAGGCAGCCTTGCCCCCCGATTATCTCATCGTCGCTGATCCAGGCACGATGACCCCCTTCACGGCAGCTTACTTCCGCTCGGCGGCGGGCCGCCGCGTGATCATCCCCCGTGCCTTTGGCGGCCTGGGCTACGCCATCCCCGGCGTGGTCGGTGCACAACTGGCCCGCCCGGAAGCTACAGCGGTTGGCCTGGTGGGCGATGGCAGCTTTGCCATGGCCGCTGGCGAGATAGAGACGATCCATCGTCTCGGCCTGCCGGTGATCCTGATCCAGTTCAACAACGGCTGCTTTGGCTGGATCAAGACGCTACAGCATTTTCAGCACAATCGGCACTATTATAACGTGGACTTTGCTGATACGGACCCCGTCGCTGTGGCGCGTGGGTTTGGGCTGCACGCTTTGCGCATCGAGCGCGCTGAGGATCTGGAAGCGGCTATCCAGGATGCGATAGCACGGCGGGAAGCCACCTTCATAGATGTGCCGACGGCGCCGGAGTATATAGACGTGCCGCCGGTGGCCAAGTGGGAGGAACTGGCCGGAAAATGAAAGCTTCCCGCAGGTTGGTATCCCGCGGGAA
>CAYPON010000243.1:4115-5361 GCA_964412315.1 uncultured Anaerolineae bacterium | reverse complement strand
AGCCATGTTTGCTCTCCGTCTGTGGCCCGAATCTCAGCGCAGCCATACCTTTTCTGTCGCCGCTTGCTTCAACCTCAACATGCGTCCTTTGTAGGCCGTGTGTTGGTCTCCTGATCGGCTTATCTAGGGACGGGCGCCGAATTCTCGGGAGTGTCGAAGGGATATTCTACGATGCGTGGCTTGAGCAATTGCGCGCTGATGGCGCGATAGTTTTCCTGCAAGCGGTAGTACATATCCTCATCCCGGTAAATGCCCACTACCGCGCCGCTGGAGCCACAGAGCTTGGCGCAAGCCCCTGCACCGCGCGCGGCCTCGATCAATCGCCGGTTCAGGTCGTTCACCGGCTGCAGGCGGAGGCGCAGCTCCAGGTTCTCCTTCATGAGCCGTTCCATTTCCTCCATATCGCCAACGGCCAGCGCCTTGCGAAACTGGCGAGCACAGTCGGCGATGGCCTGGAGGGAGTCAATGACCTCACGATCTCCCCGCTGGTAGCGTTCGCGGAGGGGATTATGAAACAACTCCGTCCCTTCCGTGTAGGAATCGTCATAGGCGATAAAGAGCGGCGGCAAGGACTTGTAGTCCAGGTTCTCGTACAGGCCGAAGCCACGTTTCATCAGCTCTTTGTCGAAATCCATGTAGACTAGCCCGCCGTAAGTCTGGGCGACACGATCTTGGAGACCGGCGCCGATTTTTAATTCGTCCGTCTCAGCGCGCAGGATCAGGTTGGGCAGCGTCTGCTTGGGAATGGAGACGCCGTAAAAGCGCATCAAGGCGCGGATGACAGCGGTGATGATGCCGCTAGAGCCAGCCAGGCCAACCCGTATGGGGATATTGGAGCAATACGTTATAGTAAAGTTCTTGCGATCCAGTTCGATGCCTAGCTCTCGACAATAGTCATAAAAAACCTTGATGATCGCCTTGATGAGACGGATGCCGCCATAGTAGCCGTAACTGGTGACGTTGTGGACGAGGTCCTCCATGCTGACGAAGGTCGTGCTGTCCATGCGCCAAGGGCGGATTTCCAGTTCAGGAGATTCCCACAGCTTGACGGAAGCGCAGAAAGCGTCAAAAGTGAAAGAAATCGTTACGCCGTTGAAACCGTCCGACGGATTCCCGATCAGCGCCGCCCGCGCGGGCGTTCGTGTCTCGATGATCATGGCTTGTCCTCCTGTTAAAGCTTCAGTCAGCAGATTAAGCAAATTGAGCAGATTAACCTGCAGAATCCGCTTGATCTGCTGACAGCCCT
>CAYPON010000243.1:0-4015 GCA_964412315.1 uncultured Anaerolineae bacterium | reverse complement strand
AGGGAAAGGCTTTGACCTATGCAACATTCTATGCTAGAATGCCTCATTGGTCAAGCATCACCCTCGCGCAGGTTGCAAGCCTGCGTGAGGGTTGTGAGGGGTCGTGATGGAAGGTGTAGGGAAAAAACAACTCTGGGCCGACCTGGCCTTACTGATGGTGACAGTCATCTGGGGTGGGACCTTCGTCGCCGTGCAGAACGCCGTCAGCCAGTATCCGGTTTTCGCCTTTTTAGCCTTGCGCTTCACCCTGGCGGCCCTGGGGATGCTCGCCCTCTTTTGGCGGCGACTGCGCGCGCTCGGCTGGTGGGGGCTGGGTGCAGGATGCCTGATCGGGCTTTTCCTCTTTAGTGGCTACGGTTTCCAGACGATGGGCTTGAGATACACCTCTGCGACCAAGGCTGGCCTTATCACCGGCTTGCAGACGGTGTCCGTGCCTGTTTACACTGCCCTCTTGTCGCGGCGCACGCCTGAGCGCCACGTGATCCTGGCGACCATCCTGGCGGTCATCGGCCTGGGGCTGCTTTCTCTGCGCAGCGGCTTGACCCTGGAATACGGCGACCTGCTCGTTTTGGCCTGTGCTCTCTCTTTCGGCGCGCACATCACGGCGGTGGGGATACTTGCTCCCCGCACGGATGCGATGGCCTTGACCACGGTGCAGATCGCCTTCGTTGCTGTGGCCAGTGTGGTGGCTTCCATCTGTTTCGAGGGTGCTCCCACTCTCCCTCCCGATTCGGTGTGGTTCGCGGCAGCTTTCACCGGCATACTGGCCACCTGCGTAGCCTTCGGCATACAGAACGGCGTCAGCAAATACACCACTCCCACCCACACGGCGGTCGTCTTTGCCATGGAGCCGGTCTTTGCTGCGTTGTTCGGCTATCTCCTGGCTGGGGAGCGGCTTGGCCCCCGCGCTGTATTCGGCGGCTGCATGATCCTGTTGGCGATGTTCGTCGCTGAGATCCGCGCGGCACTCCCCTGGGCCACTTTCATCTCTCGTTTCTTTAATCCGTTTTATTGGTCGGGGCCGGTGTTAGCTGTGGCTGCCTTGCGTGGTGCCAAGAATTGGTGGAGCGGCCTGAGCTGGGCTTTGCTCACTATCTCTATGGCGGTAGGCTTTCCGCTGGCCTATTTGCTGCGCGAGCTGCAGCGAGGGGGCATCAGCGACTGGCACATCTCCCGGCGAGAGGAACGCCTGAAGCCTTCGTTGATCCTGACGGCCTTGCTATCGGCCAGTTTGCCATTGGCAGTTCTATGGGGATTGGGCGGCCCTGTGATTTTGCGCGCCGT
Source organism: uncultured Anaerolineae bacterium (assembly GCA_964412315.1). Lineage (GTDB taxonomy): Bacteria > Chloroflexota > Anaerolineae > JAAYEA01 > JAAYEA01 > CAYPON01. The sequence continues at coordinate 2,731 of CAYPON010000243.1, read as the reverse complement.
CTTTACCAGCGGGCTATTGCTGGTGGCGATCACTATCCTGATTACCTTCTTCTGGAAGGTGAGCCAGCACGTGGTGGGTATAAGCACAGTGGCCACGATATTGACGCTCATACTGGGACCGTTCGCTGCCCCATCGTTTCTGCTGGTTCCTGTGGTGGCCTGGGCACGGGTGACGGTAGGTGCGCACACACGAGGCCAGACGCTGGTCGGTGGCTTGATCGGGGCGGGTGTGCCGTTGCTCGTCTTTGCCTCCTTCGGCCTCGTCTGAGGAGTGGCGAACCAAAGATGAAATTCGGAAACAACGGGAGGAAACGACAGTGATCGAGGGTGTCCAAGTGAGAAAGCTGCGAGTTATCTCCGATGAGCGCGGCTATCTGATGGAGATGCTGCGTTCCGATTGGGAAGAGTTTGTCAAGTTCGGCCAGGTGTACATTACGGCGGTCTATCCGGACGTGGTAAAGGGCTGGCATTATCACAAAATCCAAACCGACTATTTCATCTGCGTACAGGGCATGGCCAAAGTTGTCCTCTACGATGGCCGGGAGGGATCGGCCACACAGGGGGAGATCAATGAGTTCTTCATGGGCATGCTAAACCCGATACTTCTGAGGATTCCGCCGGGTGTCATGCATGGCTTCAAGGGGATCAGTCAAGAGATGACGCTGATCGTCAACGTCCCCACCGAACTGTACAATTACCAGCAGCCGGACGAGTATCGTCTCCCGCCCCACACCGACCAAATCCCCTACGATTGGGCACGAAAGGACGGGTAAAGGAGCGTTCGCTGCTCACCCGCTAGGCGCAGCGTGGTATTGGGTGGCTGATGAAGAACAGCCCATTAACTCACTATGTGGGCGCCGCTGCAAGCATCGGAGGTGCAGTCATCGGTTCATAATGCAACACCATGATCTGATCTGGGCGCAAGCCGAGCGATTCGTAGGTGCGCCCGTTACGGTCGCTGAATTCGACTTCAAAAGCAGTGCCGTCTGCAAGGATTTCAACTACTGTGCCGACTTGCCCACGCCATAGATTGTATTCAGGTAGGTCAACTGTGAGCGCTACCACATCCAACAGTTTGATGGGACTCGTCATTTGTCTACCTCCCAGTTTCACAAGGGATAGCAAGAAGTCAATCTCGGTGTGTCTGAGCTATGTTCAATAATCCACCCACTTCGAATCATGGCCCGCTTGCCGCGCCATTCGAGCATAAAGTCAACGATGTAACGTTGCCCATATCCATCACGTCGCCCTAACTTCGCGTCATGTGTTTTGACCGCTTGTAACAGCGCATCGCGCAAGTCCTCAGCGTCGTTTCTTGTCATGCCCAACGCTGCCGCGAATAAACGCGCTTTGTGCTTGCCCTCGTCGTGTGTTGGGTCAAGACAGTAGTCGCGCAATTTGCGAATGTCTGCTACGGCGCGCTCTGCGTTCGGGATGGTCATGATATACGTTGGATCTCAGTATTTACCATAACTCGGGTTCCATCTTTTCCGGAAAAGCAAGTGCTACGCCTGATGTTATCGTGAGTTCTGGCCATTCTATAGGCCGAAAGAATTAAACTACCCGGAATACTTTCCATCTAACTCACCTCTCAGCCTTTCCGCGTTTTGTTATATTGCGGGGTCTTATGCCGAGGGCTTCTTTTCAGGCTAGGTGCTGCTCCCTCTTATAGCGGGCGATCTGGGCGCGGATGGCGGCGCGCTCCTGGAGAGCTGCCTGGACGGGCTTTTCCATCTGGATCTCCCATTTGACGCCGAGATCCTCTATCTCGGCCACCAGTTGCCTCGCTGGATCCAATACCTGGCCGCGCAAGGGGCTGATAAGCCTGGTCTGTAGGCTGCTCCCCGGTGTCGTCCCCAGCCATTCGGCTCGCAAGGGGGCGAGCAGACGGGCTTTAATATGTGCCAGCGCATCGGGCAACTGGGCGACAAGGGCCTCGATCCATTCGATGGCCTGCTTGATCTTGGCCCCAACCCCGAAGGGGATCTTTTGCAGGATATTCTTGAAGAATGTGCCGACGGACTGGGCGAGAGGAATGGCGACGCCGGTGACTTCGACCAGCAAAGCCCACAGAGCCTCCACTCGTTTTGCTAACTGATTCACTAACTCTTCAACTAACTCGAACCCTTCTTGCAGCTTGGCTAAGGCCGTTTCCGTCGCAGTCAGGGCGACGTCCGCTATATCGAGACCCGCTCTCAGTATCTTGGCCCCCTCGCGGAGGGCACGTATGACCAAACCTACGGCGGCCATCCCCAGCTTGACCGCATCATCCAGGCTCACCTTCTCTAACCGTTCATACAGCGCGAGCAGATCCTGCAAGCGCACAATTCGCGGGTTCAACTCGGCCCTAGATTGGGTTTCCCCCTTCATCTTGCCTCGATCTAGCGCGATCAAGGCGGTAGCGGTGTTCGAGGCCACAAGGGCTACCCCTCCGACAGCCAGCGTGGTCAGGAACCGCCGGCGATTCAAGCGAGCAACCGGCTCAGCAGTCGGCTTGGGAGGTGCTCCCGCCTCCTGCGTCCATTGATCCAGTTGCGCCAGGGTCAGATCGTCCAGCGAAGGCAATCGCGCCGCAATCCTGGCCTCCAAAACGTCTCGCTTTTCCTTCTCCGTCTGTCCCTCATTCGGCAAATCCCCCGCTGTCATATCGTGCCTCCTTTTTCAGCTATCAGCTTTCAGCGATCAGCCTTCAGCTAACGACGGGAACCACAGATGAAGCGATTAGCATAAA
>CAYPON010000242.1:0-5387 GCA_964412315.1 uncultured Anaerolineae bacterium | reverse complement strand
AGGGACCTATTGGGCGTGCCCAGGCCGCAGGGATCCGCTTACGACCTCGGCGCCTATGAATTCGTCGCCGCCACGCCGCCCGCCTTTGTCAGACACCTGCCCTTGCTCAGACGCTGATCTACCCAAACCTGACACGGTAAGATCGCAGTTTCTGTGATCTGATCTGAAAATAGATAGTCCCCCTTTTGGATGTAGTCACGGAATGGTATAAAATCTGGGCAAACTATTTCGAGGGAGACTGTAAGGAGACTATCCAAAATGCAGCTATCTGACATCCACCTTCGCGATCCCTTTGTAGTGCCAATGCGTGAGGAGGGGCGATACTATCTCTACGGCACGACGCGCCTGGTACCTGGGCCGAGGGGCTTTGACACTTACACCAGTTCCGATCTGAAGGAATGGCACGGTCCCTTCGAGGTCTTTCGCCCGGAGGCGGGATTTTGGGCCGACCGCGACTTTTGGGCAGCGGAGGTGCACCGTTACCAGGGGCGCTACTTCATGTTCGCCAGCTTCAAGGCGGAGGGTGTCCGCCGTGGTACGGCGATCCTCGTTGCCGATTCGCCGCGAGGCCCGTTCCACCCGCACAGCGACGGCCCCGTTACGCCGCGCGAGTGGGAATGCCTTGACGGCACGCTCTATATAGACGACGAGGGCACGCCCTGGATCGTCTTTTGCCACGAATGGGTACAAGTGCACGATGGCGAGATGTGTGCCCTGCGCCTGACACCGGAACTGGATAGAACGGCTGGCGATCCCATCCTGCTGTTTCGCGCCTCCGAGCTTCTGTGGATCGTCAGCGTCAGGCCAGGCCAGCAGGAATTGGTCACAGACGGCCCCTGCCTGCACCGCGCAAGGAACGGGGAGCTTCTCATGCTCTGGTCAACCTTTGGACGGGGAGGATATGGAGTCGCTACTGCTCGCTCCACGTCGGGCCGGATCAGCGGCCCCTGGAAGCAAGACCCGACGCCGCTCTACAGCCAGGATGGCGGCCATGGCTCCCTCTTCCGCACTTTCGACGGCCAATTGATGCTCCAATTGCACAAACCCAACAAATCGCCGCATGAACGGCCCCTGTTCCTTCCCGTTCGAGAGGACAATGGACGTCTACATGTCATTCTGAGCGAAGCGAAGAATCCGCCCTTCGCGTAACGAGTGAGTCTTCGTCGCAAAGGACGCCCCTCAGAATGAAAGGCTGCCATTCTGAGCACAGGGAAACAACCGCTTTGCGTCTTGGCGTTGATGTCTTTTCGCTACGGTTTGCTGTTGCACACGTGTGCACCCCATTTGACACGCCGCGCGTAGCAGGATATAATATCCCCCGTCGCTATCCCCTGCGCTGAGGACGCCATGGCAGATTCCATAAACGGAGAAGTATGCCAATCCGCAGATGAACACAGAGCAACGCTGATGAACCAGCTTTATCATCAGCGTTCATCTGCGTCTGTCTGCGGATATGACGTGGTGGTTATCGGCGGCGGCGTGGTCGGAGCTGCCATCTTGTGGGAACTGGCCAAATACGATCTGCGCCTGGCCCTCCTGGAAAAACGGAGCGACGTGGCCGACGCCACAAGCAAGGCCAACAGCGGCATTGCCCACACCGGCTTTGACGCCAAGCCGGGCACGCTGGAATCGGCCTTGATCACCTTCTCCAACCCGCAATGGGATGAGATTTGCGGCCTGCTGGAGGTGCCTCTGCAACGTTGTGGAGCGGTCATGGTGGCCCTGAGCGAGGAGGATTTGCGCGGCTGCGAGGCGGCCTTAGAGGAAGCCCGCCAGAATGGCGTGACCGATGTGCGCCGCCTGCGGGCCGATGAATTGCTCGCCCTGGAGCCAAACCTGAATCCTGCTGTCCTCGGCGGGTTGCATATCCCCCGTGAGAGCCTGACCTCCTCCTCTCTGCTCGCTATCGCCTACGCGGAGAACGCCGTGCTCAATGGGGCGCACCTTTTCCTAGAAGAGCCAGTCATCGCCCTGCAACCACAGCTTGAAGGCATGATTCTGACTACGCCGAAACGTACGCTGCGCGCGAGTTGGGTCATCAATGCCGCCGGGCTGTGGAGCGACGAGGTCGCGCGCATGATCGGCGATGATAGCTTTACTATCGCGCCGCGCAGGGGGGAGTTCTTCATCCTGGACAAAACCGAGGGGGGCCTATTGCGCCACATCATTCTCCCCGTGCCCACGCCAATCTCCAAGGGCATCCTGGCTGCGCCTACCGTGGATGGCAACCTGCTCTTGGGGCCGACCGCCGACGACATCCAGGACAAGGCCGATACGCGCACCACGGCGGATGGCCTGCGGCGCGTCGCGGAAGCCACGCGGAAACTCGTGCCCGCCCTCGATCCCTACCGGAAGACGATCACCCAATACGCCGGGCTGCGCGCGGTCTGTAGCACGGGGCAGTTCGAAATCCGCCCCTCGGCGCGCTCCTCACGCCTGATTCACGCCGCAGGCATCCGCTCCACGGGGCTTTCCGCCTCGCCGGGGATCGCCCGCCATGTGCGAATGCTTCTAGCAGAAGGGGGCCTATCCCTGCGCCCGCGCCCCGGCTATCGTCCCGACCGGCCAGCCATCCGGTTTATGCGCGACGCTTCACCGGAGGAAGCGGCTAAGCTTCACCGGCATGACCTGCACTACGGCCATCTTGTCTGCCGCTGTGAGCATGTCAGCGAGGCGGAGATCGTGCAGGCCATTCGTGCCCCTATCCCTGCCACCTCGCTGGATGCGTTGAAGCGTCGCTTGCGCTGTGGGGCCGGGCGCTGTCAGGGAGGGTTCTGCGGCCCACGGGTGATGGAAATCCTGGCGCGAGAACTGGGCCTGCCCTTGACTGCCGTGTGCAAAGGAGGCGCTGGCTCCGAGATCGTCCTGGAAGCGAACAAGGCCGCGTGGAAGTAAAACTAGCAACTGGGAGACACTCGCATGGTTCGAGATGACATAGATGTAGCGATTATCGGCGCAGGCCCTGCCGGATTGGCTGCCGCCCTGGGAGCCAAACGGCGCGGCGCGCAGCGCGTCCTGCTGCTGGACCGCGAGGAGGAGCCGGGCGGCATTTTGAAGCAATGCATCCACAATGGCTTCGGACTGCAATACTTTGGCCGCGACATGACGGGCCCCGAATACGCCGATCATTTCTGGCGGGAGGTCACCGCCGCCGGGATCGAATACCAGCCGCTTTCTATGGTGACGGCGATCTCTGCGGAGGGCAGGCTGACCCTCTGTAGCCCGCAGGATGGCCGCCAGGAGCTAAGCCCGCGCGCCACCGTGCTGACCACCGGTTGCCGGGAGCGCACGCGCGGCAACCTGGCCATCCCCGGCACTAGGCCAGCAGGGGTGCTCACCGCCGGCACCGCCCAGAGACTGGTGAACATAGACGGCTATCTCCCCGGGCGGCGGGTGCTCGTGCTCGGCTCCGGCGACATCGGCCTGATTATGGCGCGGCGGCTGACCCTGGAGGGAGCCACTGTCCTGCGCGTGGTGGAAATCCTGCCCTATGCCGCCGGCCTGCCGCGCAATGTGGTGCAATGCCTACACGACTTCGGCATCCCGCTGCAACTGCGCAGCACCGTCACGCGCGTCTATGGCTCGCCCCGCCTGGAAGCGGCGGATGTAACGGAACTGAATACGGGGCGCTGCGAGCGCATGGAATGCGACCTGCTTCTTCTCGCCGTCGGCCTCATTTGTGAGAACGAACTGGCCCGCTCCGCAGAAGTGGAGCTTGACCCCTTGACGGGAGGGCCGCGCGTGGACGACCGTCTGGCTACCTCCCGGCCCGGGATCTACTCCGCCGGCAACAGCCTACATGTCTCCGATCTGGCCGATTATGTGAGCATCGAGGGACAAGCCGCGGGCGAACAGGCAGCGGCCTATGCTATGGGGGAAATGCCGGAGTCCGCCCAGGTGGAAGTCATGCCGGGCGAGGGCGTTCGCTACGTCGTACCGCAGCGGGTGAACCTCGTAGGCAACCCCGCCCAGGTCACGCTCTCCTTCCGCGTGCAGCAGCCGCTCAAGGACGTGCGGATCGAACTGTGGAGCGGGGATCGCCTCCTGACTTCCTGCCGGCGGAGGGTTTGCGTGCCCAGCGAGATGGTCAAATGGGAAGTGGAGCGGCAGGTCTTCGCCCGCCAGGCGCAGGGGGTTCACGTCACCGCGCGAGGAAAGAGCTTGTGCGGAACAATATGAATCCGCAGATGACGCAGATTAGCGTGGAATCAAAGGCATCTGCGAAATCTGCGGATAATGCAAGGATGTTCTCTTGACCGAGGTACTCTGCATCATCTGTCCGTTAGGATGTCGCTTGCAAGTGAAGAGTGAAGCCAGCGAGGAGCTTGGCGTGGAGGGCACGTCTTGCAAACAGGGCCGCGAGTACGCCTTGCAAGAAGCTACTGCGCCAAAGCGCGTGCTGACCACCACCCTGGCCACGGCCTGGGGCCGACCGCTCCCTGTCCGCTCGGCTGCACCCATCGCTAAAGGGAAAGTGCTGGCCATACAGCGTCGCCTGGCGCGTATTGTCATTGATCGTGCCGTAGCCGCCGGCGAGGTCATCATCCCCGACCTGGATGGCCAGGGCACCGCCTTGATCGTCACAGCGGCCTCGCAGACCTGACATGTCTGTGAAGTACAAGGAAGGATAGCGAACATGCGCCATCAACCGTATAACATCAAAAGTACGAACCCCTTCCAAAAGCCTGGGCAATGGTACAAAGGGGCCTTGCACGTGCATACCACGCGCTCCGATGGCAGACTCACGCCGCAGGAGTCCATCAAGGGGCACCGCGAGCATGGCTATCACTTCCTGGCCGCCACCGATCACAACGTCATCACCGACCTTTCCGCCCAGAGCGACGATGGCTTCCTGAACATCCCTGGCGTGGAAGTGACCTACGACCGCAATGCCCTGGGGCAAAGCTATCATCTGTGCGTCATCGGCGTGCGGAAAATGCTCGATCTTCCTCCACACACGCCCATACAGCAAGCGATAGACCGCTGGGCGGAGACCGGGGCGGTGCTCTTTATCGCCCATACCTACTGGTCGGGGATGGTCGTCAATGAGCTAATGCCGCTGGAGAAGCTGACGGGACTGGAGGTGTACAACACCAGTGCGCACACTGACTTGGGCAAAGGATTGGCCTCCGTGCATTGGGACGATGTTCTGGTGCGTGGTAAGCGGTGGTGGGGCTACGGCGTTGACGATACGCATGGTACCAACGACGACGCCTTTGGCGGCTGGGTGTGGGCCAAGGCGGAAAAGCTGGACGAAGGCCACGTCCTTGAGGCGCTGCGGCGAGGCGAATTCTACGCCTCCAGCGGCCCGCAGATTCACGATTTCCGCGTTGAGAACGGCGTGGCCAGCATCCGCTGCTCCGAAGTGAAGACGATCAACTTCCTGG
>CAYPON010000241.1:0-5419 GCA_964412315.1 uncultured Anaerolineae bacterium | reverse complement strand
AGGTGTAGCCGTCGCTGGCTCGCTGGTGGCCGTGGGGGAAGCGGTAGCGAGAGCCGGGACGGAGGTGGCCGTCGCCGGCTCGCTGGTGGCCGTGGGGGAAGCGGCAGCGAGAGCCGGGACGGAGGTGGCCGTCGCTGGCCTGCTGGTAGCCGTGGGAGAAGCGGTGGCGATAACCGGGATAGATGTCGCCGTTGCGGAAGGAAGGGACGTCGGCGAGGAGGTCGCAGCCGCCGCAACGGTCACAACGGGGGTTGTGGCCACCGTCGGGACGGTGGGAGCAGCCGTGGGAGCCAACGATTCCTGGCCAGTGGTGGCAGACGCAAGCCACACCCCAAGGCTGACCGTCGCCAGCACAAGGATCACTGGCAATATCGCTGTCCACCCCCTGCTGAGATCGGGTGCTTGCGGCGTCATGAGGCCCCCTGTGATGTTGCGCCATCGGATGATGCGACGGGCGGCGTTGCCTCGGTGATCGGCAGAACAAAGCTAAAGGTGCTGCCCACTCCCGGCTCGCTTTCCACCCAAACCCTTCCCCCATGGGCTTCCACCAGGGCTTTGACAATGCTCAGTCCCAGGCCGGCACCTCCGGCTTCGACCATCAATGGACTCTGGACGCGGTAGAAACGCTCAAAGATCTTTCCCTGCTCCTCTGGCGGGATTCCTACCCCCGTGTCGGTCACGGAGACAAGCAGGTAATTCTGCGCCTCGATCCCACCCTTCCCATCGCTCCTGGCTTCGGCACGCACGTCTATGCGCCCCCCGGCCGGCGTGAATTTGCAGGCATTGTCTAATAAGTTGACGATGATTTGTTTCAAACGATTCGGGTCGGCCTTGATAGGGGGGAGCTTCTCTTGAAGGTGAAAATTCAGGGTCATCTTCTTCTGCTCGATCGCTTCCTGTACAGCGACACTGGCCGCAGCGATGATGTCAGCGATGTTCACCGGCTGAGGGTGAATTTCGATTCCCCCAGGGCCGATCTCGGAGATATCAATCAAATCGTTGACCATTTCCATCATGCGGGTCGTGTTGTAACGGATCTTCTCCAGAAACTTGACCTGGGTTGGATTTAGAGGGCCGACAACCTGGCCGGCCAGGAGATCTATGTAGCCGCGAATGGATGTCATCGGCGTGCGCAGTTCGTGTGAAACGGTGGCCACAAAATCGCCTTTGGCTCGTTCCGCCTCGGCCTCCTTGCTGATGTCGCGGAACACCGCCACCACCCCCAGCAAGTTGCCGCTACCGTCTTTGACCGGCGCCAGGCTCGCGCTCACCATCTTGTCGTTGATCTTGGAAACCGCCTGAAAAGCCTGCCGATCACCACTTGCCGCGAGGGCCTCCAATAAGGTCATTGGCGGCGTCTGTGCGCTAGGGGGCAAATTGGGATATAGCTCGCGAAGCTCTTTTTCCATGAGGGACTGACGCGAAAGCCCCAGGATGCGGGTAGCTGCGACATTAGCCAGGATGATCTTGCCCTGGTCGTCACTTACAATGACCCCGTCGGCAATGCTTTCCACTATGGCTTGATTCTTGCTGCTTTCTATCTCCTGCACGCGGAGCGCTTCCTGAAGCTGCTCTGCCTGGGCCTCCACATCCTCATAAAGGCGAGCATTCTCCACAGCAGCGGATACCTGATTGGCCAACGCCTGGCAGAGGTTCCCGTCACTTTGTGAGAAAGGCCGCCCGCTGCGGGCGTTGCCCACCAATATCAAGCCCAAGACACGCTCGTGGCCAACCAGAGGTTGGACGATAATCGGGCCGGTCCTGGTGCTTCCCAGAAGCCGGAAAAGCTCCTGGGCGGCCTCGGTGCTTTCCATGTGGTTACTAATGACCTGCTGTCGTTGCTCCACCACATGCTTGAGGGTAGGGTGAGCTTCCAGATCAAAAACAGGGCCTGGCTGCCTCTCCTCCGCAGGAACGAAGCGCTCCCCTTGCAGCGGATCGTAGGCTGCTACGATCTGGAACCTCCCATTCTCGCAGGGAAGCGCGATAGCGCACTGGTCCGCGTTGAGAGCCGGGGCGACGTTTTCCACAATGCCTTCGAGCACTCTGGGCAGACTCAAGGAGGTCGTTGTGGCTTTGCTGGTTTCCAGGAGGAAGAGAAGCTCTCGGGTCTGGCGGAGCGACTCTTCGCTCACAGTCTTGAACTCCTGGCCGTAGGAGTACAGATCGGAGACGATGCTCTGGTGCACTGTCAGAACCAAGAGGGGAAGGGCAGCCAGTTCGGCGATATTGACCCAACCGTTTGCACCCTCGAGCCCCACGACATACCATTGCACCAAGCGGCCGATCTGACCAAGCAATAGCATCAAGAACGATGCGCTCAACCAGATGCGCTGGTCGAAGCTGCGCCAGAGCACTATAAAGGTCGCCATTCCCAAGAGAAGCAACTGCAATCCTGCCCAGAGATAGCTGAGCCAGTGCTCATGGTAGGCAACCTGCACCGAGGACATGCTGGTCTGCCACCAAAGCAAGGCGGAGGCCAGATACAGGCCCAGGGCGGCGAAAGCTCCCAACCCGCCGATGAGGGACAACCGTTTCGCGGGTAGGGAGGAGAAGAGAATAGGCAAAAAAGACCACAGCAACAGGCCCCACGAGAGGAACAGAATCAAATCACCCAGGGGTGGCCACAACCGGGCAAGGGTGACCTGGGCAAATACCCCCCGCCAGCGGAGTGCCTCAAATACTGTCCATATCGCCCGCAAGATGAGTAACACTAGGAACCCTTGCGCCATCTGGCGGTACTCGTGGCGACGCATGCGCCGCCACTCTTCCCAGGCCATGCCGGCCATGGCCTCCAGGGCAAGGAGGGCGACGAGATGATAGGCCATTGACCCCGGAGGGTTGCTCAAAACCCATAGAATGCTGTTGATTGAGGACATATTGCCAATCCTATCCACCTATGGATTTCGCTCACTACAGTCAGGATCTGCAGACTGTCCCCCCAAAACGAGCGCACATTGCTGCCTATTTACTTATTCTATCATACCACCAACTTGAAGAAAAGGGAAATAGTACAAATAGCCCATTCTGCTACGGGTGGCTGTTTTGTGCCCAGCCAAAGATGTGCTAGAATGGGCTAACCGATTTTCACGACTATACGCGGAAGGAGCAAAGAGTGCACTTCAAAACACCTTGGTTGACTCGGCTCAGGCGAAATCATGCCCTGGAACACGCGACCATTCATATTCTCAGCCAATGGCACTTTAACACACGCCTGGTAGGGCGCAGCGACCCGTGGGGCTTCACGCTGACGGGTGATGTGGACACGGGAGAAGTTGTAGCAGCCGTTAGCGAGGCTTTGGCTCGACTGCAACGAGGAGAGGAGGAATTGGCCGTGCATCCCCGCTGCGGCACGAACTTGGCCATGAGCGCCCTGCTGGCTGGGCTATTCTCTTTTGTCGCCATGGGGGGCAAAACGAGATCGCGCTGGGAGAAGCTGCCTCGCGCGTTTCTGGCCACCATGGGCGCTCTCCTTGTAGCCCAGCCTCTGGGACTGTGGGCACAGCAACATATCACCACCTCGCCGGCATTGGAGGGCACAACCATCAACAGCGTGTCTTGCCAGAAACGGCGCGGCGTTGTGAGTCACCGCATAAAGTTGGAGCACCGCTGAGATGCTCTATCTCCTGCACGGCCCCGACAGTTACTCCCGCTCTGAGGAGATCGCCAGGATCAAAGCCAGCATCGGCGACCCCAGCCTAGTTGACCTGAACACCACAATCCTGGATGGCCGCCAGGTGACGCTGGCCGATCTCCTTCACGCCTGTGATGCCTTGCCCTTCCTGGCCGAAAAGCGCCTTGTGATTGTGGAAGGGCTGGCCTCTCGGTTATCGTCTCCCGAGGAAGAGAAGGTGCTCTCGTCAGCAGCCAAAGGAAAAGGCCTGTTGAAAGATATAGTGGGTTATCTCTCTAGACTGCCAGAGACGACCTGCCTGATCCTGGTGGAGAACGAGACGGTCAAAGAGAACCATCCTCTTTACAAGGAGACGGCAGCCAGAGGAAAGGAGTTTGCCAAGCACTTCCCCTTGTTACAGGGGGCGGATCTCGAGCGCTGGATCAGCCAGCGGGCAAAAAGAAAGGGAGCGCAAATTGACTCCCAGGCGGTAAAGGAATTGACGATCTATGCGGGAAGCAATACGCGCCTGTTGGACATCGAGTTGGAGAAGCTGGCGACTTATATGGGCGGAAAGCAGCCGATCCGTGTGGAAGATGTGCATCGCCTGGTGAGCTATGTGCGAGAGGAAAGCATATTCCGTCTCGTGGATGCCTTGGGGGAGCGAAATGGGCCAGCGGCGATACAGGTGCTCCACCAACTCATGGAAGATAGCCCGGAACCAAGCTATGCCTTGTACGTTTTGTCCATGATCGCGCGCCAGTTTCGCTTGCTGATGCAGGCCAAAGAGATGGTCGAGCAACGCCTGCCGGCAGTGGAGATCATGAAGGTGTTGCATCTCAGCCATCGTTTCATCCTCGATAAATTGTTGCTTCAAGCACGCAACTTTTCCCTGGATCGTTTGAAGGCGCTCTATCGAAAGTTGCAGCGCATAGATGTGGATATCAAGACGGGGAATATGGAGACGGCGCTGGCCCTGGATCTGTTTGTGGCCGAGGTCTGTGCCACGAAAAGGACGGAGGGGATGCGGTAACACATCCCCTCCATCCTAGCGCGTGTAGTGTATCTGTTCCGTGCCCCAGGGGACTATCCCTGGCGGTCCGTAACCCCTAGCCAGAAGTGATGAGGCAAGATATTCGGAGAGGCGACTACCTGCAGGTTTCCGATCTGAATTTTGCCTTTCTCTAAAGCCGCAGGGTTGACGTAGCAGGCGTTGGGAGTTCTGCCGAATTTCTCCTTGTAGCGTCGTACCCCCTCGCTGATTTTGGTCTCCAGAGACCTCTTGGGATCGTTATCAAACCACAGTAATCCTATCTTCATCATCTTCCTGCACCTCTCATACCCTCTCGTTTGTAACCCAATCCTCGCCGATGACTTTGAACTGGCGAGGAGAAGCAGAGGCCACAGGTGTCACCGTGGATGCTGTTGGCACCCCCAACGGCGCAGGTAACCCAACCGTAGGCCATTCTGGCCGCTGCAACATGCTGCCTCCCTGAATGACGACCACCGGCGGCGCGTTCCGCCCCTGCGACCATCTGCTTTCCTCTTCCTGACGGCGTTGCCGCTGCGTGATGAACAAGATCAAAACGCTCATCGGGATGCTGGCGAGGACACCGAAAACCACACCGATGACGACAGCCATGGCCTCCGCGCTCATGCGATAAGCGACAGTGACCGCCAAAGCGATAGAGAAACCGATGATTGCCAAACCTAGTATTTTCTTCAATGGGTTCTCCTTCCTAATACAGGAATTTGCTCCTCTGTTCGGAATGTAGTGGTCAGTGGCGATAAACCAAGGGCGATGGC
>CAYPON010000240.1:2975-5423 GCA_964412315.1 uncultured Anaerolineae bacterium | reverse complement strand
GGACATAGAGATAGCCAGACAAGCTTGTCGGAACATCCTGGCCAGGATCAAATGCGCCCAAGGCGGGGAGGTGCTGGTCCTCTTTGATGAGGAAAAAGAGGATGATTTATGACGGAAAAGTCTCTCTGGGAAAAAGCCTATAGCGAAGTGAGTCTATTGTGGGGGGTAGAGCCGGATCATGTGCTAAAGGCTTACGCAGAACTTGTCCCCCAGGGCCCGATCTTGGATTTGGGTATTGGGGAAGGGAGAAATGCGCTCTTTTTCGCCAAAATGGGCTACGAAGTTGAAGGGATTGATATCTCTGAGACTGCTGTGGAACGATGCATGAGGAGAAGCCAAGGGGCAAATCTCAAAGTTCAGGCCTCGGTAGGGGACTTGAGGGAGTTGGACATTCCGCAAGCCAGGTATTCTCTCATCATTGCGGCATGGGTGCTCAATTTCCTCCGAAAGGGTGAAGCGGACAAAATGATGGCTAAAATCAGGGATGGCTTGAAGAGAGATGGCATTGTTTACGTCGCTGTGTTCTCCACAGATGATCCTGGATTCACCTGGGCGAAAGAGAAACTGGAGTTAGTTGAAGAGAATACATTCTACTCTCGGAAGATGAGAACTTACAGGCACTATTTTATCAAGGATGAAATATTGTTACCGTTTGCCGATTTCAGACTTTTGTATCACGCCGATGGTACTGAGCTTGATCTGGATCATGGTGAGCCTCATTATCATGGGTTTATAATATACTGTGGACAGCGGCGCTGAAAATGAAGATGACTGTCGCGAAAGGAGATGACCTATGGCTACCAAAACCTTTGCTGTGCCCAAAATCTCGTGCAACCATTGCGTGATGACCATCAAGCGCGAATTGAGCGCGCTCGGCGGCGTGACCGGTGTGGAAGGTGATGTCAAACGCAAGGAGGTCACCATCACGTTCAAGACGGACGCTGACCTGGCCAAAATTGAGGAAACCATGGCCGAGATCGGCTATCCCATTGAGAAGGAAGTGCGGTGAGTGAAATGGCCGACACCTCGCAGGTGTCGGCCATTTCTTTTACATGAGATATATCATAGGCAGCGAGGCTTTTCGTATTTAGACTATACGTTATACTGAAACCAACGAAAGGTGGTGGTGCTATGGCCACCAAAGAGATCGTTTTGCCTGTAACGGGCATGACTTGTGCCTCCTGCGTGGCCACGGTGGAACGGGCCTTGCGCAAGACGCCGGGGGTCGAGTCGGCCAATGTGAATCTCGCGACGGAGAAAGCCATCGTCGTTTACGATCCACAGCAGACGGATGGACACTGCCTGGTGGATGTCATCCGCGAGGCCGGTTACGATGTGCCTTCGGCCAAGGTTATCTTGCCCATTGGAGGCATGACCTGTGCCTCCTGCGTCGCCACGGTGGAGCGCACGCTGCGGCGTCTTCCTGGCGTGGTTTGCGCAGACGTTAATTTCGCTACGGAAAAGGCCACGCTTGTCTACCTACCTGACCAAGTGGGCATCGCTGAGATGAAACGTGCTGTGCAAGAAGCGGGCTACCAGGTCATGGAAGTTGCTGAAGGGGCGGAAGTTGTGGGGGAAGAGCCGCTCGTGGATCGGGAGCGGCTGGCTCGCCAAAAGGAGATCAGCCAGCTCAAGCTCAAGTTCATCGTCAGCTTTGCCGTGGGCGTCCTGGTGATGGTGGGAAGTATGCAACATCTGTTCCCCATCCTGATGGATATCCCACAGCAGGTTATGTTCTACATCCTCTTTGCCCTGACCACGCCCATCCAGATTTGGGCCGGGGCGCAATTCTACCGCCCTGCCTGGGCCGCGGCCAAACATGGCACGATGAACATGGACACCCTGATCGCGGTGGGTACCACGGCTGCCTACCTCTATAGCGTTGTCGTCACTTTCCTTCCCGGCTTTTTCACCGGTGCGGGGCTGGAGTTGAACGTCTATTACGACACGGCGATAATCATTACGGCCTTTATCCTCCTGGGGCGATTCCTGGAGGCGCGTGCCAAGGGGCAAACCGGGGAAGCGATTCGTCGGCTCATCGGCCTGCAGGCTAAAATGGCCCGCGTGGTGCGCGATGGCACGGAGATGGACATACCGGTGGAAAAAGTGGTCGTCGGTGATCTGATCATCGTGCGGCCAGGGGAGAAGATCCCGGTGGATGGTTATGTGCGGGAAGGGCATTCCAGCGTGGATGAGTCCATGATCACCGGCGAGAGCCTGCCCGTGGAGAAAAAGGTGGGCGATGAGGTGATCGGAGCGACAATAAACAAAACCGGGACTTTCAAGTTTGAAGCGACCAAAGTGGGGCGGGATACCGTGCTGGCGCAGATCATTAAGCTGGTGGAGGAAGCACAAGGGTCGAAGGCGCCGATCCAGCGCCTGGCCGACCAGGTGGCTGCCGTGTTTGTGCCGGTCGTCATCGTCATCGCCCTCTTGGCCTTCGGGGCG
>CAYPON010000240.1:0-2965 GCA_964412315.1 uncultured Anaerolineae bacterium | reverse complement strand
CGCTTCACCTACGCCCTGGTGAATTTCGTGGCCGTGTTGATCATCGCCTGCCCTTGCGCCTTGGGCTTGGCCACTCCGACGGCCATCATGGTGGGCACCGGTCGAGGCGCTCAGAACGGCATCCTGATCAAAGGGGCGGAAGCTTTGGAGAAAGCCTATAGCATCCAGGCCATCGTCCTGGATAAAACGGGGACGCTGACCCAGGGGAAGCCTGCCGTGACCGACGTTCTCGTCACCAACGGCTACACCCAGGTGGAGTTGACCCGCCTCGCCGCCTCGTTGGAGCGAGGGAGCGAGCATCCTCTGGGAGAAGCCATCGTGCAACGTGCCCAGGCGGACAATGTAGCCCTCGTCGAACCATCTGGTTTCGAGGCGATCCCAGGACATGGCGTGCGCGGCCAGGTCGAGGGCCACACAGTGCTCTTGGGGAACGTCAAGCTCATGCAGGAGCAGAATATCCCGCTCGACGGCCTGCGCGATCAGGCTGCGGCCTTATCTGATGAAGGGAAAACGCCGATGTTCGTGGCCATAGACGGGCAAGTTGGAGGGATTATCGCCGTGGCGGATACGCTGAAGGCGAACTCGAAGGAGGCGGTGGCGCGGCTGCATCGTCTGGGCCTCGAGGTTCTGATGCTCACCGGCGACAACCGCCGCACGGCGGAGGCGATTGCCCGCCAGGTGGGCATAGATCGCGTCCTGGCCGAGGTGCTGCCGGAGGATAAAGCGAACCAGATCAAGCGGCTCCAGGATGAGGGCAAGGTCGTGGCCATGGTAGGGGATGGCATCAACGATGCCCCGGCCCTGGCGCAGGCCGACGTGGGTGTTGCCATCGGCACGGGCACCGACGTGGCTATCGAGGCTTCGGACATCACGCTGATCAGCGGCGACTTGAACGGCGTGGTGACCGCCATCGCCCTTTCCAAAGCGACGATGCGCACCATCCGCGGCAACCTGTTCTGGGCCTTTGCCTACAACGTCCTGGGGATTCCCATCGCTGCCGGCGTGCTCTATCCGTTTTTGGGGATCCTCCTAAGCCCGGCTATTGCCGCCGCAGCGATGGCCTTCAGTTCGGTGTTTGTGGTGACCAACAGCCTGAGGCTGCGCGGGTTTCGGGCGGTATCATGATCGCGCCGACTCGGTTAGTGCCAGGATATAGATTTGACATACCAGGAGGAGGGATACAAGTGGCCCGCTATGTGACCGTCAGCAGCGTTTCGCATCGCCCGGAAAGGCCGCCGGAGGATATCGCCGCACGCCTGCAACAAGCGGAGATATTCGCCACCCGTGCCGCGCGCATGGGAGCGGACATTGTGGCCTTCCCGGAGATCTATATCCATTATGGCTTGCCCAAACAACTCTGGCCGCAGAAGGCGGAGGTCTTGCCGGGTGACACCTGCCAGTACATGAGCCAGGTGGCCCGCAGGCACGGCATCTATATCATATGGCCTCTGGTGGAAAGGCTGGGGGAACGCCTGTACAATAGCTCGGTGGTGATCGGCCGGCAGGGGGAAATCGTCGGCACGTACCACAAAATGTTCCCGACCATCGGCGAGATGGACGCGGGCATCGTCCCCGGCACAGAAGCCACCGTGTTCAAGACGGACTTTGGTCGCATCGGCCTGGCCATCTGCTTCGACCTGAACTTTCGACCGCTCATCGAGAGGCTGGCCGAAGGAGGGGCGGAGATCATCTTTTTCTCCTCCATGTACCGTGGCGGCTTGCAGCTTCAGGCCTGGGCGCAGGAGCTTGGCGTCTATTTCGTGTCGGCTATTGACGCGGAATTGGGCATGATCGTGGACATGAGTGGCCGGGTGCTGGCGGAGGCTACCTATGAGGCGGTCATCGCGCGGCGCATCAACCTGGATCGGCGCATTTTGCACATGGATTACAACTGGGAAAAGATGGACGAGATGCTCGCCAAATACGGCACGGGCATCTCGTTCGAGTATTTCACGCGGGAGGCGAAATACGCTATCGCCTCCGAGCGAGACGATCTGACGGTGGATGACCTGGTCCACGAGTTCGGACTGGAAGGGCTAAAGGACTACTTCCAGCGCGCTCTCGCTCGGCGCGAGAGCGCGCTGGCCAGTGCGGTCGGCTGCAGCGAAAGTTGAGCAGTTAGCGATAAGCCTCACGCCTATGCTTCACACGGTAGATCGTGATGAGCTGGGCTTCGTCATCTATATCGTAGAGAATGCGGTACACTCCCACCCGTAAACTGTAATCCATTTGGCCTCGAAGTTTCTTTGCACCTGGCGGACGGGGGTTCTCTGTTAAACGGTCAATATGATGGCTCACCAGAGAGATGTATTCCTTGGGCAGGCTGGCCATGTCTTTGACCGCCCGTTGTAGGATGCGAATGCTATACATTCACTCCCCTAGCCCGTAGTTCTGCTTTGGCTTGTTCCCACGGGATTGCTTCTTCCCCAGCCTCGCGGAGACGGCGGATTTCCTCAGCGTCCTCCAGATCCTCCAGGAGAGTTAGCAACTCTTCCCAGACTGTGTAATCCAGCACTACAGCCTTCTTGTTCCCGCTGGCGTCAACTAGAAACTGAACCGTTTGCAAAGACTCAACGACATTCATCATCAACCCCCGTCATGTCAGTGACTTTTTCTGCCGAATTGAGTTCCTTTCGGCCATTTTCCCTCTGTGAAATCGCCACGATCACTTCTTATTCTCTCTGAGCCATTGTAAATCCAAGTAGCCTATAAGTCAAAACAATGACGGGGCAATCGCATTTTATGTAAGGCTTCTACTGCTCCGGCTTGGGTGTCGTGCCTTGCACCAGCGACCGCGCATCGAGCATGATGCTCTGGTTGGAAGGGATCATGATGGTGTTGACGGTGGGAGCCAGACGCATCGCCCACTGGTACTGAATCAGGTCGGGATTGTTGCGCAGTTGCTTGGCAATAAGCTCCAGGGCAGCAGCCTCCGCTTCAGCCTCCAATTTGCGCGCCGCAGCGC
>CAYPON010000239.1:0-5453 GCA_964412315.1 uncultured Anaerolineae bacterium | reverse complement strand
ACCTCCACTCACTTTTGAGGCGAGCGCGTCTGCCTGTTCCGCCACTTCGGCATACGAAGCTAAGTATAAACCAAGATGTTTTTTTCGTCAAGTTCTACATGTGGCCTGACAGCCTGCTGCAAAGTCGGTTTTCTTGAATGGAGCGGCACTGTCAACGGATTACGCGACCCTCAATCCGTGTAATCCGTGCCCGAATCCGTTGACAGCTACTTTGCAACAGCCCTGTGGGGCCCGAGCAGCCATGCCCCAGGATGATCGGCAGGGATGAACCAGAGCACAGGTGAAGCGGCCTTGATCGCTGCGGCGCAGAGAGGCGATGTCCATGCTTTTAACCGCCTGGTGCGCAGCTATCAAAGGTTGGCCTACAACGTGGCCTATCGGGTTCTCGGAGATGGCGAGAGCGCGGCGGATGCGACCCAGGATGCTTTTCTGTCGGCTTTTCGCGCTGTTGGCCAATTCCGTGGAGGCTCATTCAAAGCCTGGATCCTGCGCATCGTGACGAACGAGTGCTACGACCAGTTGCGGCGGAAGCAGCGGCGCCCTGAAGACTCGCTGGATGACCTGGCGGTCGAGCCGGATCACTCAGCGATGCTGACCGACGAGCATGAATTGCCGGAGGACTATGCGCTACGCCAGGAGCTAGGGGAAGCGATTCAAAAGGGCCTCATGACTTTGCCACCGGACCAGAGGATGGTCATCGTGCTGGCAGATATACAGGGCTATAGCTACGAGGAGATCGCGGAGATGATGGGCGTGGCCATAGGCACGGTCAAATCCCGGCTCAATCGTGGCCGCACGCGATTGCGCGATTTGTTGCTAGAGCAAAAGGAACTTTTACCGGCTCCTTATCGTCTTAAGGTCGAGGAAGCGAGATTATAGCGTCCGCGAATCGTGGCCGGAGCGATAAAGCATGTTCAATCTTTTCGGGCATCTCTTTCAAACTGAACATCAATACGTGCAAGAGAATATGTCCGCGTACCTGGATGAGGAACTAGGAGCGGGGGAGAAAACGCGCATAGAGCAGCATCTGGCGAAATGCTCCCGGTGTCGCGCCGACCTGGCCACCCTGCGCCAGACGGTAGCTCTGCTGCACCTGGTTCCAGAGGTGCCTTTGCCCCGTTCTTTCCTGGTCCCGGCCTCGGAGGCGCGGCCCCAACCCGTTCTGCGTCGCGCCCCGGCCTATTCGCTCTTGCGGAGCGCTTCCGCTATCGCCACGGTTCTCTTTGTGATTGTGCTCTCCGGCAATCTCCTGCTGCCCAGAGGGCCAGGCATAGAAGAGGTTTCTGATCAGGCGTTTGCTCCAAAAGCCACGCCGCTGGCTGCGCCATTGGCGGAGGGGGAGCCTGAAAAAGCCATGCCCTTGAAGGAGACGGTGCGGTCCCTGGATCAGCAGGCTGCGCCGGCGGCCACTAAGGGGTTGGAAGTTATGGCTAAGGTTGCACCGCGTGGCATACCGGAGGGAACGGTCACTGCCTCACCCGCGGCACCTGGTGAGACGCCGGCCAAGGCCTTCGGCAGTATGAGAGCGACGGTCAGCATCACGCCGACGCTCCTTGCCAGGGAAGCTGCGCCGGTCGCGGCAGTGGCAACGCAACCGCCATTGCCAGCGCCTACAAGCACCCCTGTCCTGGCTGCATCGGAACGGGCACAGGAAGAACCCACTCGCGCGCCGGCGTTCGTTGCGGAGCCGCCGCGGTCGGAGCCGGGCGTGGTCATGGGTTTGGAACAGGCTCGTGCCCGTCAGCTTGTCCGGGAAATCCTCAACGGTGCCATGTGGGCCTTGCTCCTCACGACAGTGGCTCTCTGGACGGTCACAGCTATCCTGAGCAAGCAACGACGCTAGCATAGCTCGGTGAAGTCGCTACTACGAACTTGCTTCATCGTATAGTGGTTATAGGATAACGAAATAACGGAAGAGGTGATGTAAGATGTTTTTCTGGGATCCAATGTACTTCGTCTTCGCACTACCCGCACTCATTCTGGGCTTTTATGCTCAGATGAAGGTACAGGGAGCATTCAACAGGTACTCGGCGATGCCTAACCGGAAAGGGATCTCTGGCTCTCAGGCAGCGCGATATCTCCTTTCGGCCAGCGATTTGAGGAATGTGAACGTGGAGGGCGCGCAAAGGCTGTTGGCAGACCATTATGATCCACGTTCCAGGATTTTGCGCCTGTCACCTGCAGTAGCCACGGAGCCATCTGTGGCGGCGTTGGGCGTTGTGGCCCACGAGGTGGGTCATGCGCTCCAGGATAAAGAGGCTTATGTTCCGCTGCAGATCCGTTCCGGCCTGGTGCCTGTGGTGAGCTTCGGCTCCTGGCTGGGGCCTATCCTGTTCCTGATCGGCTTCCTGTTCCTGCCAAAGAGCAACCTGGCCTGGATCGGGGTCATCGTCTTCTCCTTGAGCGCGGTTTTTGCCTTAGTGACGCTGCCAGTTGAACTCGATGCCAGCCGCCGGGCTTTGCAGCTCCTCACCACGACCGGGCTGGTAGTGGGTACTGAGGAAAAGCAGGGCGTTTCCGAGGTGCTTAGCGCTGCTGCCTGGACATACGTCGCCGCAGTTGCGCAGGCCCTTTCTACGCTGCTCTACTATGTCTTTCTCCTGACCGGCTTTTCCCGTCGCCGCGATTAGCGCAAAACGATTGGACGAAGGGAGCGGGGGCTTTGCGGTGAGCAAAGCCCCCGCTCTTTATTGTACGCGCAGTGCGTCATTTGATGACACTGTTGGCAATTAACATATGACGCTCACCAAAACCCGTCAGGTCCGCGAGAGTTCCCTCAAAAGACTCTTCGCATCTTCGTGCATCCCATCCACGAAGAGTACCTGCCGGAGCAGATTGGTGGCCTGTGTTGTTTCCCCCTTGGCGATGGCATCTTGGGCCGCTTCGTACAGGTGCTGAGCACGTTGCGCTATAGTGGCTTCGGAGGCCAGCACCTGAGCGGCGGCGTGGTTGGGCGACAGTTGCAGGATCTCCGCGCAAAGCATCTGCACCTTGTCCCACCGCCCATTCAGGAATTCACTCCCCGCTTTCCGCAAAAGCTCATTGACCCGCTTGTCTTCTCTGGGGAGAACTGTGCAGGAGATAATGGCGGCTCTCTTTTCAACAGGTAAAGGCTGGGATACGGGCGGCGGCGGGGAAGGCGGCACAGCTTCAAGGAAGGCTTCCGGCTGTGCAGCTTGGGTCACCGGAACCACGGCCTTGACCTCCTCGCGGCGTCCTTCTTTGGTCGCTGCGGAGTCCTCGCGAAGGAAAGCGACGAGGCGTGCGGCAGCCTGCTTCAAGTCGGATTGTCCGCTGATGCTTGCGCCTGCGGAGGGAGTCGTGCTGAGTAGCATGAGCAGTTCAGGTGAAGGTGAATAAGATGAGGCCAATTCCTGGCCGCTCACCTGGCGGAAAAACTCGGAGACTGTTTGCGGGCGAGCCGTTGGCTCTGTTGCCAGAGCCTTCGAGATTGCCTCCGCAACCGGCAAGGGGCAAGAGGGACAGCGCTCCGTTAGAGGGGGTGGCAGGGCATTGGTCTGTTCCCAGTGGATTTTGTCGGCAAGGGAAGCGGAAATTGGCGCTGTCTTCCCTTGAAAGGGGCGCTCCCCGGCCAGCATCTCGTATAACATGATCCCTAGAGCATAGATGTCCGTGCGCTGATCAGCCTTGGCGTTCTGATGCTGTTCGGGAGCCATGTACTCCGGCGTCGCGAATTTCAGGTGCGCGTCGGCAGCGGCTTCCGCCCAACGCACGAGGCCGAAATCCGACAGGAAGACACGTCCGCTGGATTCCAGTAACACATTCAAGGGCTGCACGTCACCGTGACATAGCCCCTGTTGGTGAGCATAATGCAAAGCCGCTGCCACAGGTTGCAGGATGAGCAGAGCCTGGCCTAAGGGGAGAGCAGTTCCCCGCTGCCGCAGATGCTTTTCCAGGCAAGTGCCAGGGATATATTGCATGATGAAGAAGGCATGGTCCTTGGTCTGTTCAAAGCCATAACAAGAGACAATGTGGGGATGTTCGAGGGATTTCAGGACAGCGGCTTCGTGTCGGAAACGGTGGAGAAAGGCGGGGTCGGTGGCAAGGTCGTCGCGCAAGAACTTGAGCGCCACAAATGTGGAGCGTCGGCTATCGTAGGCCCTGTAAACTTGAAACAGGTTGCTTTGCCCGACGAAGTCTTGGATGTGGTAGCGGTCGGCTATGGTTTGTCCTGCGAGATCTTTCATATCGGCAGATAACTTTCTCGGGGCTGACATGCGCAGGCATGAAGCCTGCGGCTACCGCTAGTCTCGGATGATGACCGGCGTGCCAATGTCAGCCCACCGATACAGTTGTTGCGCCGCCCAGGTGTCCAGTACGATGCAGCCAAAGGAGATCGGCGTGCCCAGGTAGCCGGACCAAAGAGTGCTGCCATCGGGAAGAATGGGCAGCGCGTGAATCCCATTTTCCATGGAACCTGACCAGTAAATGCCTAGCCAGTAGGGCATCCAAATCCCCCACGTCCCTCCCCAGGCCTTGGGAATCTTGTCCAACACCTGGAATGTGCCCCAGCGAGTGTTGTTACCAGGCCGGCCTGTGGAACAGATGAAATCCCACTTGAGCAGGCCCCCTTCGTAGGCGCGAAGGTGTTGTTCTGAGATGTCTATGACGATCTTTTTAGGAGGGATAGGCGTAACTGTGGGCGTGGGGGTAAACGTCGGTGTGGGCGTAGATGTCGGCGTGGGCGTGGCGGTAGGGGTAAAGGTGGGCGTCGGCGTGGGAGGCGTCAGAAGATAGACCACCTCGTGAAGTTGAGCCTTTGCCAATGACAGCCCTGGCAAAACCTCCACGGCTCGCTCGTACTCTAGTCTGGCCTCTCGCAATAGGCCCAGCTCCTGGAACGCCATGCCTCGCAGATAGTGCGCCTGATGGAGCAGGTAACGAACCTCCTGGTAATCGGGGTCGGTTCTGTAGAGCTTTTCCAGGTGGGTGATAGCGGTGGCCCAATCGCCCTGGTCAAAATGATACAGGCCATCCAGATAGCTTTGCGCCATCTCTCGTACTTCTTTGGCCACAGAATAGGAGGGGTGCAGGCTAAGGGCGATGTCGAGATGAGCAATGGCCTCCTGCAAGCGGCCCTCCCTAGCTAAGTTGAGGCCAAGGGTCGCATGGGCTACGAAAAGGCCCTCCAGTGTTTCCTGACGGTCGGATTGCAAGGCTCTGGCCTGCTCCAAAAGCACAATGGCTCTACCAAGGTCCATAGCCTGCCAGGCTTGATTGGCCTCTATCAGCAAAGTCGTTATTCGTTCTTCCGTCGTTGGCGTGGAGGTGGGCGAGGGCGTTGCAGAGGGGAATAACATCGGCAGCGCCTGGGCCAGGGAGCGGTTTATCTTCGGCCCGGCTGACATCATCCACCATGAGCCGGCCGTTCCCAAGACAACGCATAGCAAAGCGAACAGCGCGAGATTTTGCAGCCCCTGTGCAGGCCCTGT
>CAYPON010000238.1:0-5459 GCA_964412315.1 uncultured Anaerolineae bacterium | reverse complement strand
GCCGACACCGGCCCCTAACACCTGCCCATCCTGCGGCGCCTCCTATAAGCCAGGGGCGGACTTTTGCGAGTTTTGCGGGGCAGCCCTGGCCGCCGTGCCAGTGCCAACCCCAGGGGCAGCGCCCGTTCAGCCTGCGGTGGCCGCACCGGTGGCCGTACCTCGCCTGATCGTCGTAAGCAGCGGGGCGGAAATCCCCCTGCCTGCCAAAGCTGAGATCATCATCGGGCGAGAGGATCCGATCAGCGGCATCTTTCCCGATATAGACCTGACGCCTCACGGCGGCGACGAAGGTGGCGTCTCCCGGCGGCACTGCCAGATCACCGTGCAGGGCGGCCAGTACCTCATCGAGGACCTGAAGAGCACCAACTCGACGCGGGTTAACCGTCAGCGCCTGGAGCCGGGCAAGATGCAGGCCCTGAACGATGGCGACGAAATCAGGGCCGGACGGGTGGCACTGATCTTCAAGATAAGCTAGGAGGAGGGAAAGGTAGGGGCAAGGCATTGCCTGGCGATCGCTTCTCGATAGACAGTATCGCATGGGGTGAAGAGTCTTCCCCTGCGGGCATCGTTTGCGCAACGCCTTGCCCCTACAACCCGTACCCGTTGTGCATCGAGTCTGTGGCACATGTAATCGAATAAACCGTCCCAGCGCCCGTTTTTGTGCACATTGCGGCCAGTCTTTGCAGGCTACGCCGTCGTCGCGGGCAGCGTTGCAGCCGGGACAGCACCTTAAGAACGGCGCGTATGAGGTGCTGTCCCCGCTCAGCAAGGGAGGAATGGGCGCGGTCTACCTGGCACGGGATAGAAATGCCTTTGATCGGCCTTGCGTCATCAAAGAGATGTTGGATTATTATGACCACAACGATCTCCAGGCCAAGACACGGGCGGAGGCGCGCTTCACGGAAGAGGGGCGCACGCTGGCGGCGCTCAGTCATCCAGGCATCCCCAAGATTTACGCCTTTTTCGAGGAGGATGGCCGCCACTTTATCGTCATGGAATATATCCTCGGTGAGAACCTGGAAAAAAACGTGACCCACGCCGATGAAGCGGGCCGCACCGTGGCCAAAGAGCCTATCTCCGAGGAAGAGATCCTGGGCTACGCCATCCAGGCCTGCCACATCCTGGAATATCTCGCCGACCAGCCGCGGCCCGTGGTGCACCAGGATGTGAAGCCGGCCAACCTGATCCGCGAGCGCGTTGTGGGCGATGTGCGCCTGGTGGATTTCGGCACGGCACGCACACGATACCGCCCAACCGGCTCGCTCCCTGGATACGCCGCCTCCAGCGTGTATGGCACGATGGGCTATGCCGCGCCGGAGCAATGCCGGGGGGAGCCGGTGCCCCGTTCCGATGTCTATTCCCTGGCGGCGACGGTTTATCACCTGCTCACTGACGACGACCCGCGCGACCATCCCGGCCAGTTCCCCAAGCTAGGAGCGCTGCGCCCCGATCTACGTTCAGCCCTGGAGCAGGCATTGCGTCCTGATCCGGCGGATCGAAGCACGGCCAAGCAATTGCGGGAACATTTGGAAGCGATAACGACGCCGCAGCGGGTGGTCGGGGCTTTCACCTTTCCCGGCGGCGAGGCCATTCGCAGCGTCAGCGCCATTCCCGCCATGTGCGACAAACACTGGCAGGCGGCCTGCGAGTATCTATACAATGGCGATTTCGAGCGTTGGCTGCGCGATCTGAACCGCCTCGATCTGGTCGAGGTTGCCAAGACCACCTGCCAACGCTTCCGCAACCGCAACCTGGGGCTGGAGGCATTCTTGCGGCGGCTCGATGCGGGGCTGCCCTACCCCAGGCTGGAAGTGAGTCCGCTCCGCCTCGACCTGGGCCGGGTGGGACGCGACGGTGACATCACACAGACCCTGAGCCTGCGCAATACCAGCCGCGGCTACCTCAAGGCCAAGATGAGGACGGCAACCCCGTGGCTGCATGTGCAACCGCAGACGGTGGGCCTGCGAGCGAACAGCGCGGCGGCGACGGTCTCCGTAGCGATCCGCGCCCATGAACTGCCCCTTTTCGGGCATCACCAGGGGACGGTGGAGATAAGAGCGGGGCGGGCCGCTCGCGTGTCAATACCGGTCACGGTGCAGGTGTCACTCCCCCGCGAGCTATGGCGTCTCGCGGTGCGCGCTTGGAGGGGCGCGCTCCCTGGCGCGGCGTTTGGCTTCCGGTCGAGCACACGGCGGTTGGTACGCCTGGCCAGGCGGCTTGGTACATGGGGTTGGCGGCACCCGCGCGCGCTGGTCTATAGCCACCTCGCGCTTGGTTTAGGCGGTTGTTTGTTTTGGTGGCTGGCGACACAGGCGAGGGATGCTGCCAGCTATGTGCTCATCGGCCTATTGGGGCCGCTCGCGGTAGCGGCAGTGGCCGGTGTCATCGTCGTTGTTATTATACTGTCCATCGGTACGGCGGCCGGTGCGTTGAAAGGCGTGTGGCGAACCTTTTGGAAATGACACCTCTTTCTCGCATTTGGTGCGACGGAGAGAGTGGTCAGAGATTATAGCGGATTAACGGATGGCCGCAGTCGTAAATCCGCTCAATCTGCTTAATCTGCTGACTAATGAAGAACCAACATGCGTTGTCCTAACTGTGGCCAAGAAAACCGTCCCGGCGCGCGCTTTTGCAGCCAGTGCCGGGCTATACTCAAGGGGGCCATTGGCCCGGCGCTCGCTCCGGGCCAGACGATGAACAACGGCCAATATCGCGTCATCCGCCAGTTGGGCAAGGGCGGCATGGGCGCGATCTACCTGGCGGCCAATACGCAGGCCTTCGACCGGCCCTGCGTCATCAAAGAGATGCTGGCCTACTACGAAGCGGGCCAGGAGCAAGAGGCGCTGCAACGCTTCGAGCGGGAGGCCAAGACGCTTGCCTCGCTCAAGCATCCCGGCATCCCCGACATGTACGGCTATTTCTCCGAGGGCGGCCACAATTACATCGTCATGGAATATATCGAGGGGGAGAACCTGGCCAAGCGCCTCTCCTCCGAGGATGAGCAGGGGAATATCATCCCTGGCAAGCCTCTCTCCGTGGAAGACACCCTCCGCTATGGAATAGAGATTTGCCGTGTGTTGGAGTATCTCTCCAATCTCACCCCCGAACCTTTCGTGCACAACGACATCAAACCGGCCAACATCATCATAGACAAAAACAGTGGCCAGGCGGTGCTGGTGGATTTCGGCACAGCCAAGGCCCGCTACACGCTGGATAGCGGCGGCAAGGTGGGCCTGAAAAAGTCGGATGTTTACGGCACGGTGGGCTACGCGCCGCCGGAGCAATACCAGGGCCGCAGTGAGCCAAGATCGGACGTCTACGCTCTGGCGGCGACGATGTATCACCTCCTGACGGACGATGACCCGCGCGCTCATCCCTTCAAGTTCCCCAGGATGGCGGAAGCCCTCGCCGAACTGCGCCTGGTGTTGGAAAAAGCCCTGACAACGGACGTCAACCAGCGTCTCACGGCGATTGAGTTCCGCCGCCAGTTGGAGGCAGTGCGTGCCAGCCGTGCTGGAACCGTCCAGCCGATCTCCTTCCCGCAGGGGGACATCGCCACCACGGTGACGGGTGTGCTCGATCTCTCCCTGAAACACTGGGACTACGCCCGCCGCATCCTCTACGATGGCAGCCTTGCCGCCTGGCTGCGCAACTCGCTCTATAACCCCATCGCTGCCGATCAGGCGCAGGAGGCCGTCAAGAAACACCCGGAGGAGCCGGATGCGGGACTCGACACCTTCTTGCGCGGCCTGAACCCGCGCCTGCCCAAGCCGCAGTTGCGCGCTATCGAGTCGGAGTTGGATTTCGGCGATCTGGAGCCGGGCGAGAGCAAAGAGCTGCCCCTGGCCATCGTCAACACCAGCCCGGCGGGCGCGCACGGCGAGATCGAAAGCTCCGCCCCTTGGCTGCGGCCCGCTTCGCGCTATTTTGGCCTGCCACCCCAGGATCGCAAGAATCTGCTCATCCGCGTCGCCAATACGGGCGGCCTCACTCCTGACCAGCGTTATAGCGACACGGTCACACTGCGGCCCGCCGATGGGTCGCCGCTCAGGGTCAACGCGCGGATGCGCGTCATCCCGCCCACGCCGACGCAGCGGCTCAAGACGACGGCCCTGGCTCAGCCGAAGGCTCAGGTGGCTCAGCCAAGGCCACAACGCCAGCCTATCCCCTGGGCTACGCTCTTTGCTTTGGTTATCATTGCGCTCCTGGCTGTCGGTGCATATTTTGTCTTGCGGCGCGGCCCGGTCGTTCCGGGGGATTATCGGGCAGGCCTGCAGGCTCTTCAACAGAATGACTGGGAGAAAGCGCAGCGCATCCTGAAAAACGTTGATCCGAAATCCGCCGAGGCGGTGGCCGAGGTCGGGCGCGCGCTCGATCAGCAGTGGGTGGAAGTGCCCGCGGGCACATTGCAGATGGGCCGCGAGGATGGCTCTGTGGACGAAAGGCCGCTTCACCCGGTCAAGCTCAATGCCTACGCGCTGCAACGCTTCGAAGTGACCAACGTGCAATATCAACGCTTTGTGAATGCCAGGAATCATCCCGCGCCCAGCCATTGGAAGGACGGATACTTCCCCAAGGGCCAGGCTTTGCTCCCGGTGGTCAATGTCACCTGGCAGGATGCCATCGCTTATGGCGAGTGGCTGAGCCAGGATACGGGGCAAAAAATACGCCTCCCCAGCGAGGCGGAATGGGAGTGGGCGGCGCGCGGCGAGGCTGGCCGCCTCTATCCGTGGGGCAACGCGGACGAGAAAAAGTGCCGCAACGCTGCCGATCAGGAAAAAGGTGGCGCCGTAGCCGTCGGCTCATACCCCTGCGGCGCGACGCCTTCAGAGATCATGGACCTGGCTGGCAACGTTCGCGAGTGGACGTTGGACACCTACGGGCCTTACCGCGACCCCCACAGTCCGCCGCCCGAAGGGAGAAACAAGGTGGTTCGTGGCGGATCGTGGAGCCGCTACAGCGTCGCCAGCACGGTGCGCGAGCACGTTGACGCCGCCGTCCGTTCCGGAGATGTGGGATTCCGCTGCCTGCGCGCCAAGGCTTGAATCACCGCCGAGACGCAGAGCACGCAGAGTGTCTATACATATGATTTCTCCGCGTTCTTTGCGTCTCCGCGGGGGGCTTCTCCACCAGAGGTTCGAAATGGATTCCTGTCCCTATTGCGGCGCGGCCACGCGCCCTCAAACCAAATTCTGCCCCAAATGCGGTATGCGTCTGGATGGCCTCCAGGGTGGCCGTTACCGCATCGTGCGTCAGTTGGGGCGTGGCGGCATGGGGGCGGTCTATCTGGCGGAGGATCGCGAACTCTTCAACAGGCCCTGCGTCATCAAAGAGATGCTGAATATCTATCTCACCGCCGCCGAACGGCAAAAAGCGGAGGAGGATTTCCGGCGCGAGGCACAGTTGTTAGCGCGCCTGAACCAGCCGGGGCATCCCAGCATCCCGGAAATCTACGGCCA
>CAYPON010000237.1:0-5482 GCA_964412315.1 uncultured Anaerolineae bacterium | reverse complement strand
ATGACATCACCGGCTCTCGGCTGCGGGCCGCTGGCCCGAATACAGCATCAAGGCCGCATAGATGCCCACCGCGACCAGCAGGTCAGTCCCGATGGCGAACATCGTCACGCGCGGCCCCACAGGCTCGAACAGTTGCCCGATCACCCGCGGCAAAAACATGCCACCTGCGCTGGCGCCGACGAAGAACCAGCCGGTTATCTTGCCTGTGATCCTCAAGCGAGATTCCGCCAGCGAGATCGTCGTCGGGAAAGCGGAGGCCATGAACAACCCCATGCCGAACGCGCCCAGCCATGTCGCCGTCAGGGAACCTGAGCAGAGCAGGATGACGCCGATGCTGGCGATGCAGCCCACCAGGTCGGCGAGCAAGACGGAGCGTGGGCTGAACCGCGCTGCCAGCGGGATGGAAAGCAGCCGGCCCAGCATGAGCGCACCCCAGAAAGTGGAGGTCAGATAGGCGGCCACTGGCTCGCTGGCCAACTTGA
This sequence comes from uncultured Anaerolineae bacterium, assembly GCA_964412315.1. Classification (GTDB taxonomy): domain Bacteria; phylum Chloroflexota; class Anaerolineae; order JAAYEA01; family JAAYEA01; genus CAYPON01. The sequence goes on along the minus strand of CAYPON010000237.1, from coordinate 5,000 downwards.
GCGCGACAGCATAAGTGAAGACCCAGCCGCCAAAGCTGCCTTCTGCGCCGACAGCCAGGAAAAAGAAGGCCGCAAGCAGGAGAACCAAAAACGATGGGTTGCGTCGCTGGCCATTCGCCTCTCCCGCCGGATCATTCACGGGTGCGGCCTGCGCCGTGGGGCTGGGCAGGCGCAGCAGCCAGCCCGCCACGGGCAGCACCAGCAGCGCCAGCAGCCAGTAGGCCCAGGTGATGTCACCGCTCCGCAGGATGACCTGGGCTACAATAATGGGCGAGAGAAACGCGCCGAGGCCGAAGAAGAAGTGCAGCGCGTTCATAAATGGGCCAACGCTGTGGCCGTGCACCCACACCAACAGGGTATTGCCGCCAACGTCAAGTGCGCCTTCGCCCATGCCCAGAATGAGCAGAGCGATACACAATAGCCAGAGGAAGGGGACCACGGGAGCGAGGGCCGCCATCGCCGCCATGACCAAGAGCACGGCGGCCATCACTGGATGCCCTGGTACCCGGTCGTATAGCCGCCCTCCCTGCAAGGAGCCAAGGAGATACCCCAGTGAGCGTGCCGTGAACAGAAAGCTGATCTGGCTCAGTTGGCTTTGCGTGTGTCGGGCCAGGCCCGGCAGGGTGGGGCCTAGCGAGGCTGAAACAAGTCCCAACGCGACGAAAGCGGCGTAGTAGCCGACAGTCTGGGGAATCTTGGCCTTGTTGGCGGCGAAGTCGGGTTGTGTAGTCGTAAACTTCATAATACCATCATACATCAGATCAACGCCAAGATGCAAAGGCGCAGGAGAGGCGGGGGTGCACCCCCGGCTGGTTAGAAAAAGAAGGAGCAGGAGGTCAAAGCCGAGATCGACCGGCTGACGGTGAGGCTCTAGGGGTTAACTGATGCTGAACTGCGAGGGTCTGTAGTGGGCAGACAGGTGTGTCTGTAGGTTTTTTGCACCTTAATAATAAGATAAGTACAATCAGCACATCCAATAGTGAGGGGAGGTCTTATGTCGCTGCAATTGCCTGAAGTCTCTCGGCCCTTACCATGACCGCACACCGGCTCTGGCTCGAACCCGAACACTTCCCCATCCTCGACGCGCTGCGCGACGCCGTGGGCGGGCATCCCCTGGTCGCGGCGACGTTGGCCCGCCGCGGACTGGCCGATCCCGACCGCGCCCGCGCCTTCCTCGATCCCGATGTCTACACCCCCTCCCCCGCCCACGATCTGCCCGACCTGGAGCGGGGCCTGGCCCGCCTGCGCGAGGCCATGGAAGGACGAGAGCGCATCTGGATTTGGGGCGATTTCGATGTGGATGGGCAGACCTCTACTGCGCTCCTCTACGAGGAGCTGCGCAATCTCGGTGCCGATGTCCATTATTATCTCCCACGACGGGACGAAGGCCATGGCCTCCACCTCCCCGCTCTGGAGCGTATCCTCTCCCAGGGTGCGCAACTCCTCCTCACCTGCGACACCGGCGTCACGGCGCATGAGGAGATCGCCTTCTGCCGCGGGCGAAGTGTCGACGTCATCGTCACCGACCACCACGACCTCCCCGCCGTGCTCCCCGAAGCGGAGGCAGTCATCAACCCCAAGCGGTTGCCGTCGCATCACCTCCTGCACGAACTGACCGGCGTCGGCTGCGCCTATAAACTAATGGAGGCATTGCACGAGGAACTGGGTTGCCCGGAGCGAAGCGCATCCGCCCTCGATCTGGTCGCGCTGGGCCTGGTGGGGGATGTGGCGCAGGTGATGGGGGATGTGCGCTATCTCATCCAGCGCGGGCTGCGCGTCCTGCGCCGCGCGGAACGGCCCGGCCTGCGCGCGCTCCTGGAGGTGGCGGAGCTATCTCCGCTCGGCCTGGATGAGGGGCACATCGGATACCTCCTGGCCCCTCGTCTGAACGCGCTGGGCCGGCTGGACGACGCTACCGCCGCCGTGGAGCTGCTCACGACCTCCGACGCGACGCGGGCGCGAATCATCGCCACCACGTTGGAGGGGTTGAATGACCAGCGCAAGCTCATGGTCAAGCAGGTGCTGGATGCAGCCGAGGCACAGATTGCCCGCGACCCCTCGCAGCTGCAGGGGAGCGCGCTTGTCCTCGCCGGGAGGCATTGGCCTGGTGGCATCATCGGCATCGTCGCTGGAAGATTAGCGGAACGCTACGCCTGTCCCGCCCTGCTCATCTCCATCGGGGACGACGACATCGGCCACGGTTCGGCCCGCTCCGTGCCCGGCTGCGACATCCACGCTGCCATCGCCGCGCAACGCGACCTATTGCACCGCTTCGGCGGGCATCCTATGGCCGCCGGGTTCTCCCTGGACGCGGCGCGTATCCCTGAATTCCGCCAGGCTTTGCTGCGCAGTGTGGCAACAATAATGGCCGCCCAGCCTTACCGGCGCGAACTGGCGGTGGATGCCTACGTGACCATGCGCGAGATCACCCCCGACCTGGCGGGGGAGCTAGGCCGCCTGGCACCCTTCGGCCCCGGCAATCCCCCTCCCTGCCTGGTGCTGCGCAACGTCTCCCTCCTCTCCCACGCCATCCTGGGGCGCACGGAGGAGCATCGCCGCCTGACCATCGCCGATGCTGAGGGGGAAACGTGCACCGTCCTGCAGTGGCATGGCGCAGACCTCCCTCTTCCACAGGGGCGCTTCGACCTGGCCTTTGCCTTGCGCGCCAGCGACTTCCAGGGACGGCCGGAGATGCAACTGGAATGGATAGACGCCAGAGAGCTTGAGGCAGAGAAGGTGGCAGTGGCCGCGCCAGAGATGGAGGTAATAGACTACCGGCAGGTGGCGAACGCGGAAAGCGTGTTGCGGGGCTTGCTAGCTGGTGATGAGGAGAGAAAGTCTTTACAGCTTTGGTGCGAAGGGCTGCTCTCTCCACCAGTTGGGGCGCGGGATCGGACGCACCTGGAAGCTGCGCCGGCCCTCATCCTCTGGACGATCCCGCCTGGGCCGGAGGTGTTGCACACCGCGCTGCGGGCCGTTTCACCAGAGCGCATCTATCTCTTCGCCATCAACCCCGGCCTGGACGCGCCGGCGGAGTTTCTGCGACGGCTGGCGGGGCTGGTCAAACACGCCCTGGCGCACAGAGGGGGACGCGCCGAGATCGCCGCCCTCGCCGCCGCCACCGCCCAGCGCGAGGCGGCTGTCCGCGCCGGGCTGCGCTGGCTCGCCGCCAAAGGGCAGATCACCATCGCCGCCGAGGATGATGTCTGGCAACTCTTCCCCGGCATCGGGCAACCCTCACCTGACCTCCCCGTCACCGAGTCTCTCCTGCGCAGTCTCTTGGAAGAGACAGCGGCCTACCGCAGCTACTATCTGCGCGCCGACGCGCGGTCTTTGGGGCGGCGTTGAGAAGAGGCTGCAAAGGGATGTATAAGCTGAACAGGACAACCAAACAGCAGCATCTGTCTACAAGGATACATCCTCGGCCTGGTCAAATCGCTCCAGCCGGAGACGCCGACGGAGAACGCCGCAGCAGTAGTGGAGGCGTTTTGGATCAAACCACAGACTAACACAGATAAAGTATTCGTTTTGACGTAAAACGAACATGCTCTATACTTATAAATGTATGACGCTTGGCTGTACGCGGTTTTTTTATTCTTGTGCGGCACTGACCGGTTATATTCTTGGTTGGCTGGAGAGCAGGAGGACGAATCGCTTCACCGGCCTCAAAGTGTGGGAGAACAGCAAAAGTGGCGATTTCAGCGGAAGTTAAGGAGATACCCCAGAACATCCTAGAAAAGCTCATTGCTGGCTACGCTCCGCAGAAGGTGATTCTCTTTGGCTCTTACGCCTATGGGAATCCGCGACCAGATAGCGATCTTGATCTGCTCATCATCAAAGAGACGTCGGAACGCTTTATTGATCGTTGGGTCACCGTACGCTGCATTCTGTCTGATCCTAAACGCGAACTTCCTTTGGAGACCCTGGTGCTCACACCTCAAGAGGTATCAAGGCGACTGGAGATCGGTGATCAATTGGTGGCAGAGATCCTCGAAAAGGGAGAGGTTCTATATGCCGCGTGAAGAATCACTTTATCCCGCCGATTGGCTCCGCATCGCTGAAGAGGATCTACAGCTAGATAAACACTGACAACCACGGGCGAGGAGAAAAAGACATGGATGGGGTTTTGCCGAGCATCTTAATAAGCGCAGTAAGCCTTGGCGTTGGCTATTTCATATCATGGTGCCAGAATAGGGATCTGATCCGAACAGCTACAAAGCTACTTCGCCCTTTTGAGGCTATCTCGCTAAGAGACGAGTTTTACATGACACATATACTCGCAAGCCAAATCCGCGGCGCGTCTTTCTCTCCTGATATCATCCTCGCTATTACCCCTGGCGGTAGCATGATTGGCGAGTGGCTCTCACGACGTTTTCTAGGTGACTGGAAAAGGCCTGTTCCTATGTGCAGTATATGGATACATATAGAACGAAATCCGGAAGGCCAACACCTTTCCCCACCGAAAGCATGCGCCTTTGTGAGTCCATTATCGTCTGAACCAAAGAAAATACTGATCGTCAATGACATCTCGAGAAACGGTCGGACCCTTGAAGCGGCACTCGAATCCGCAAAAAAGACGTTTCAGAGCTCCGCAATCAAAACAGCCGTGCTATTTCTTTCCCAGGATGCTGGCCCTCCTTACCCTGACTTTTTTGTGGATAAGCCGCCTCGGCGAGTTGTTTTCGAGTGGAAACAGGCGGAAACTTTAGACTAGCAGCAGAGCCATCCCTGTCAAGAGCATGGTTTGCCAACTTAATCTGGTCCACTTAAGAGTATGAGGTGCCTTTTCCATCGAGGCCGACTTCGGGTTGTAGGAGGTCGTGCCATGAGAGGAAAATTGAGCAGAAGGGAGTTTCTTCAGAAAGGATTTCTGGCCGCGCTGGGAGCAGGGCTGGCATCTTGCGCAGCGCCACAGCGCCTGGCTGAGGTCGTGCCAACGCCGTTTTCACCTCCTATCACTCCCACCCCGACTGCACAGCCCACCCCTGTCGCAGAAGCAT
>CAYPON010000236.1:0-5482 GCA_964412315.1 uncultured Anaerolineae bacterium | reverse complement strand
GTCCGCGCGGTTGAAATCGCCCGTCAACTGGTACGCCAGCCCAGGGCAACCGCCATTGCAGTAGAGCACCCATTCGCAATCTGCACAGCCCGGCACGCTCTGCATCGGGATGTTGCGCCGCTCTCGCAGCGCCCTTAGCGTGGGGTGGCTGTGCCAAACCTCCTGCAGAGAGTCCACCAGCAGATTGCCCAAAGTCACGCCGGACAGCATATGACAGGGCACAATAGTGCCATCGTGCAAGATGTCCAGATTGGAGAAGATGCAGCCGCAGGCGGTGAGATAGCCCATCATCCACGTAGTGGCCTTCTCACCCGTTCGCCGGGCGTGCTCCATCTCCGCATAAGCTTTCCTTTTCGCCTGAGGCCCAGCCTGAGCATTAAGACGGCCAGGATAGCGCTCTAGCAACCGGCCGATAGTATTCATGGCTTCCAGTTGCTCTGCAGGGGTAAGAGAGACTTCTCGCTCGTTACGGCATCCAGAGCCTATAGGCATCGCCTCGTTGGTGCTGAACGACGGCAGGCCGATCTCTTCGAGCAAAAGATGAGCGATGTCCTCCAGATCGTGCAGGTTGTGCCGGTTGATAGTCACCCGAACTATGACCGGAAAGCCAGCCTCCTTGAGCAAGCGCAATCCGCGCACGGCCCGGTCATAGCTGCCAGGCCGGCTCAGGTTATGGACTTCTGCCCGTGAACCGTCTATCGAAATCTGGATATAGTCCAGACGTAGACGACGCTTCCCGATTGCAAACTGCGCCAGCATCTGTTCGTCAATCAGCGTGCCGTTGCTCAAGATGCTGTAGCGCATACGGCTGGCGATGATCCCATCAATAAGCTCGAAGAGGTCTGGCCGCGTGAAGGCCTCCCCGCCCGTCAGACAGACGCGCATCACCCCCAGCCGGCCCAACTCACCGAAGAAGGATAGCCAGCACTCTGTGGGAAGATCGCTCAGGGCCGTCATCTCGTCAGCATAAAAACAGTATTGACACCGGAGATTGCAGCGGCCGGTGATGGCGATGTTCAAACTTCGCGGGATGGAGATGACCGTCAAGTCGCTCACGGGTTCTGGCCTAACCCTGGTCTTCTACAGTGCCGATGAAGCCACTTGCTACCATTTCATCCACAAACTCTCTGACTTGGCTGTGGACTTGATCTTGTGGCACGCCATCGAAGGATTCCGCAATAGCAGTCACGATGGCAGGCAGGCCATGCTCGCCGTCGCAGAGTTTCCAGACGAACAACCCGGTCGTGTTGAGCACTCTGATTTGATCGGTGTCGGGATTAAAGAGCAAACCTCCATCCTGATCCTCCTCACGCAACACGACATCAGGATTCCTGGCATACATTGGCGATTGCGTAAGCCCTGCTCCCATAGTGCGATCCTCCACAATGGATGGCTTTGTCGAACTGGATGTTACCATTCGCGATCTAAGCGCGAGCCAGGCATTTTCACTACTATATCCCAGACCTATTATAACACTCTTGCAAAGAATTGTCAATTCCTTTCAAACGCAAATTTGACCATCTAAGCATATTTCACCTTTTCACCAAACTGCCTAAGCCGGGCATGGCTCGGCAGAGATCACACGGTCGTCATACACCTGTACGATCATCTCGCCCGGCTCGACATGCAAGAAGCGGTCTTCGTCCCAATTCCCCAGAAAGAGGTCCAAAAGCAGCGAGATATATCCCCATATCTCCTCATAAGTCCAGCCTCTTCTGGCCGCCTCCGCCTTGACCAGATGGCGATAGTCAGGGAGTTGGGGGCCTTCGATATCTATATAGGTGGCGCGGCTATAATGCTTGGCCCACGCGCCCATGACTTCCATCAAATAGTCGGCATTATCCTTGCCGTATTTTTCCACATACCTCTCATATTCCGAACGCACATCGGCATCTGACGCGCTGCCCAATGCGACGGAGCTTTTCGAGTCGCGCCGTTCCATATAATCCGCGGTGTAATAATAGGTGCCGGGGTGCGCGACAAAATAGGCCTGGTAGCGTTCTCGTGAGCCCAGGTACAAGGTGATGCAGTCGTGCGCGCGGGGAACGATGAGAGGAACATGACACGCTTTGAGGCCAGCGAGGGCGGTGCCGCAAAGCCCATAGCCCAGGATGGCCGCCTGGTAACGGGTCGGCTCTATGTCCGCAAGGCGCTTTTGCAGCTCTGCGCGCAGATCGGCGGGGATGCTATGTAGCCCCTTGTCCATCAGTTCGATGTCTGTGACGTGAGGGCTTCTGGCTGCGCAGTAATACGCCTCGCGGGCGAGCACTTCACAAATGATCGCTTTCAGTCTCATCGTTTGGCTTCATTCCCCCTTTGATGGAGAAACAGGCCGAAGCGGATTCGCTCCGGCCTGTCAGATAAGCAACTGGCCGTCAAAGTTCATTACTGTAGGACTCGTTACGTTCGGCTTTCTTTCGGCAGGCTGCGGAAATAGGTGATGTACCGCATGGCCCACTCATCACGGCCCAGAAGCAAATCCGTGGCCAGGATCATCTGCTTGAGTTGGGCAGGGTTGGTGATGGGGCAGGTCACGCCGGCAGCGATGGCCAGGGCCATGAAGCTGGCATTGATCACCTCGCGGTCCGGCAAGCCGAAGGAGACGTTACTGGCCCCTAAGGCGACATTGTTCCCCATCTCCGTCGCTATGCGACGAATCGTCTCCAGCGTGACATGGGCCGCCTGGATGTTGATACTGACCGTCAGCGCCAGACAGTCGAAGATGAGATCATCCTGCGGAATGCCCAGGCGGGCGGCGCGGTCGCGGATTTTGCGGGCGATTTCCAGGCGTCCTTCAACGGTATCGGGGATGCCGCCCTCGCCCATCAGCAAGCCGATGACGGGCACATTATGCTCTTTGACGAGCGGCAACACGGCCTGGAGTGAGCGCTCCTCGCCGTTCACCGAGTTCACCAGCGGGCGGCCAGGGCAGACTTTGAGTGCCTCGGCCAGGGCTTGCGGGTTGGCGGTATCAATGCATAAAGGCACATCCACGGCCTCGGCGACGACCTTCACCACTTCCGGCAGAAGTTTCACCTCGTCCACACCAGCCGCGCCAACGTTCACGTCTATGACGTCTGCACCCTCGGCAACCTGTTTGAGCGCCTCTTTCCTGACGATGCTCAAATCCCCCGCCGTCAGGGACGCAGCCAGCTTTTTGCGGCCAGTGGGGTTGATCCGCTCCCCGATAATCACTGTAGGCCCGCCGCGGCTGATGACGACCGTCGTCTTGGCGCCTTTCAACACGGTTTCCATTTGCTTACCTATCAATCCACTTAACTGCTGACAAAAATCAGTGGATTAAGCAGATAAAGCGGATTAAACTAAGATGATCTGCTCAATCCGCTTAATCTGCTGACCTATCTCGCCGGCCGCGCTTACTTCGCGCCGATCAGTTCCTTCGCTTTTCTCGCCGCGCTGCTGGCATCGGGGGCATAGCCATCCGCGCCGATCTGATCGGCATAGGCCTGGGTCACAGGGGCGCCGCCGATCATGATCTTCACCTTCTTGCGCACCCCGGCTTCCTTCAGAGCGTCAATAGTGGTCTTCATGCCAGGCATCGTGGTGGTCAACAAAGCGGACATGGCCACAATTTGGGCGCCCTTTTTGACCGCGTCCACGAACTTCTCCGGGGGCGCGTCCACGCCGAGATCGGTCACTTCGAAGCCGGCCCCTTCGAGCATCATGCTCACCAGGTTCTTGCCGATATCGTGCAGGTCACCTTTCACCGTGCCGATGACAACCCTGCCCACCGGTTGGACACCGCTGGCCACCAGGAGGGGCTTGAGCTTGTTCATGCCGTACTGCATAGCGCGGGCCGCGATCAGCAGTTCGGGGACGAAATACTCGTTACGCTCGAAGCGGGCACCGACCTCAGACATGGCCGGAATCATCGCTTCTTTCAGGATTTTCTCAGGGGACACTTTGGCATCCAAAGCCACTAGAACCGCCTTCTCGACCCCTTTTGCGTTTCCGACAACGACGCCATCATAGATCTCTTTCAGTTCCATTGAGCCTCTCCTTTTCCTGATGATTTCTCTAGCTGCATCTTTCTCCTGGCCCAGGCCGGCCTCTGGACAACCCCAGCTTTCGGGCGCGGAGAACGCACAACGGGTATAATCTTAGCACGGTTGACCTCTTTCGTCAAATAACTCATCACAAATGGACGGAGCCGGCCCACTTTGTACAAGGTACAAAATCACACTATAATTGAGAAAGAACCACCGCTTGGATTTCCGCTACTTTTGCGACGGCGAAAGGACTTCGGTGGTCTCCCCGTCAAGTGTTGCCTAAGTGTCCCGGCCGGTTTTCACCGCCGAGACCGCAGAGAACGCCGAGTTCCCCATTATCTTCTCTGCGGCCTCTGCGTGCTCTGCAGTAAGACCGGGGGCAGCAACACTCAAAAGGGGGACTTCCAGGAAGGATAAAAGCGTGAGTCACCTCAGGAGGTGTAAAGTGAGCAAACGAAGAGATTGGGCAAAGATCAGTCGGCGCGAGTTTTTGCGCTTGTCCGTGTTGGTGGGCGCGGGTGCAGTTCTGAGCGCCTGCGGCAAGCCCGCGGAACCCACGAAAGCACCGACCAAACCCGCCGCGGCAGCAACAGCGACCCCCAAAGCGGCAGAACCGACCAGTCCCGCCCCACCAACGGCTACCGCGACAGCGAAGCCTACGGAGAAGCCCATCACTGTAGCCACACCCGCAAAAGAAGCGACGATGGAGCTTACCTGGCTTGGCCATCCCACCTTTATCCTGGTCACAAGCACCGGCCTGACCGCCCTCCTTGACCCAATGGGGGCCAGTGTGGGCTATCCTCTTACCGTTGTTACCAGCGTAGACCTGGTCACCGTCAGCCACGAGCACAGCGACCATAATAATGTCGGCCTTGCCGCTGGCAATCCCCTGGTCTTGCGCGGCCTAGCTGCCGGCGACTGGGCGAAGATAGACCAGACGGTCAAAGGCGTGCGGGTGCGCACTGTCTCGGCATATCATGACGCTAGCCAGGGCTCCCAACGAGGCAAAACCGCCATCTTTGTCTTTGAGCTGGAGGGGCTGAGGCTGGCACATCTGGGCGACTTGGGGCATACCCTTACTGCGGATCAGGTCAAGGCTATTGCGCCTGTAGACATTCTCTTGATCCCTGTAGGCGGCACTTTTACCCTTGATGGCCGTGGTGCTGCCGAGGTGGTGGGCCAGCTTAACCCGCGGGTTGTCATTCCCATGCACTACAAAACGCCGGCGCTGGGGGCTTCCCTGGCTGGGCAATTGGCTCCTGTTGACGCCTTCATCGCTGCTCTGGGCGCCTCCGCCAAAGTCATGGAGGCCGGGCACACTATCTCTCTATCCCCCAGCAAGTTGCCCGCTGAGCGGACTGTTATGGTGATGAAGTACCAGTAGTGGCGCGGCACTGAGGCGCGGCGGTTTATGGCGGGGTTCTCCCAAATCGAATGTTCTCCACCTTCACGCACGAATCGGCAACCGTGCT
>CAYPON010000235.1:0-5511 GCA_964412315.1 uncultured Anaerolineae bacterium | reverse complement strand
GACAGGATGAGACCGCACAGACCTGGATCGCTGTCCGCGCCCTGGACATGGTGCGGCGGTATTTGCTGGGGTTGCCGCTCTCGATAAATACACCGGTGCAGAAACATTAAGGATTGGCCTACTTAGCAACACTGATCACATCAGTTCGGCCTTATGTCTCCCGAGTCCGAATATCAAAGCGTTGATTAAAAGGCTGCAAGATGACGTAGAGGCGACATTTACCAGATCGCCTCTACATGCTTTGATTTGCTGATGACAGCATCGCCTGTCAATATAGGAACTTGGAGCCATTTGGCAGTGCCCACGATGATGCGATCATGCAATTCCGGAACATCATCTACTTCGGCGGCGGCCATAACAACGTCGGTATTAACCGGCACAATCTCATAGTTGACGCTGCTGGTTACACGTCTGACTAAATCGTCGAGATGCACCTCTACCCTTTTCGCTTCTGATAAATAGAGGATTTCTATCAACGTGATGGCAGATAGGTAAACATGGTGTTCACCCGTGTCAGCATCTCGCAGAATTTCCGTTGCGCGGGGGCCAAGCGCGGGATGTCTGGACAAGTGTCGGACGATAGCCACTGTATCAGCCAGATATTGCATGTTCCCTATACTTTGCTTAAAAGCTGAGTCGTCACCTGCTGCCGCAAAGCCCGTACATCAGTGTCGGTCACGTCCAGGTTCAGATTTTTCCACAGTCCGCCCAGAGCCACGACCTTTCGGGATCCTGCTACTTGGTATTTGAACTTAAGGAATTCCAGAAAGCTGGCAAGTTCCTCCAAACTCTCCGGAGGTAAACTGGCGATAGTTTGCTGTACTTTCCCCTTGGTGTTCTCTCTTGCAGCCATCTTTTTCTCCATTTTCTATTTCTCCAGGTGATGCTCATCCAGCCATTGTTGTATTTCAGCATCGGATGGGGCAGGCCGCTCTGCCGCCAAAAGCCCAAAAGCTTTCTCTAGGGTGCTGCGTCTGGCCCGAGGAAGCTCTGGTTCGGGAGCAAGAGTCTTAAGTACTTTCTGCACCAAAGCAAAGCGCTGAGTAGGCGGCCAGTTGCGAACAACCTGAAGGATCGTTTCATAACCAGCGATTCTATCGCTCATCGTTCATCTCCACTCCGCTGGTCCTTCCGGACACTGGATTTCTTACTCAAGTGTAGCACAAAGCTTGGAGGGAGGCAAGTGAAGTTATCAGGACTATATTTCCAGGAGGGTTCGCTCGGCCGGATAACCTTATCCAGCAACCAAAGCAGACGTTCTTTAGAAGGATAGGCCTTCCTCCAGAAGGTTATCTGGGGCTTGTCCCTGATCCTGGCTTTGCACCCGGCGGACTTGAGTAATTCAGCCAGCCATGGTTGATCGGTGAAGTGCAGTGCCAGCAATCGAAAGACACTATTTTGCCTCCTCCGCCCTTTTCTGCATCTCCTGGCTGATAGCCCGATGCCTGCGCAGCAAGCCTTCCAAGTCAATCCCACACAGACGCCCATCTTCCACCACGACGCGGCCATTGATGACAGAAAGGGTGACGTTGGCCGGGGCGCAAAAGAGAATGGCTGCCAGCGGATCGCTCCAGGCTCCCGCGTATTCCAGGCGATTCAGGTTGATGCCGATGAAATCGGCGGCCTTGCCCGGCGCGAGCGAGCCGATGTCATCTCGCCCCAAGATAGATGCCCCGCCTAGCGTGGCCATCTCCAGCGCCGTCTGCGCGCTCATCGCCCCCGGCCCTTTCGCCACGCGCTGCAAAAGCATGGCCAGCCTCGCCTCCCCCAGCAAGTGCGAGGCATCGTTGGAGGCACTGCCATCCACAGCCAGCCCCACGCGAACGCCTGCTTGCAGCATTTGGGCCACGCGCGCGATCCCGGAACCCAACCTCATATTGGAGCCGGGGCAATGCGCCACGCCGGTTTTCGTCTCGGCCAGGCGTGCGATCTCTCCGTCACTGAAATGGATACCGTGGGCATACCAGACGTCGGCGCCTACCCAGCCCAGCTCCTCCGCGTACTCCAACGGGGAACGCCCGAAACGCTCCCGACAGTAGGTTTCTTCGTCTGTCGCCTCTGCCAGATGCGTGTGCAACAAAACGCCCCGTTCCCGTGCCAGCTCCGCCGACTGACGCATCAGCGACTCGGTCACGGAGAAGGGAGAACAGGGAGCGACGACGAGGCGACACATAGCATAAGGGGTGGGATCATGATAGCGGGCGATGAGCCGTTCCGTATCAGCCAGGATTTCATCCTCATCTTCCACGACGCTGTCCGGCGGCAAACCTCCCTCTGATTCGCCCAGGGACATGCTGCCGCGGCAGGGCTGAAAGCGGATGCCCAATTCGCGGGCTGCCTGGATAGCGGCATCCAGGGTGGCGTCATGCGGATAGAGGTATAGATGATCGGTGCTAGTCGTGCAACCGGAGAGAACAAGCTCGGCCAGGCCAACCAGCGCGCTGACATAGACCGCCTCATTCGTCAACTCCTCCCAGATAGGGTAGAGGGTGCGCAGCCAATCGAAGAGGCTGGCATTCTGCGCTGCTGGCAGCGCGCGTGTGAGCGTTTGATAGAGGTGGTGGTGGGTGTTGATCAGCCCCGGCATGGCCAGCAAATCCCGCCCGTCGAGGACGCGATCCGCGGATGACCTGACCGAAGCCGTAGGCCCGATTTCAGCGATCACGTTGTCTTGGACGAATATGGCCCCATCGCGCCAGCAGCGGCGTTGCTGGTCCATGGTGGCCAGATAGGCGATATCCTTAATAAGCAGTGAAGGCATTGCTATCCCCTTCCCCTCTTACCATAACTTTTCTTAAACTTTTAGCCCTTTTAGAGCGATTTTCACTGTACAAAGCGGTGCATCTAAAGCAGTTTACACTGAAATACTTCAAGCTGTAGGCATCAACTCTCGTTATACCCCTAGCCCTTGTGATGCGGTCGCCACGGTTACCCTCCCAGGACGAGTTGGGGAAGGATTGTGAATATTGGATTTTTTGCTATAATATAGAGCAATCAGGCTGGGAGCAAATTGGGTGAGCAGGGCTTCCGGGGACTTTGGCGTGGCAAGACGTTCCTGGTCGGTTATCAAACTAAGCCCTTTCCCCTCAGCGACCTGCTGGGCAATAGTCTTAGCGGATTATTCCCCCCGCACCGGCATCGGTTGCTGCCCAACTCTCCGCTCTCCTGCCTGTGGTTGCGCTCATGAGCTAAACATCATCTGTAGGGGAGCCCAAACCTCTCGCCGCTTCTAGGGCTTGCCGCTCATACGTGGGGATAACCTTGAATATCGCAAGGTGCGTACTTTTGCGCCGCACCCCGCAGGTACTGAGGGCTTTTTTTGTCCTAAAGAGAATGGAGAGTGTGTATGGACGCCAAAAGAGCTTGGAAAGCTGCCTTGGGCGAGCTACAACTCCAAATGACCAGAGCCACCTTCGACACGTGGCTGAAGAATACTTCTGTCATCTCTTACGAGGACGGCACTTTTGTCATCGGCGTCCCAAATGCTTATGCCAAAGACTGGCTGCGGCATCGCCTGCTTTCCACGATCAAAGACACTTTGATCCGCATTGCCGGCGAGACCGTGGACGTCAAGTTTGCGTTGCTTCCGCCCAAACAGAACAATAAGGCCATTGAGTCCCTGCATCTCTCTGGGAATTACCGCACACTCAAGAATGGAAACGGCGCTACGGGCCTTAATCCACGTTATACTTTCGATAATTTCGTCGTGGGCAATTCCAACAGGCTGGCCCATGCCGCAGCGCTCGCTGTTGCGGACAACCCGGCTACAGCGTACAATCCACTCTATATCTACGGCGGCGTCGGCCTGGGAAAAACCCACCTCCTGCAAGCGATCGGTGCTCATTTTCTGCCGCAGGGGTTGTATGTCTTGTATGTATCGGCGGAAACCTTTACCAATGAGATGATCAATGCCATCCGCACCCAAACCAACGATAGCTTCCGCACCAAATATCGTAACCTGGACGTTTTGCTGATTGACGACGTCCAGTTCATCGCTGGCAAGGAGAGCACGCAAGAGGAGTTGTTCCACACTTTTAACAGCCTGTATGAATCTAACCGCCAAATTGTACTTTCCAGCGACCGCGCTCCCAAGGCGATCAGCCCTCTGGAAGAGCGGCTGCGTTCTCGCTTCGAATGGGGTCTGATAGCCGATATCCAGCCTCCTGACCTGGAAACGCGAATCGCCATCCTGCGCCTGAAGGCGGAAGGGCTTGCTATCTCTCCCTCTGATGCCGTGCTAGAGACCATTGCTCACAAAATTCCCAGCAACATCCGTGAACTGGAAGGAGCGCTGAACCGCGTTGTTGCCTACGCGCAAATGCTCCAGGTCCCGCTTACACCAGAGAGTGCGCTTCAGGCCTTGGGAGATATCCTGGAGCGGCCTCGCAGCCTGACTATTCCAGAGATCATCCACGAAGTGGCCCACCATTTTGACCTCGATCCAACGGCCATCACTGGTCCACGGCGGGATAAGCGGGTAGCTCTCGCGCGGCAGATCGCCATGTATCTCGCCCGAGAGGAAACAGCGGCTTCGCTGGCACAAATCGGAGAGGCGTTAGGAGGACGGGACCATACGACGATTCTGCATGGTCATGGCAAGATCGCTGCTGAAGTCGAAGCCGACGACCAGTTGCGTCGAGAAGTCTTAGCCATCCGCGAATCCCTGTACAGATCAAGCACCGCAGAAGCCACCCCTCTCCCGCGAACCCGCCGCTCTTTTGCATCCTAACGATAACCCCGCAACGGCTTAACCTGTGGATAAGTGGTTGAAAATCGTGGATAACTGTAGAGAAATGTGGACAAATCCAAATTTGCGGAGATCCTCCCTGGGCGACAGCGAACTAGAAGTTGTATCTCCATCCATCTCACCGTCCTAACTCTAGTGACACCCTGTTTTTTTGTGCTCTGACCGAAATCAGTAAAAAAGAAACGTCCCGATCTTTCCACATGCGCTGTGGACAAGTGCTGCGGATCACAGAACTACATATCGGCCAATCCACCGCCCATCGTCGTACAGGTTGGGCCTGCCCGCTTGATTTGATACCTGGCTAGGCAGATATACACTATCCACACGACTACTATATCTACTACATATAATTTGTGCTATTTGCTAGAGAGTTTGTGTTGTAGTATCATAAGCTTGTTTTATAGACATTAGGGGGTAAAGAGGGAGGTGAGAGCAGGCGAATCTTCATTGCAGGGTTGTCTTAATAGCGTGAGAAATATTAGCGGAGGGAGGATCATATGCGTTTCAATCGTGTATTTGTATTGGCGATGGTCTCGGTGCTGTTTTTGCTGTTTCTGGCTAACTGTACCGCGCCGCCGACACCGACACCAGTAGTGGTCACTCGGGTCGCGACTGTCCTCGTAAAAGAAACAGTGATCCAGACCGTTGTTGTACCAACAGAAAAGGTCGTTACGGCCACTCCTTTGCCGCCCACGCCGACGCCGAAGCCGGCCACCATCAGGATGTACTTCGTGCCTTCCACCGAGGTCGACAAGATCATTGCC
>CAYPON010000234.1:0-5544 GCA_964412315.1 uncultured Anaerolineae bacterium | reverse complement strand
TTCCCCTTCGCAAGCTCAGGGTCGCGATGACAGACCGCCAAGTTCCTGAGTAGCGTCGTGTGCGACGAAGCAATCGCCAGTCGCCGCGGAGAGGAGATTGCTTCGGCCTCGGCCTCGCAATGACAGCTTGGCTGGCGTTTGTTGAGAAAGTGCAAATTGCATTTGTCAAAACAGTTTTTACCTGTTATACTTGGCGCGGCAGGGGGGCCAGATCGCAAAACATATTGGCAAGGAGGGCATTATGGATTACATTCCATCTTTCATGCTGAAGAAAATCTATGAGGCAGGAAGCCTCAAGAATGTGGAGGGCGGCTTTCAATTCGCCCTGAAAAACAACATCGGCTCGGGCACCTTGGTCGGCCTGGCCAAAGTCGAAGTGGATGGAGTGGCAGTCGAGCCAGAAAACATCATGGCCGGCAGGGGGGAAGCAACCGCGAAAGCCTCCGAAATGAGCTATCAGAAGCCTGTCTATTTTAATGTGGGCGATACCTTTGTGGTCAAAGTGCTGGGGCAGACGCTGGCGCCAGGCGAGCACAACATCACCCTCACCGTCAACACGAGCGAAATAGGGCAGGTGAGTATCCCCATCAGCGATACGATTCAGTGACATCGTTGGCAATTGCGCAAACGGCGTGGCGGATTCGCGAGGCGCATTTTCCTCTGCAAATCGCCTTCACCCGCCCGCGGAAGACGGCGGCCGTCAGCCTGACCGGCGGGTCGTGTGCGCTCAATTGTGCCCATTGTGGGCGGCGTTACCTGCGCGGCATGATGCCGATCTGGAACGCTGATGTACAGGATGCAACCAGTTGTTTGATCTCTGGCGGCTGCGATGCCGAGGGGCGTGTGCCGGTTCTCGCTTACCTGGAGCAGGTACATGCCTTGCGAACGGGGCGGCGCCTGAACTGGCACGTCGGGCTGATCGGCGAGGACGAGATTCAAGCCATCGCCCCTTATGTGGATGTCGTCTCCTTCGACCTGGTCGGCGACGACGCGACCATCCACGAGGTCTACGGTTTGCCGTGCGGCGTTGGGGATTACATACGAACTTACCAGATGCTTCGCCGCTACGTCCACGCCGTGCCACACATCACCATTGGCCTGCGTGGTGGCGAGATTTGCGGTGAGTATCACGCTCTTTCCCTGCTGCAAGAGCTGGGTGCGGAAGCTCTGGTGTTCATCATCTTGATACCTACAAAAGGCACCGCTTACGAAGGGCGAGAGCCGCCGATGGTGCAAGAGGTGGGAGAATTGCTCACCGCCGCTCGCCAGGCTCTGCCGGATACCCCGATCTATCTGGGTTGCATGAGGCCGGCCGGAGGCTATCGCGATAGTGTAGATCGAATCGCCATCCGCGCCGGGGTCAACAAGATCGTCAATCCGGCGTCTTCGGCGGTAGCCCTGGCTGCGGAGATGGGCCTGCGCATCACATGGGAAGAAGAGTGCTGTGTATTCTGAAAGCGGTCAGACAGCTTTGATTGGCCTGGCCTCTGCGCTCGAAGCGAGTGAGCCGAAAAGCGAGGCGCGGCCTCTGGACACGATCAGGGTCTCGCTGGGCAGTGCGGGGGTTTTGGGCCTGCTCGATGTGGCGCAAAGGGATTTGCCTACCACCACTTACTTGATGATCGGCGACCGTTGCCGGCGCGACTGTGCCTTTTGTGCCCAGGCTCGCACCAGCCGCGCCAGAGCCGACGCTCTCTCGCGGATCACCTGGCCGCGGCAGGATTTCGAGGCGACCGCCGTGCGCATTGCAGCAGCGTATCGGCAAGGCCTGATTCAGCGCTGCTGTCTGCAAGTCACAGCCGCGCCGGGCTACCTGGAGCGAACAGAATACGTATTGTCCCGGCTGGCGGCTCTCTCCGCTATTCCTCTGTCGGCTTCCATCGTGGCACGCAGGCCAGACGATGTGCGCTGGCTGTTTCGTGCGGGCGCGCAGAGGATCGGCCTGGCCCTGGACGCCGCCACCACGGAGGTTCATAGAAGCACCAAAGGCCCTGGCTGGGAGGGAACGTTGGGCCTCCTGGAGGCGATGGCCGACGAGTTCCCTGGGAGGCTAAGCACCCACTTGATGGTGGGGCTTGGGGAGACGGAAGCGGATCTGGTGACGCTCTTTCAGCGGCTCGCTGATCACCAGATCATGGTCGCCCTTTTCGCCTTCACGCCGCTGCCGGGCACTGCCCTGGAAGGCCGGTCAGCCCCTCTTTTGGTGCAGTATCGTCGCCTTCAGGCCGCCCGTTTTCTGATCGCTGCCGGTCAAATTCGCGCCGAGGACATCGTTTTCGCCCCGGATGGGTGCATATTGAGTTACGGCCTGCAACCTGTTTACTTGCGGAACGTTTTATCTGATGGCCGTGCTTTTCAGACGAGCGGCTGCCCGGACTGCAATCGCCCGTATTATAATGAGCGGCCCGGCGGCATGATATATAACTATCCGCGGCCTTTGCTGCCAGAAGAGATCGCACAGGCTATCGCATTGCTGCCGGACACGTGATACAGTTGCTGATGGCCCTCTCCGAGGGGGAAAAGATGCCTTACGAAAACATTATCTATGAGAAAACCGAGAAGATTGCCATGATCACGCTCAACCGGCCGGAGCGTCTGAACGCGCTGGATCGCCTCATGGCCGAGGAGCTTCTGGACGCCCTCACTGACTGCCAGCAAGATGAGAGGATGCGCGTCCTGCTCATCACTGGCGCGGGCAGAGCCTTTTGCGCCGGTGGCGATGTTAAAGCCATGAAAGAGTCATTGGATAAAGCCTCGGGCAATTTCTTGCAGAAACTCCTTCAAGTCCTCAATCAGGTGATCCTCGCCATCCGCAGTATGCCCAAGCCGGTGGTTGCTATTGTGAATGGCCATGCTGTTGGAGCAGGCTTTAACCTGGCGCTGGCCTGCGATCTGTGCATCGCTTCCGCCGATGCCAAATTTCGGCAAGCTTTTGCCAGCCTGGGGCTTGTTCCCGATACAGGAGGGACTTATCTCCTCCCTCGTTTGGTGGGGCTGCACAGGGCGGCTCAACTCGCCTTCCTGGATGAGGTTTTGACCGCGCAGGAAGCACAGGTGTGGGGCCTAATCAATCGCGTCGCCCCGGCGGAGACGCTGATGGAGGAGGCATGGGCGTGGGCGGAAAAGCTGGCCGATGCGCCGACACCGGCTCTAGGACGGGCCAAAACGCTCATGCAACAAGGGCTGTCCAATGATCTCGTCAGGCAGTTGCAGCAAGAGCTGGCCGCCCAAGTAGAGGGCAGCAAGACCGCCGACCACCGCGAAGGGCTTGTGGCCTTTCTGGAAAAGCGCAAGCCAGATTTCGCCGGCAAGTAGCTACAGGACAGACCTCCGAGGTCTAGGAGTCTCTAGATATCTAGGTTCTTTACGTCCTTGGCGTGGCTTTGGATGAAATGCTTGCGCGGCGCCACGCTGGAACCCATGAGCATATCGAAAACCCGATCCGCTTCCGCTGCGTCCTCAACGGTCACCTGCGTGATCATGCGCTTGCTGGGATCCATCGTCGTATCCGCCAGTTGGCTGGGGTTCATCTCGCCCAAGCCCTTGTAGCGCTGGATGGTGACGCCGTCACCTTTCAAGCCGCGCACCACACGATCTTTCTCCTCTTCGGTGTAGGCATAGTGTACCTGGCGCTTCGTTTGGATGCAGTAAAGGGGGGGCTTGGCGAGAAAGAGATGGCCATTCTCGATCAGAGGCTCCATATACCGGAAGAAGAAGGTGAGGAGCAGCGTGGCGATATGCGCGCCGTCCACGTCCGCGTCGGTCATGACGACGACACGATTATAGCGCAGGTTGGCGAGATCGAAATTGGAGCCGATGCCTGTGCCGAGCGCGGTGATGAGTGCCTGGATCTCCTTGTTGCTGAGGATGGTGTTGAGGCGGCTTTTTTCGACGTTCAGAATCTTGCCGCGCAAGGGGAGGACAGCCTGAAAGCGGCGGTCGCGCCCTTGCTTGGCCGAGCCTCCCGCGGAGTCGCCCTCGACGATGAATAGTTCCGCATTGGCCGGGTCCGTCTCGGAGCAATCGGCCAGTTTCCCCGGCAGGGTCATGCTTTCCAGCGCGCTCTTGCGGATCACCAGGTCGCGCGCCTTGCGGGCTGCCTGTCGCGCCCGCGAGGCGGTCAGTGCCTTGCCGATGACGTCGCGCGCGATCTTGGGGTTGGCCTCCAGATAGGCAGTGAGAGCTTCCGTCACGACCGACTCCACCTGCCCTTTGACCTCGGCATTGCCCAGCTTGGATTTGGTCTGGCTCTCGAACTGCGGCTCGGCCATCTTGACGCTAACCACCGCCGTCAAACCCTCACGCACATCCTCGCCGCTGAAGTTCTCTTCATCTCCCTTGAGCAGCCCGGCCTTGCGCGCGTGATCGTTCAGGGAACGGGTCAGAGCCGAGCGAAAGCCGGTCAGGTGTGTGCCGCCATCCACCGTGTTCACATTGTTGGCAAAGGCATAGACCGATTCCGCGTAGCCATCGTTATATTGGATCGCCGCCTCCACTAAAGTGCCATTAGCCTCCTTCCCCACATAGAAGGGTGGGGAATGCAGCACCTCGCGGTTGCGATTGAGGTAACGCACGAAAGAGGTGATCCCTCCCTCGAAATAGAAGGCTTGCTCCCGCTCTTCCCGCTCGTCGCGGAAATAGATCGTCAAACCTTTGGTCAGGAAGGCCATCTCACGGAAGCGTTGCGCTAAGGTCTCGTATTTGAAATCCAGGACGCGAAAGATCGTGGCATCAGGCAGGAAATGCGTGTTGTTGCCGGTCAATTTGGATTTGCCAACGGTTTCCACGGGCGCCACCGGTTTGCCACGTTCATACCGCTGCCGGTAAATATGGCCGCCATATCGCGTCTCCACCTCAAGCCACTCTGACAAGGCATTGACGGCGGAAACACCCACGCCGTGCAGGCCCGACGCGACTTTGTAGCTCCCGCTGCTGAACTTGCCGCCAGCATGGAGCATCGTGTGGACGACTTCCAGCGTGTTCAACCCCGTTTGCGGGTTGATGCCCACGGGAATGCCACGGCCATTGTCCACCACAGTCACGCTATGGTCGGGATGAATGGTCACCTCGATCCGGTCACAGGCGCCTGCCAGCGCCTCGTCAATGCTGTTGTCTACCACCTCGTAGACGAGATGATGCAGACCTCGGATGTCGGTGCTGCCGACATACATGCCAGGCCGGCGGCGGACAGCCTCCAGCCCCTCCAGCACCTGGATGTCGGACACATCATAACGGAGAACTTCTTTTGCCATGCGAGATCCTTTTTCTTACTCCTAAACCCCAAATAGGCTACCACGAAGGCCCAAAGAGCACGAAGAATAGAATTCACTTGATAGACATCATGGGCCAGGCTGTTTTCCTGAAGCCAGGGCCTGCGCCAGTTGCTCCCGCCAGAGCGCAAAACGATCCCGGTAGAAGACGAAACTGGCCGCGGCCAGGCCAGCGCTGACGAAGGCATTGCCGATGATGGCGGCCACGATGCCAGGGGACGTGCGGGCGAATATCGGCCATACAAAGGCCAGGCCGCTGCGAATGATGCGGATC
>CAYPON010000233.1:0-5568 GCA_964412315.1 uncultured Anaerolineae bacterium | reverse complement strand
GGCCCCTACACCGGCCTGCCGCAGGTGATCCGGCCCGATGGGCTATACGTCTCCCAGATGCGCTTCGGCATGTACCGCTGGCACATCATGGACCCGCTGCGCTTCGAGTCCGATCTGCGCGTGACCATCCAGGCCTTGGGCTGGCGCGCCGGGCGCCGCTATCTCCCCTTGCAGGATGACATCGCCTCCGTCGCTTACTGGTACCAGGCCGAGCCGCACGCGCCTTTCCCGAAGCTGCCGGAGCGGGATTATCTGGAGGTGATCTGAGCGAAAACAGACCTGACATAATAGGTCGCAGATTCCTGCAAATGTCATTCCGAGGCGCGTCTTTTGCGCCTCGGAATGACAGACTTTTGTGATCTATTTTATCGGGTCCCTAGCGAGTGTAACGTGACACATTTGGCCCTGGCTTGACCAGCTCTCTGGGTATGATTGCAATAGGTGCCGCAAGCTATCGCATTGAAAGGATGTGCCCGGTGCACACATATCAGTTCACAGTGATCATCGAACGCCAGCCTGAGGGCGAATACCTTGTCTCCGTTCCGGCCTTGCCGGGTTGTTACACCGAGGGACGTACTCTGGAAGAAGCCCGCGAGATGGCCGCCGACGCCATCCGCGCCTACTGCGCCAGCCTGCGCAAGCATGGCGAGCCGATCCCGGTTGGGTCCCCTGAGGAGCAGTTTATCGGACGGCTCAGCATGACCCTGGAACCCGCATGACGCGCCGCCTGCCCAGTGTGAAACCCTATCAGATCATCAGCATTCTGGAGCACGTGGGTTTTGAGATTGACCACCAGACAGGCAGCCATGTCATCCTGTGGCGTCCCAGCGATGGTTGCCGCAAGGCCGATCACGATTCCGTTTCCCCCATGACCTGTTCCCTGGTCAGCCGATCCATGATCCAGATGCGGATCAGAGTCTGGTAGCCGATGCCCTTGCGCCGGGCAATCGCTTTTAGCCTGTCAATCGCTTCGGCATCCAAGCGCAACGAGATCGGTTTCTTGGCCGGACGGGCATCCACGAAAGTCACATCTACCGGCTCGGTGTCACCCAGGAATTGCGTGGAGTCATGAGTATCCCAGAACTCGGCTTCTTCTTGGTCATTCGTGAACTTGGGTAGTTGAGACATTTGATACCTCACTTGCGCTCATAGTAACGGCGCTCAGATAGCGTCATATCACGCGCAGAAATGATTCGGACGCGATGACCATCCCAAGTAAAGACAACAAACAAGTAGCGACCGCCGTCCGATTTGCCATACAGCAAATACTTGCCCGACGACGCCTTGCGAACCTTGTATGGGGCGTTGAAGAAGGCTTCTTCCACTTCCTGGGGATCCACACCATGTTTTTCGATGAGTTTTTCGATCACCCAATCTAGCCAGATAAAGCCTTCAACGCGCCATGGCATCTGTCATCTCCGCTATGACATGTATGTAATGTATATATATTGTATACCTATTCACACGGATTGTCAAACGCGTAGCTCATCCTCTAGCAAATTCACCTCATACACCCGTCCATCGCGGCTCACGGCGAAACTCTTGATCTCGCCGTGCCCCAGGGCAAAGGACCACTCCGCGTTCCAGCAGGGCATCCGCATCCTGACCTGCACATCCTTGCCGTGCGTCTCCACGCAGCGCACGATGGCGGCGTCGCTATCCTCCGCCTTTTTCAGCACTGTGACCAGGGCGTTCTCTGGCGTGATTTCGACCAAGCTCAGGCTGGGAGGCAGTTCGCCGTCGTGCGCTTCGGCATTGATCGTGACTAGCGGGGCATTGAAAGCCTCCGCCTGGCGTGGCACATGTCCTTCCCGCCAGGTTAGGTCATGTGGCAGGATGGCGTAGCGGAAGGTGTGCGGCCCCTGATCCTGATAGGGATAGGGGAGGTCGGGCTGCACCTCGTTCGGCTCGTGGAAGGCGAAAATCGGGCTGCGCAGCACGGTAAGGCGCAGATGGGCCTTGCCCAGGCCCCAGCCGTAGGGCCGATAGCGCGCCCAGGCATCGTAGCCGTACTTGCCGTCGTTCAACAGCGCGACGCCATAGGGCAGCGACTCGATCAACTCGCGCCGCGCCTGGCCACTCACATCCAGCCAGCTTCCCCCCGGCTCCTCGTTCCCTTTGGAGAGGCGCACGATGTGGCCGTAGGGGATCTCCGAAGTCACTGTCGGCACGGCGATGTTCAGCGGCCATTCGATTTTGAGCATCCGATGCTGCTCGCGCCAATGCACCGTCGCCGTGATCTCGATGATGTCCAGGTCGTTGTAGAGCGAGATGATCTGTTCCAGCCTGGAATCGCCGAACTGCGACCTCACCCAGAGCGAGGCACGCACTGGCCCCCTTTCCAGGACGCTGATCCTGGCATTCCCGAAGGCGCCAATCTCCTTCTGAAAGCTATCCGTCTCATGCGACCAGGTGTCCGACGGGTCATCTATGACCACCGCGCGGTTGGCGATGCCGCACAGCACTTCCAAATGGCGGGCCTTGTCATACAGCCGCGTCACCTGGCCGGTTGCCGCGTCCAGTTCCAATCGCCAGCGCCGGTTCTCCAGGAAAGCCTCGCCCGCGCCCAGTTGATGCTCGAACTTACGCTCGCCCTGCGGCGGCAGGAAACGGTAGACGCGGTAGCCGAGGGAGGGCATATCCGCCAGGAAGAGCACGTTTACTCGGCCCAAGCCGCAATGGGTGGGAGGGAAAACGAGCTGCGAGGGCACCTCGTTGCCCTGATCGTCCACCACGCGCACGCCTCCCTCGCGCCACCAATCATGGAGTCCCCAATGTCCGCGATCCACAATGGCCTCGACCGGAGAGCGCCGTGCCCAGGAGGAGGGGTTAAAGACGAGGAGCGGCAAGCCTTCGCCGCACGTGTCAATCCGCTTGGCCAGGGCGTGCATCCCGCCGCAAAGGCTCTCTTGCCCCAGCATCGTCACGCGGCCATGTTGCGCCAGAGAGTCCTCGTAAGCTGCTTTGGGCACTGTGCCGCCCAGGCTATCGTGGAATTGCAGGTAGAGCAGATCGCGCCAGGCGCTCGTCAAGGCCTCCAGCGGATAAGGAGCGCCCGCCAGATGATAGGCAGCAGCGCAAACCTTCTCCGCCGTCATCAGGAGATGCTCATTCTGGCGATTGCGCCGCTTTAGTTCGGCCAGCGTCGAATAGCACCCCTGCGCATGATGCTGCAATTCGTCGCGCACGACCGGGAACTGGACGCCCTCCGATGTCACGCCCTCAAAAAAGTCCCGCGCGCCACTGAAGCGGGCTACTCCTCCGGCTGCCTGATCCTGCTCGATGGTGCCGATGGACTCCCTGGCCGGCCCCCCTCCATGGTCGCCTGCGCCATAGAAAAGCACCTTGTGGCGCGTAGGATAGAAATCCCCTTCGGCCATCTCGTAAATATGCTTGGGCGCAGCGTTGCTGCTATAGGTCAGCAGGCGGCAAGCCAGGACGCGGGAGCCATCGGGCGATTCCCACCAAAAGAGGTTCGCCGGTAGCTCTTTCTCATACCAGGAGGGGCGCATGAACATGTAGTAGCGGCAGCCGCTTTTGAGCAGGATTTGCGGGATCGTCCAGGCATGGCCGAAGGTGTCAGGATTCATGCCCACCACGGCCTGCACGCCGAACTTTCGGCGAAAGTAATGCTGCCCATAGAGCGCCTGGCGCACCAGGGCCTCGCCGTGCGGCACATTGCAATCCGGCTCCACCCACCAGCCGCCGACAATCTCCCAGCGTCCCTCGCGGATGCGCTGCGCCACCCGCTCGAAAAGGGCGAGGTCCCAACGCTCTAGCCATTCGAAGAAGGCCGCGCTGGTGGTGCTGATGATGAAGCCGTGGCTCTCTTGCATCCGCTCCAATGCCGCGCGAAAGGTGGCCTTGACCGCCTCGTAGCCCTCCATCCACCGCCAGAGAAAGACGGGGTCTATATGTGCGTGGCCAATCATGTGCACTATGGGCCTATCGCTCTGTTCTGCCATTCTTAATGTCGCCTCCTTGACTGTGGAGCTATCAGCCGTCAGCTTTCGGCGATCAGCTTCTGGGCTGCCAGGACCTCTGTCATGCTGAACGAAGTGAAGCATCTACACCTTGCGCAGTGGCAGATTCTTCGCCGCGCTCAGAATTGACAATGCTGTGATAGGTTGGCTGACGGCTGACCGCTGATTGCTGAAAGCTTCTACCATTCCAACCGAAAGGTCTTGATCTCAAAGGGTTTGATCGGGATGCGGAATCCGCCACCGGTCAGTGGCACGTCGCCTTCCGGCTCCTCGACCAGGTTAGTTGCCGTCACCTTTTGGGGAGGCACCGCCAGGGTCACCTGCACCTCGCCTCGGCCACCATGGGCTTCGTAGAGGCGGAGAATCCAGCCCCACCCGTCCTCGGCAGGTTTGAGCGCGCTCACGACCGCGCCTGGCCCCTCAATTTGGACGAAAGCGAGGTTCGGACGAAGATCAGGTTCGGGCGAACACACGGGTTCGCCCCTACGAGTTATGGCCACCATAGGCACGTTCAATTCCCAGCCACGGCGCACAGTTCCGCCGTCGCGCCAGTCCCCCTGGTGCGGCAGGAGCGCATAGACAAAATGGTGCATCCCCCGGTCGGCCTGCGGGTCGGGATATTCGGGGCCGCGCAAGGCCGTCAGGCGGAGCACATTCCTTTTGATGTCGTGACCGTAGCGGCAGTCATTCAGCAAACTGACGCCGTAGCCCGCCTCCGATAAATCCGCCCAATGATGGGCGCAGACCTCGAACTTTTGCTGCTCCCAGGAGGTGTTGCGATGCGTGGGCCGCTGCAGAGCACCGAATTGAACCTCATAGGTGGCCTCCGGGCTGCGCACCTGGACGGGGAAGGCGATCTTGAGCATCGTCTGCCGCTCCTGCCAGTCCACGTCCGCCACAAAGTCTATCCTCGGCGTGCGCTGATATAGGGCGATGCGCAGGCTGATGCGCGTATTTCGATATGGTCGTTCGATCAACAGGGCAGCACGCAGCGGCCCCTGCTCCACCACCTTGATCGTCGCTGGTTCCTCGAAGGGATAACGCCGCTTCTCAAAGGTGTCATGGACATTCCAGGCCGCCTCCCGCTCCGGGCCATCCTGGAACAGTTGCCAGACATTCGCTTTCTCCCCTGGCGCGATGACCTCGCGGCCATACCGTTTGTCAAGAAGCCGGACGATTTGCCCCTCATCGTCAATCTCCATCCGGAACATGGCATTTTCCAGCCCCCGCTCCCAGGCTGCGAGGCTATCGGTGACACCAGCCGATCCAGAGCGCAGCGTGAAGGTCTCCCATCCCATAGGGGGCACCTCATACGGCTCGAAGAGGATATGCGCCTGGCCATTGCCTCGCGCCAGCACTTGCACTGGGCAAATCCTGCCGCGCGAGTCGGTCAGGTGGAAGGGGCCTCCCGGATCGGCGACCACCGCCTGCACGGGATCGCCCCGTGACCAGGAGAGGGAGTTGAACACGCAAAGGGATCCCGCCGGAGCATGGCGCTCCGCCAGCCAATGCAAGGCAGCGTTCCGCACCTCTAACGCCGCCTGCTGCGCGCGCTCATGGTCCGCCAGGTTATCCGCGTACACCT
>CAYPON010000232.1:0-5595 GCA_964412315.1 uncultured Anaerolineae bacterium | reverse complement strand
CTGCTGCACATCTGCGATGACACCTTGCTCGACGAGGCGAGGAAGGCCGGCCCCGGCAAGACGCCCAAGTTCAACTATTACCGCTTTGTCACCTATGCCTATTTCCTGCAAGAGACCGGCGCAGACCTGGTGATGCTCGGCTGCTCGACCATGGGGCCTGCCGTACCGCTGGCGCGACCGCTGGTGAATGTGCCGCTCCTGAACATTGATTGGCCGATGATGCAAAAGGCGGTGCGCGATGGGCACAGAATCGGCCTACTCTGTACGCTGGACACGACCGTCCCCTCCTCCACCGCCCTGCTCCAGCGGGCCGCTGACGAGGCCAGCAAAACCATTGAGGTCGTGCAGTTGTTCAGTGCGGAAGCCTTCGCCGCCCTGCGCGCGGGCAACGTCGCCAGGCACGACGAAATCCTGCTGGATATGATCCGCAAAGGGGAAAAGTCCCTCGACGCTATCGTCCTGGCTCAGCTTTCCATGGCCGAACTGGACGACAGGACCTACGGCAAGTTCAAGATCCCGGTCTACAACAGCGGGCGCGAGGGTTGGACGCGCGCCCGCGAGATGCTAGAAGAGATGTAAGGACAATCCTGTATATCCCTGTCTAATACGCTCCCGCATCAGGAAGCGGCCCCGCCCCTGCTTGCCGATAAATTCACCATGCTCTACGATAAGCTCGCCCCTGGAGAGGACATGCAGCGGATAGCCGCGCACGGCGCGACCTTCGTAGGGGGTGTAATCCACATGCTGATGCAGGCGGCGCGCCCGCAAGGTGACCTCTCTCTGCGGGTCAAAGATCACCAAATCAGCATCGCTCCCCACAGCAATTTGCCCCTTTCGGGGAGACAGGCCAAAGATGCATGCGGGATTGCTGCAGCAAGCCGCCACCCACTGCTGCAGCGAAAGCCGCCCCCGCCTTACTCCGTAATGGTATAGGAGCGCCAGCCGCGTCTCTACGCCGGGGATGCCTCCCGGAATGAGCGAAAAATCCTCCAACCCGCGCTCCTTCTGCCCTCTGTAAAAGAATGGACAATGATCAGTGGAGATCACCTGAAGCTCCCCCTTCGCTAGAGCCGTCCAGAGCGCATCATTATCGGCCAGAGTGCGCGCCGGCGGCGACATGACGTATTTGGCCCCCTCGAAGCCAGGGCGCAAGTATTCCTTCTCCGTCAGCAGCAGATACTGGGGACAGGTTTCCCCGTAGACCGGCTGTCCCCTTCCTCGCGCCTCGCGGATACGCGCCAGCGCCTCCTTGCAGGAAACATGCACGATGTAGGTCGGGCAGCCGGTGCTCCGTGCCAGGTCAATGGCCCGCCCCGTCGCCTCCCCCTCCATGACGGCGGGCCGGCTGAGCGGGTGATAGCGCGGCTCCACCTTGCCCTCGGCGCGGAACCGCTCGATCAGCCGCGCGATGACATGATGATTCTCGCAATGCACGATGGGCAGGCCGCCCTGTTCTGCCAGAGTGGAAAGGATCGCCCAAATTTGCCCATCATCCAGCCAGGAATTCTCATAGGCCATGTATAGCTTGAACGTCGGGCAGCCCATCCTGATGAGTTGCGGGATTTCTGCCAGCGTGGCCGCCTCGGCATCCAACAGAGAGACGTGCAGCCCATAGTCCACCACCGTCCGCCCATCGGCCAGCCCGCGCCGCTCGGCCAGCGTATCACGCAAGGAATGCTGCCGCTTCGACTCGGCGAAGTCAATGATGGTCGTCGTGCCGCCGCAGGCCGCAGCGATGCTCCCTGTGACGAAATCGTCGCTGGAAGTGAGATCGCCGAGTGTCAGCTCCAGGTGAACGTGGGCGTCAATCGCTCCCGGAAGAACATACCTGTCCGTCGCATCCAAGACGCGAGGCCCATCCAGATGCCGTGTGATAGCGACGATCTGTTCGCCCTCGATGCCGATGTCCGCCTGATATGTCTCGGCGGCGGTGACCACTGTGCCGCCCCGCACGATAAGGTCCATGTTCTCCCCTCACCAGGCCAAGTAAGACCTCAGGGGTCTCGAAGACTCTGAGGTCTTTACGGTACGCGATAATAAATGGTCAACATAGGACGCCAGCCCGCATGTGGCGATTCGGAGCTATAGAACTGGTAGCGCGCCACTGGCCCCGGCACAGGCAGCAAGATCAGGCCACGATTGGCGGCAGGGTTCGCCACCCAGGCTTGCACCAGCGGCGTGATATCGAAATCATACCAAAGGTTCAGCGTGGAAATGACTGCCGCTGCCACACGAGTGCTCGCTCGGTCATAAGTCGTATCATCGCAGCCGGAGACTGCCCATCGCTCCACATGGGTCGCCTCCTCCCAACTCGTCTCCCTTGCTTTCCAGGGCCTCAGCACCCGGTAAACCTCGACCGTCATCGGGTTCGCGCTGCCGCTATAGGGACGCACGCTCAAGAAGGCCTGCGTCACAACCGCGTTGGCAGGCAAAGCGGAGGTGAGGTCGAAGCGGAGAAGCGGACGACGGCCTGGGCTTGCCTCGATGCCCAGGTTCACTTCCCCTGAGAAGCCGACATTGGAGCATTCACCGGCGACAATATAAGTATCCTCCACGCCCTGATAAGCGTTCAGACCCTGCTGAAGCACGACGGAGCCAGTGATCCCCATCGCGGCGACATCTTTCGGCTCGGCGATTTGCGGCGCTACCTCGGCAGAGAGCAAAAGCTCGCCGAAATACGCCTGGCCGACATACGGATCGTTCCCCTCCCAGATCAGATAACCGTCCAGAGACCCGCCGTCGTCGTCATCGCGCAAGCCGAAGGTAATCCCCATGCGGGTTCCGCCGCCCACTGGATTCGGAGTCAGGATGGACAGAGGAACGCCCATCTCCATACTGTACCCACTGTCACCGACGCTAACGGCGCGCAAAACGGGCGGGGCCCTCCGGTCGAAGTTAAGGAACGTCCCATCGGGACGAAAGGCGAACACATAATCATTGCTCCCCCCATAGACCCGGTCATACGTGCCATCGAGGGCTACCTCGAGGCCATCATCGTGCCAATGCCGCACCCCGCTATCCGTGACGACGCTCGCATCCCGCACGCGAAAGGCCAGATAGAGGAAGTGGTCATCCCAACGGGCGCGGATCTCCGCCCGCGGGTCTGTGGCTGTGGTCGGAACACCCCAGTCGTAGTCAGCCGACCTGGCGTTGAAGACCAGGGTTCCCACGCTTGACCATTCTCCCAGGTCGCCGTCCACGACCGGCGGCGTCTCTACGCGATAAGCGACGAACTGGCGGGGCGACGTGGGGGACTGTCCAGGCCCCAACCACTCCACGCCGCTGAACTGCCCCAGGATGTCCGAAATCCTGGCCACCCGAGTAGCTATCGTCGGCACGCTCCTCTCCACGCCGGCCACCCTGGTTTCTACTACGGAAAAAGTGGACGTCGGCGTGGGCGTTCGCGTCGTCGTGGGAGACAAAGTAGGGGTAGGGGTAATCGTCGGCGTCAGCGAACGGGTGGGTGTAGGCGTCTTGGTTGGCGTATCTGGCGGCTGAGGCGTGCCGGTTCGCGTGGTCGTCACCGTAGGAGTCCAGGTGGCCGTAGGAGTGGCCGTGAATGTTGCGGTGGCCGTCCGCGTCCGGGTCGGAGTGGGAGTGGGTGTGGAGGTGGGCACAGGTGTCCCAATTTGATACCAGACCTCCAGACGAGGCCGCAGGCAGGTATCGGGGTTATCCACCGCCGCGAAACCGTACTCTCCCGTTCCCCCTCCTGTTGCCTTGAGGATCAGTCCCTGGTTGGTCTCGGGGTTTCGCGCCCAGGTACGCACCAGCGAAAGCAGATCCGCCGTATACCATGGCCCACCCCCCGGAGTCAAATCCAGGCTGGCCACCGCCTCTGCGGAGCGATCCGTCGCTGTGTTGTTACAGCCCGCCTGCGCCCAGGCGTTCGTTCTGGAGGCGAGATCCCAGGTCGCCTCCGTGTCCACCCAGGAGCGGAAAACGCGATAAATATTGACCGCGAGTGGGCTGGTCCCCGACCGCATGGCATATAATAGCAGCCTCGCCTGGGTGACAGAAGCGGTGCGTGGTAACGAGGAAACATCGAAGCGAAGAAGTGTCGCTTTGACGTCGCTGCCGCGCAAGACGGTCTCCCCTTCCAGGCCGTAATTGCGAGTCGTGCTCCAGGCACTGATATAAGTGTCCGCAGTGCCTTCGAAGCTGAGATAGGTGCCAGGGGCAGGCGGCGGCGTAGGTGGCAGAGGAGGCACCTCGCCCAACAAGCGGTAGTAATACCCCAAAGGTTGCCGCGTCCCATCGGCGTCGGAGTAAAGATGCGTCGGCGTCCATCCCCCCCTGGAGCGCCAGGTCGTGTACCAGGCCACGCGAGGGAATCGGATGTACCCGGTCTCGCAGCGATACCACTCGAAGAAGGGACGCGCAAGAAAGTCGCGAACCCATTCCGAGGAGCCTTCGCGGCAGAGGAAACCTATCTCTGTGATCCAGATCGGCAAGCCCCGTCCTTTGTCCACCTCTTGCATCGCGTTGAAATAGTTTTCCAAGGCCCTGATGCGCCCTTCGGGATGCCCAGGGAAATAGGAATGCACATGAATGCCATCCAGGCGCACCGTTACCGACTCCAGGAAACTGGTCATCCAGCTCACGCCGCCATCATCGGTATGAGTGCCACAACAGAGAAATTTGGCCGAAGGATCGGCCCCGCGCATGGCACTGACGATGGCATTCACCCGGCTGGCCGCCGCTGCCGGAGTGAGATTGGCCTGATCCGGCCTGTCCGGTTCGTTGAGAAGCAGCCAGGTGCGGCCACGATAGGTGCGCGCATAGTTGGCCAGGCAGGATGGCGTTGTACAGGAACCGCCCAGGTAATTGCCATCCTGTACCCCCCAAATCATCGGCACAAAACGGGGATCCGGCAGGAAGCTGTCCTCGTAGCCCCAGGAGTACCACCACGATACCCCTAGATCGGAGAGGATGCTCTCTCGCGCGTTGCCATCAAGCGGAGCGGCAGAGAATCCGATCCCTTTCCAATAAGGAGGGACGGCAGCAGCGGCGACGGATTCATCTTCCCCCTCTCCCTTCCTGGCTACAGAGGGAGCGTCGCTTTTCGCCCCGCCGCGACAGCCGGCCAGGAGGGCCATATTCAAGAGCAGCAAGCAGAGCGCTCCCCAGATGAGAGGCACCGATCTTGTTTGTAGTGAGCGATTCATCGCTCTCCCGTTTCCACCAGCGGCGATTTGCCGCCCGAAACGCGCTGAAGCGCGCACTACGAACCGCCATGCGCGTCTGGGCAAAGACGCGACACGTCGCGTCTCTATAGGGCGGTGTGCGGACAAGGTCATCAGAAGGCTCCCCCACAAACCCTCCCGCAGGTTATGAAACCTGCAGGAGGGTCAAGGTAATCCTATGGTGACAGGCCAAACTGCCTGAGAATAGTTTCGATACGGTTGAGCATATCCTCCAGATCGCGCACCCGACGATCCAACGCTGCCGCTTCTTCCTCCGGCGGGAGGATCGGGGTGGATGTCGGCGTCGGCGTGTTGGTGGCGGTGGGCCAGCCGGGCGGCAGCGTCGCCGTGGGCGTGCCGGAGGCTTGCTTCAGGATTTGCAACAGTCGCTGCAACTGCTCTTCCAAGG
>CAYPON010000231.1:0-5610 GCA_964412315.1 uncultured Anaerolineae bacterium | reverse complement strand
ATGAAAACATCATGAGCCATATCAACCACCTGACCTCATTGGCTTCGCAGGAGCGACCCACAATCTACCGCTGTATCCGCTAATTACTCCTGTACTTGGTGCGCAAGGTAGAAACACAAGGCGATCTTGGCTGCTACCGGCGCGTGATGATGCGCCTGTCCATGACCACGCCGTTCCTGGGTATGTTCGGCGTTCCCAACCCTTTGCCCCGCGCCATGGCCTCGTGCGCTTGCCGGACAAGCTGCATGGCGGAGGCGCGAGGGAGCATAAGCAAAAGCATCTCATAAGTCTTACCGATATATTGACTCTTGTCCTCGCCAATGGTGGCCATGGTATACCACCTACCCCCCGGCAGGAGCATGATCGCACTGGGTTGCGGATAAAAAATATCCTCATCCGGCGCGTAAAGAACGAGCCACAGCTCCATATTGTCCGGAACGCGGCGGTGCGTGCCCTCCACAGATATCCTGTATCCCACCTCGCTCCCCTCCAGAGGTGTCTCGATTTTGGCCTGGATAGAAGGATCCAGCACCGGCGGCCCGGGCTGGGGGAGCAACCTGGATAGGAAGTCGAGTATCCTTCCAACCGATGATTTCGGAATCCCTTGGCTCATAACTCCCCCTTCACCTCCGACGCTAACCGCTCAAAAAAGGCGACCATGAAGCGGTGGCGTTCGGCTGCCATTTTCCTCGCCGTAGCAGTAAATAATGTATCCTGTAAACGCGATAGCTTAAAGACGAACTCATGGACAGGGGTATGCTTCGCGCTTTTCTCATCTTCCCGGCCTGCGAGGCGCTGCCGTTGGGCATATGCAACAGGAACCTCCGCCCACAAGGACTGGTTGTGCCTGCCAGCCATAGCGTAGGCTCGCGCCACACCGATGGCACCAATGGCGTCCAGTTTGTCGGCATCGTAGAGGATACGCGCCTCCAACGTGCGGGGCACCGCATCGCCCCGATAACGATGCGTGCGGATCGCTTCCGCTACAGCTTCGACCTGTTTCGCAGGGCAGCCAGCCAGAATCTGGCGGGCGCGCTCCGCTCCCGCCTGCGCGTGACATGGCCCCCCTGCCGCTTCCTCTGCGCGGGCCACGTCGTGCAGCAAAGCCGCCGCTTCCAGAACCTGCATATCGGCTCCTTCCAACGGGCCGATATGTCGCACCAACTGTAACACGCGCAAGACGTGCTCAAAGCCGTGTATAGCATCCCCCTCAGGGTAGAAACGACGCGCTTCCTCGACGGAAATCATCTGCCGTGTTTCCACCCTGGCCAGAGATAGGCGGCGGCCGCCGCCAGGACCGCCTCGCCAGCAGCGAAAACGATCCAGATCGTGGCTGCGTCTGTCCAGAAAGGAAGCGGAAAGAGCCGGATCAAGCTATCGCTGCCAGGGAAAAGCCAGCTATCGCCAGTGAAAAAGAGCTGGTGAAACGTGACAAAGAACAGGTCGAAATTGATGTAGGCAAAGGCCCCCATGCCTAAAAGGGGCACGACCAGGGCCAGGCATCCCCAGAATATCGCCACTGGCAAGTAGGCGCGGAGGTCAGCCCGCCATAACACATAGATGAATGCCAGAAGGAAAATGACCAGAGCTATCGCATGCACGACAAAGGCCCAAGACACCACCCATTTAACATCGGCCAGGTGAATGACCTCACGCACGTTGTACAGTGGCGTGCCTTTGTGTTCCAGTTGCTGCAAAGCGTCAACGCCCTGCCATGACCGCAGATAAGTTAGGGTCGCCTCCGCCTGTCGCAGACGCTCCTCACTGGTAAAGCCAGGGGACTCTGGAAAGCCCGGTTTGCCATACTCAAGTCGCAGAAAGGCGGGGGTAACCAAAAAGTAGAGATTGGAAAGGAGTATCACGGGCGGGATCGTCACGACGATGGCCGCCACTGCTATCACGCCGACTAATTTGCGCAGGAACATGCTTACCTCCCACTTTCTTCCCTCATCCTGCCCTCTCCCGGAGGGAGAGGGAACGACCCTCACCCTGGCCCTCTCCCAGAGGGAGAGAGAATGCTACCCTCGCTGCCGATAGTGGACTTCCGAAAGGCCACGCAACCGCGCAGCGCTGGCTTCGGCGGCGATGTCGCGTTGCGGGCTGGCCAAAAGCTCATAGCCGACCATGAATTTCCTGACCGTTGCGGAACGGAGCAAGGGCGGATAGAAATGCAGGTGAAGATGCCAGGCGGGATGCTCTCCGTCATCGGTAGGCCGCTGATGAAAGCCCATCGAGTAAGGGAAGGAAATCTCGAAAAGGTTATCGTAGCGGGTGGTCAGCCGCCGCATGATATCAGCGAGGCCATCCCGTTCCGCGTCGTCAAGCTCCAGCAGCGAGCCGATATGCCGCGTGCTGATAATCATGGTCTCGAAAGGCCAGATTGCCCAAAAGGGCACCAGGGCAACAAAATGGCTATTCTGACAGACCAGGCGTTCTCCCTTCGCCATCTCCAGCGATAGATAATCACAGAGGAGACAGGAATGTCGAGCGCGGAGATACTCCCCCTGGCGGTCGTGCTCTTTCTGTACCTCGTTGGGCAGCGTCTCATTCGCCCAAATCTGGCCGTGTGGATGGGGGTTGCTGGCGCCCATCATCGCTCCCTTGTTCTCAAAGATCTGGACATACTTGATAAAGGGAATGGCGCCGATCTCGGCATACTGCGCGACCCAGGCATCCACCACGACGCGAATATCGGCCAACTCCATCTCCGCCAGGGTCAGATCATGCCTGGGGGAGAAACAGAGCACCCGGCAAAGCCCCCGTTCGCTTTGCGCCACGAGCAATCCTTGCTCTTCGAAGCTGCCAGCAGGGATATCTTGCAGGAGGGCGGCGAAATCGTTGGTGAAAACATAGGTTCTCGTGTAATGCGGCGTCCGGGCACCTCCCGCGCGCGCGTTGCCAGGGCAGAGATAGCAACTGGGATCGTAACGAAGCCGCTCGTCAGGGACAGGCTTCTCCACCTGCCCTTGCCAGGGGCGCTTGGTGCGATGAGGAGACACCAGAATCCATTCGCCGGTCAGGGGATTATGACGCCGGTGCGGATGCTCCGCAAGCGCAAAGATAGCCATTGCCTCCTCGTATCCACAGTTTCATCCTGGCTCGCATTATACGCCATCGCAGGAGGGTGTCAAGAATCGTTCACACAGACCCCAGAAACATACAGAACCACACGGAAGGCTCCCCCGATTTTCTGTGTGATTCCGTGTGGTTCTGTGGCTAACTATTCCGCGCGAAACATTAGCGCAAAGGCAGCGTCACTGGTACCCCATTTAGAGCCGCACTCTGATAGCAGGCTTCGACCAACTCCACTGCCTTGTAGCCATCGGTGGCGGTCACCGCCGGAGCCTGGCCCTTGAGGATCGCCTCCACGAACAGGCGATCCTCCTCAAGGTAGCCCCACTTTTCCGCGATGTCCAACTGGAAATAGTCGCGTACGATGATCTCCTGCGCCAGGCCTGGCGAATAGATCACCCTTTCCATCTCTTCGGTGACGATGGAGGCATGGCCGCCATATAGCTCGATGCGCTCAAAGGGAAAAGCCCACGAGGTGTGCGCTGAGGAGGAAAACGCCGCAAAATGGCCGCTGGCGAAGGTGAGGACCATGGCGAAATCGTCCAACTCGGCGCAGATGTTCTGCTGCCCTTTGCACTGGACTTCCACGACCTCGCCCATCAGCCAGCGGATCATGTCCAGCAGGTGGATCGTGGACTCGTAGAGAAAGCCCCCGGTGATGGCACGATTGCACACCCACTGCGGGTTGATTAACTCCCCGCGGTTCATCTTGACATTGGCGGAATAGGGGTGAAATCCCTCCTCGATCAACCGCCGGGCGAACTTGTAGACAGGGGCAAAGCGGCGATTGTGCCCGACCTGGTAGATCCCTTTGCTCGACTCGGCGGTCTGAAGGATTTGCCGGGCTTCTCGCAGTGAGGTGGCCATCGGTTTCTCGGAAAAGACGTGTATTCCCCGCTTGAGGGCTTGGAGGACTAATTCCGTGTGGAGGGTATTGGGCGTGCAGACATAGACGGCATCAGGAGCAACTCCCAGCAATGCATCGGCGCTGGTATACGCCTGGCCTCCCACTTCCATAGCCAGGGCCTGCGCTCGCCGTTCCATGATATCCGCCACGCCGATGATTTCCACCCGCTCATCCTTCTTCAGGCTGAGGGCATGGGTTTTACCCATATGGCCGGCGCCGATAATGCCGATTTTAACCATCTGGTAGTCTCCCCTATTGGGTATTATTCAGCTTTGCCCTCCAAACTGGGCAGTCGAGTTTCCCGGAGGTTGCGTCGGCTTCAAACTGCTCGTCCCACACTTTGGCATCGAATTGATCAAACCATGCGCAGGTTAGACCGTGCCCTGTGGATATGATGATCCTCTCGGGGCTTGAGGCAGCTATCTCTGGGCGCGGGCCAGTTGGTTAGACCTGGCAACGAGGGCAAAAGTACGATGCGCCGCCGAGATATTGGATCTTCTCGATGGGCGTCCCGCAGTTAGGGCAGGGCTGGCCCACGCTTCTACTATCTAGGATCCTCTTGTAGCCACCGGGACGACCATACAGGTCGTGCTCGGTGTCCCTGCCGCCCAAATCTACGGCTTGCTTCAGTGTTTCCCTGATGGCCTCGTAAAGCGCCCGCTTTTCCTCCTCGGTGAGGTCAATGGCCCTCCGCTTGGGATGGATCTTGGCGCGGAAAAGGATGTCCTGTAGGTAGCCGTTGCCAACCCCCCAGACGCCGGGCTTGCTGATGATGAAGAATTTGACACTTCTTGGGTCTTGCGCTTCAAGTTCCCCGAAGAACCGTTGGAAGTACGCAAAGGTGAACGCATCGCTCAGGGGAGAGACTCTTTTTTCGCCGACAGGGGGGAGGTTGGCAACCTCGGATTGGTGCAGGAGTTGGGCGTACCCCCACCCCTGGACAGTGACCGTCAGATAGGTGTCATCCTGAAAGTGAAGCAGAAGTTGGTGCTTCTTGGGCAGGGTATCCTCGCTGCGGTGAAAGAAGATCCTCTCTCCACCTCCTCCAAGCACGAGCGCATAGTCCGGTTCCGCGGAGGCCAGGATACAGGCGCCGTGTTCCCTCGCTTCGCCCATTGCCTTGCCTTTGAGGATCGCGGCATACTCTTCTGGCGGGCGATTGTAGAAGGCGAATTTGTGGGGAGCATTGCCACGCATGGCGGATTCAATCCGCTTTCCCCGCAGTTCTTCGCTCATCTGTCGCGCAATGATCAACGCTTCTACCAACTCAATCATCCAACCATTCCTCCTTACCTTGCCCTATGTACGTAGGCCGATAGGCGCTATTGGCTCTGGCAACCCAGCAGCCAGCTTCTCACTTCCTTAATGCTCTCTTGGGTCAAAATGGCGATTCTGGTTCTTCTGTCCTTGATAGGGTCATACCCATCCCTATGGCCCATCGGCTGGATCCCCAGCTCTGCGAGCCGCTGGAGAATATATCTGGTCGGGTGACTTCCAGGCAGTATCCCCTTCTCTGGATGAGAGCGACCTTCTCCATAGTTGGCTACCAAAAGGCGTCCGTCTGGTTTCAGATAGTGTTGGAGAAGACGCTCAACATATTGCCTCTCATACTCAGCCGGCACATAAACTAG
>CAYPON010000230.1:0-5646 GCA_964412315.1 uncultured Anaerolineae bacterium | reverse complement strand
TGCTTCGTCGCAAAGGACGCTCCTCGCAATGACAGGTTGGAGTTTGGGAAAGCCCTACCCTACTTTGACGATATTTTCAATGTGTGGTATCATATCTATTCAGACCTGGCAGGTTTGGAAAGACCTGTCAGGTTTAGACTGGTCAGGCGGGGGGAAAGCAGGATGGGCGAGCAGGCTACTCCCTACGACCGCCACCTGCGTTATCGGCAGGATTTTATGGACGTCGGCCCCCGTTTTTTCTTGCGCACGTGGCTCATGCTCAAAATGCTACAGGGGGAGCAGGGGCGGTTGCTGGATGTGGGCTGCGGTGATGGCTTTTTCCTTGCCGAGTTGGCCAGGAACGGCTATGAATGCACTGGCCTCGACACCTCAGCCCAAGCAGTCGCGCTCTGTCGAGCACGGGTGGCCCCGCTGGGGGTATCTGTGCACTGCCTGCCTATTGAAGATTTCCAGCCCGAAAAGCCTTTCGATCTGGCAGTATGCGGCGAAGTATTGGAGCACGTTGAGGACGATGTAGGCTTCCTACGGCAGGTATACCAGCGGCTACGGCCAGGGGGAGCGCTGGTGCTCAGTGTCCCGTTGGATATGCGGCTCTGGAACCAGGCCGACCTCGAGGCTGGCCACTTTCGGCGTTACAGCAAGAGGGAAATCCTGGACAAACTGGCGGCGGCTGGTTTTGCCGTTGAGCGTTACACCGTGTGGGGCTGGCCGTTGACCAGGGCTTTGCACTTTTGGATACGGCGTCAACAACAACAGCGTATGGGCCGGCAGCCGGCGGTGCAGCGCGAGCGGGATCCCCTGCTCCGTCTGAAGTCGCTCCTACGACTGGGCCGCTACCTGTTCCTGGTGGATAACTTGTTCAACTGGACGGAACGGGGAGTAGGCATCGTGGTCAAGGCGAGGAGATAGGCTTTGCGCCTGTCACAAGAAGGGTCATTGTCGCCCCCCATTTTTTCGACTGGAGTCGAGATGGGGGGTTTCTTTGTCAACTACTGTAATCAGCGGAATAACGAGGAGAAAGCATTCAGGCGTGCGCATTGGCATTGATGCGAGAATCGTATACTATAGTCGCGCTGGCATTGGCCAATATACGCTACAATTGATTCAGGCATTGTCCGAGACCGCCGGCGAGGAGGACGAATTTCTGCTCTTCCAAAGCCGCAAAGATCGCACAACCCTCGCCACCTGCCCCAACTTTCGACGGTGGCCCCTTTGGACGCCCAGCCACCACCGCCTTGAGCAATTCGCCCTGCCCGTGGAAATAGCGTTGGCGGACTTGGCCCTTCTCCATAGCCCGGATTTCATCCCTCCCTTCCGGCGCCATTACAAGTCGGTGATCACCATTCACGATCTGGCATTCCTGCTGTTTCCCAACCTCTTGACTCGTGACAGTGCGCGTTACTATGGGCAGATAGACGAAGCAGCGCGCCACACCGATCATATCATCGCTGTTTCCGAGTCCACCAAACGCGATATCGTGCGGCTTGTCGGCGCCTCGGAGCACAAGATAACGGTGATCTACGAGGCCGCGAATCCCATCTACCGACCTCTTGAGGGTGTGGATGCAGCAAGCTGGGTGCGCCAAAAGTATGGGATATCAGGAGATTTCGTCCTCTTTGTCAGCACCATAGAGCCTAAGAAAAACCTGCCTACCCTTCTTCAGGCGTTTCGCCAGTTGTTGGATACATATCGTGTGAAGACCAAGCTGGTGGTCGTAGGAGAGCGAGGTTGGCTTTCCGAAGAGGTCTTTGAAACCGTGCGAAAGCTCAAACTGAGCGACGAGGTCATCTTCCTGGGTCGTGTCTCTTCCGAAGAATTGCTCTGGTTGTATAACGCGGCGCAGCTTCTCGTTCACCCCGCCCTGTATGAAGGGTTCGGCCTGACGCCGTTGGAAGCGATGGCCTGCGGGACGCCGGTGATCGTGTCCAACGTGTCCTCGTTGCCGGAGGTCGTGGGCGATGCCGCATTGTTGGTAGATCCCAAAGATGCGGAGGGTTTTGCCGTGGCCATGTGGCGTGTGCTGCGAGATCCAGCCCTGCGGCAGGAACTGCGACAAAAAGGGCTGTGCCGGGCCAAGAAGTTTTCCTGGGAAAAGACAGCCCGCGAAACATTGGCCCTTTACCACCGCCTAGAACGCTGATGAAGAAAATCCTCTTTCTCACACCGCAACTGCCTCACCCGCCGCACCAAGGGACGACGATCCGCAACTATAACCTGATCGCCCAGTTGGCCCCCCGCCACGAGATCCATCTCCTGTCCCTTGTCGCCTCCCCCCCTTCTGCGCAGTCCATGGAACACCTTCTCTCCCTTTGCAAGAGCGTCCATACCCTCCCCGTACCGATGCGTTCCACGCGGGAACGAGCGATTTCCACCCTGCTGTCGCCCCAACCGGATATGGGGTTGCGACTGGAATCGCCGCTTGCTCATCAGCGAACGGCCGACCTCCTGGGCCAGGAGCTATTCGATGTCATCCAGGTGGAAGGGATCGAGATGGCTCCTTATCTCCTTCAGGCCGCCCGCCTGAGGGAGCATCGGCCCTTGCTTGTCTTTGACGACCATAACGCTGAATACGTATTGCAGCGCAGAGCCTGCGAGACGGATGTCAGAAAACCAGCCTGTTGGCCCGCAGCCGCTTATTCCTTCGTGCAGTGGCAAAAGTTGCGCCGCTACGAGCGAAGGGCCTGCCAATGCGCCGATCGGGTAGTGGCCGTTTCGGTAGCAGATGCCAGGGCACTGCGCAGCCTGCTGCCGGGCCTGGCTGTCGCCGTCATCCCGAACGGGGTTGACCTATCGTACTACCGGGCCGACGAGCCATTCCCGCCCTTGCCTGCCTCCCCTTCTTTGGTTTTCACCGGCAAGATGGATTTCCGCCCAAATGTGGACGCTGTCCTCTGGTTCTACCAGCAAGTTCTATCACGTCTCCAAAAGAGTCTGCCCTCCCCTGTACACTTTTACGTGGTCGGCCAGTCCCCTCACCCGCGCCTGGCACCCCTGGCGCAAGACCCACACGTCACCCTGACAGGGTATGTTAACGATGTGCGGCCCTTCATCGCTGGCGCAGATGTCTATGTCGTCCCCCTGCGCATCGGCGGCGGCACTCGCTTGAAGGTCCTGGAAGCAATGGCTATGGGCAAAGCGATCGTGTCCACGACGCTGGGATGTGAGGGGCTGGGCTTGCACAATGGACAGGAGGCGTTGCTGGCGGATACACCGGCTTTCTTCGCTGACCGCGTGTTAGCCCTTTTGCGAGATGCCAGCCAACGGCGCGACCTGGGCCAGCGGGCGCGACGCTTCGTGGAAGGGCGCTACGACTGGCAGATGATCGTCCCCGCTTTGGAACGGCTCTATGAGCGGCCCGCGTGAAGGTTTGCGGCGCGTCCTGCTCTACGCCTGGGCGATCATCTCACGCCCCTTCGTGTCTCTCAGTAGCGCATCCTGGCTGGAACGCTCGCGCATCCTGGTGATTCGCCCGGATCACCTGGGTGATTTGCTCTTCAGCACACCGGCGCTCCGCTTACTACGTGCAGCTTTCCCCACGGCTCACATCGCAGCCCTGGTGGGGCCTTGGGGCGAGGACGTGGCGAGGCGAAACCCCGCCCTAGACGAAATCTTGACCTGTGAGTTCCCCGGGTTTGCCAGGCAGCCCAAAGGCTCCCTTCTCGCACCGTACCGTCTGCTGCAACGAGAGGCTAGACGCCTGCGCTCTTTTGACCTGGCCATTGTCCTGCGCTTCGACCACTGGTGGGGAGCGTTATTGGCCTACACCGCTTGTATCCCCCGCCGCTGGGGATACGATATCCCGGAATGTCGGCCCTTTCTGACCCGGCCTGTGCCTTATGTCGCTGGCTATCACGAGGTGGAGCAGAATTTGCGCCTGATCGAAGCAGGTTGCCAGGCGGAAGGGATGCCCTGCCCGACAGCAGGGATAGATACAGCGCTCAGCTTTTCGATCTCGGAGGAAGAGAGGGCTTTTGCGGATGATTACCTGGCTCGTCACGGCCTGGCTGGCGGTAGTCCCCTGGTGGCGATTCACCCTGGCGCAGGGGCAGCGGTGAAGCTCTGGCCCGCCGAGCGATACGCCCAGGTAGCGGATGCGCTGGCGGAGCGATGGGACGCCGTGATCATCCTGACCGGATCGCGAGGGGAACTGGGGCTAGCTTGGGCCGTGGCCGCGGCCATGCGGGCCGACCCGTTGGTGGCGGCCGGGGAGACGACCTTGGGCCAGTTGGCCGCCCTGCTGATGAGGTGCGATCTGGTCATCGGCTCCGACAGCGGCCCTTTGCACCTTGCCGCGGCGGTGGGCGCGCCGACGATACATCTCTACGGCCCGGCGAATCCCGCCCTCTTTGGCCCCTGGGCGCCCGGCAAGGAAGCCGCGCATCGGGCTATCGTCTCGCCCATGGCTTGCGTCCCCTGCAACCGGCTCGACTATACAGCCGCTGACTTGGCCAAGCACCCCTGCATGAAGGAGATCACCGTCGCCGAGGTTCTGAAAGCTGCGGAAGAACTGCTTCAACTCCGCGCGAGAGGTTTGTAGGGGCGATCCCGTGGCCTGTGCAAAGTAGCTGTCAACGGATTCGGGCACGGATTACACGGATTAAGGGTCGCGTAATCCGTTCAATCCGCTCCCAAGAATCCGTTGACAGCGCCGCTCTATTCAAGAAAACCGACTTTGCACAAGCCCTGGGGGCATCTCGTGTGATCGCCCTGCGACCGTCCCGTCCGGCCCTGTAAAAAAGAAAGGGGGAGCAGGTGTCTGCTCCCCCTTTGTGTTGGGCGTTATTTGTGGACTTGGACCTTGATGGTCTTTGGCTTGACCTCTTCGGCCTTGGGGATGGTCAAGGTTAGCAGGCCGTTCTTGAAGCTGGCGTCCACCTTGTCGCTCTGGGTGCGCACATGCAGGGGCAGCACCCGCGAGAACTTGCCGTACCACAGCTCCCGATGCAGCCAGCTCTTGCCCTCTTCCGACTCACTGTCGAATTTGCCGCTGATGGTGATGGAATCGGCAGTGGCCGTGATCTCCAAATCCTCGGGATTCACCCCAGGGACTCTGGCCTTGACGACCAGGGCCTCGGGCGTCTCGTACATATCTACCGGCAGCGTGGCCTCCCCGCGCGAAACGCCCCGCCATGGTCGCACAAAGCTCTCCTCGAAGAGACGATCCATGGCTTCCCGTAGACTCATAAAGTCCTCGAATGGTCTCCAAACTGTTAAATTGGCCATAGGTCACACCTCCTTGCGCTGAATGCACAATTTTGAGTTCACTGCCCACTATAGCACAGTTTTGTCAGAATAGCACTAGAGCAGTGTTAGAGGTGCGTTAGAGTTTGCCGCGCTCCTCTGACACAACCCTAAAGTAGTTGGTATTGATTTTGGAACCACGAACTCGGTGGTGGCTGTTATAGAGGGCGGCGATGGCGCGCACGCCATCCGCACGGCGATGGGGGAGTTGCAGCAGGCGAGCTACCGGCTCTCGGAGCGGATGGATCAGCCGCAGGGCGCGCCGGGTGGCAATGGTGGCAGTAGTACCAGCAGTACGGGGAGCACCAGCCGCACAGCCGGCCGGATGATGTGGTGGATGGGAGTTTAGGGCGGTGTAAGGAAGCGAAAGACCTGACAGGTCTCCGAGACCTGTCAGGTCTTTGT
>CAYPON010000229.1:0-5681 GCA_964412315.1 uncultured Anaerolineae bacterium | reverse complement strand
CCCAGGGCTTTCCCCGGCTGATCGCTGCATTGAAAATCGAGATTTGCCTGGATCGCTCCAGAAAGGTCTCGTAATGGCTCAAAGCGTAGCCAAGCAGTGGCGCGGCCACGATCAAGGCGG
This sequence comes from uncultured Anaerolineae bacterium, assembly GCA_964412315.1. Taxonomy (GTDB): domain Bacteria; phylum Chloroflexota; class Anaerolineae; order JAAYEA01; family JAAYEA01; genus CAYPON01. Next base: position 5,561 of record CAYPON010000229.1, on the reverse strand, counting down.
TGATGGCAAAAAGCATGAACTTGCCCCCCGAGACCTGCGCCCTCTTTGTTACCAGCAAGTAACTCACGAAGAGCGCCCAAACGATGACGGTGAAACGGGAGGCGAGGTAGGTATAGAATCCCAGCCCCCAGAATATCCCTGCGACAATGTAATCGCCCGGCGCCCCTCGACGCAACCCCCGCCAAAAGCTCCAGACTGTCAAAGCCGTGAACAGAGGCATAGCCACGGCGCGAAAGCCGATCCGGCTCAAGTTCAGGGGCCAAAAAGTGACTGCCATCAAGAAGGCGGCCAACAATCCAACCCGCCGACCGAACATCTCTCTGGCCATGACATACGTTGCCAGCACGGTCATCGTGCCCAGGCAGGCGGAGACGAAGCGGATCGCTCCCGGACTCCTCCCCCATAAGGCGATAGATGCTGCAACCAGGTAAATAAAGAGCGGCTCTCGTCCATTGTTAGCTTCAAAGAAAATGGGCCGCTCCCCTTGCAAGACGGACAGCGCGTCCAGGCCGTTGAACGCTTCGTCGTGATACAGGCCAGGCGGCAGCCGGTCTAGAGCATAGAAGCGGAGACAGGCGGCAAGGAGAGCAAGCAGCAAGACAATGGCCAACTCTCCCAGCCTTTGTTGCTTTTGCTTCAGGTGGTTCGGATAGCCGCTCTCGTTCACAGCACCTTTCGTCTACCGCCCATTATAGCCCAGGTTTCTCCTCTGTCAAAGCAGGGGCGAGGCATTCCCTCCTTTCATGTTGCAGCGAGGGCCAGGCTTCCCAACTTGAATACGGCGACGACCCAACAGGTGCTGGCAAGCCCCAGCACGGGGATCAGAAGCACCGGCACAATCAGCGCGGCCAGGAACGCGCCAACCAGGTCGGCTGCATAGAGGTGTCCAGCGATGCGCCCCACAGCCTGTCCCCCGCGCAGCAGTACCTCGTTAGCCAAAGGGAACTCCAACCCCACCAGGACACCAGCCAGGCCATTCATGGCGAGCAAGGTTGCCCACGTCGGCAGTTGCGCCGGCTGGGAGGCGAATAGCGCGCGCAATGCCAGGGGAAAGGCCGTACAATACAAAACGATGGCCGCCTCTAATACTAATAGGGGCGCGACATATCGCGTCTCTACGGACTCGTGTCGGCGCAGCCAGGCCGTCATGGCGGTTCCGCCAAGAGCCAGGCCGGCCATAAAGAAGCCGACGAGCAGCCCCACTTGCTGGTAGATGTAACCATGCAGCGATTGCCAGGCCAGGATGATAACGAGATCAAAGGTCATCCCCGCAAAACCGGTGGTGGCGATGGCCCAGGTGACAGGTAGGGACACAACATGTTGTGTCCCTACACCTTTTCTCCATCGCCAAAAGGCAAGCAGCAGCGCCAGCAGGAGCGGCGGCAGGCCAACGTTCCAAACGTTCGCCCCTTCAACCAGCCGCAGAAAGCGTGCCCATAGCGGCGAGAGGAGTGCGTTCCAGTAAAGCAATCCGTAATACAAACCCCTGGGATGCAGATCATCGTTTATGTTGGCGAAGGGAAACTTCTGTGGGCCGAGGGCGCCCCACAAGCGGGCCAGATGCTGCGGATCAAAACGATAGGCCAGGTACGGGGCGGAGAGTGTGGCCGTGGCGACTCCTCCCCGCTGCCATCGCGCTAGAAGCTCCGCCGGAGGAATGTCGCGCAGTTTCACCCCCACCGAGGCCAGCCACAAGTTGTGGTCGCCGACGATGACGTGCACGTGTGGGAAGACGACGGCCAGCGTGCGGTAGAGGATGGCGTTGAGGTCGCGCAGCTCCGCGCCGAGGTAATCCAGGCTGCCGGGAGCGCCGACGACCAGAAGCCCATCCGCTGCCAGGATCTCTTTCACAAGGGCGAAAAACTCGCGCGTGTAACAGCGATTGAGCAAAAGGGTGGAGGGATAGGGCAGGTTGAGCAGGATCAGGTCATAAGAGGGCTGCGCAAATATGCTTTTCCTGGCCCTCTCGGCCAGTTGGCGTACGGCCAGCCGCCCGTCCAGGTAGTGGATGCGAAGGCGGGGGTCTGCCAACTCCGACGCCGTCAGGGGAGTGGGGTAACGTTGTACCAATTCGATCAGCAGAGGATCCAACTCGGCGTAGTCAACCTGCGTCAACGTGTCATATTTCAGAAGCTCGTGCAACACCCCGCCCACTCCTCCACCGACGAGCAGAGCCTGTCGCGGCGCAGGACGGTAAAGGATCGGCAGATGGACCAATTCCTCCGCCCCGGCAACATCGGGCAACGGCGTGGTCACGATGGGCAGGCCGTCCACAAAGAAGGTGTATTGCTTCTCTCGCTGGATAACGGCCACGTTTCCATATACCGAATTGGCGCTCGTGAGCAAGCGATAATCGCCCCATTGCTGCTGCGCCAGCCAGCCGCTGAGTCGGCCTGCCCAGGGGGTTAAGAAAACAACAACGCTCGCTCCTGCACAGAGCAATGCCAGGGCAAGCAAGCTTATTTGTGCAGCGTTACGCTGGGGGGGGAAAAGCAGAGAGCTTGCCGAAAGACCATTTAGTGCCGTCAGCAAGAGAATGATGCTGCTGGAAGTGAGATGCGGGATCAGCAAATAAGTCAGCAGTGCCCCGCCCAAGATGGCCCCTATCGCCTCGGCCACGTAGGCTCTGCTGATAGGAGCCACCCCTCGCCGCGGCATCAAACGCGCGTAGATAGCGCAGGCGAAGGTGAACATCGTTCCATCTACCAGACCCAGCAGGAGGGTCACCAACGACGAACCATAGAAAACCGCGCCCAGATCGAGCGCCTCGCCGGGGAGCGCGCCCAAGACCTGACGGACAATGCTCGCCAGATACAAGGAGAGGGGGAGGCAAGCCGAGAGGACAAGCTGTAGAAAGGCAAAAGTCGCTGGCACCGTGGGAACGCGCTCCGCCAGCCGCCCGAGCCGGCCACTGCCGATGGCCTCCAGCAACAACCAATTGCCAAAGACCAGCCCGATGACGATCTCGCTGCCGGAAAAGGAAACCAGTAATTCGCGCACCATCAGCGTCTGCGTGATGGAGAACGTGAACCCCATCAGAACGAAGGCCAGCAGCAACCGCGTGCGCATCCCGATGCCCTCCACCAAAAACCCCACCACGAAGAACACGAAGGTCACGAAGTAGAGACGCAACATGTTGTGTCTCTACATCTTCGTCTCTCCGTGACCTTCGTGGTGCTTCTTTTTAACCGCCCGCCCTGGAGTATCGCGTAAGGAGGCGCAAGGTATTGTCCGAAGTGATCTTGTCAAAAACTGCCTGGCTGGTTTTTCCTTCCGCCAGCAGACGGCGAAGATAGCTCAGATGAGGCGTTCGCCCCTTCGCATCTCCGAAGCAGACATCGGTGCCGAAAAGGAGCTTGTCCTGAAACTCGTTCAGGAAGCGAACGCCGAACGGCTCGTCGCGGCTGATGGCGTTGTAGCCGCTGTGCGCTGAAATATCAGCGTAGAGATTCAGATAGGTGCGCAGCAGGCGGGGCAAACTCCCTTCCTCGGTAATTGGCCCTTCCGGGTAGCCTGATTTGTTCTCCATGGTCAACCCAGCACCGATCTCCGCCCAGAAGCCTGGGCCATGCCCGATCACAACGGTGTCGGGAACCTGTTGCAACAACCTCTCTAGCTTTGGCGAGCCGACCTCATCTATCAGCCCGTAATATCCCTCTCCTGGCCCAGTGCCATGAAAGAGCACAGGCAAATCCCACTGGCCGCACTGCCGGAACATGTTGACCACGCGAAGATCGTCAGCATCGAGATTGGCCGTGATTTCGCCGATGCCGACGCAGCCCATCTCCACGAAACGCTCCAGGATCCAACCGAAATCAGTGCGCGAGGTATTGCCCCCCATGCGTGGGTCGAGGTTGCCGAAGCGGATCAGGCGATCCGGGTATTGCGCTGCCGCTTTGATTTGCCCGATAAGGTCCGGTTGGGGCGAAAACAAGAAAGGGAATTGGATCCCCTCCGGGGAATGGACAATCGGCAGCACAACCGCCCTGTCAATCCCCTCGTCGTCCAGCCGCGCGATCAAATTCTCCCAGGTCATCGGGATACGCTCCATCTCCGTCGGTGTGCGCAAATCCCCGACATGGATATGGACATCAATGATCATGGCGTGGCTCCCTATCCACCCCGGCGGCGGGTCAGACCCCAGCCGCCGGAATCGGGCGGGTTGCCGGGATCGCCGGGCAGCAGTTCCTTGTAGTTCTCGATGACTTTGCGAATCCCCTCCGCGTACTCTTTGATGATCTCCGGCCGGTACAGCTTGAACCAGGGGATATAAAAGACGCGCGCTTGAATCCCCTCCGACACAGGCAAGCTTCCCAGCGGCTGGCGAATGTCCACCCCTTCTGGCAGGTTGGCGATGCGCGTTGGCTTCCCCTGCCTGTACACATCTATCGTGTTGAACAGCGGATGTAGATGTAACGCCTTGTTGCACCCCGGCGAAACAGGAATGCCCTCGGCATTGACCGCCTGGCAGAAGCGGTGTACGGAGAGCTTATCTATCTCTTCGGGGCGATAGTGGCCGTGCGCTGCGTACCAGCCGCCCATCGTACTGCCCGATCCCTGCGGCGGGCGATGCGGCCTGACTCCCGGCAACCCCTCCAGCAAATCCCAGAAATAGTTCATCGCCCTGTCAATCTCGGCCATCTGCGTCGGATAGTTCTTGAGCTGAACCCGCGCCATCGCTGAGGTGAGCTGATGCATACGGTATTTATAACCACCCCACGGTAGTCCTCTTCCCGCAGCCAGCTCTTCCAGCGTGAGTTCGCCAGTTCGCTCATAATGTCCAAAGATCACAGCGCGCTCGTAAATGCGCTGATCGTTGGTAATCGTGATCCCGCCTTCGCCACAGGCCAGAGACTTGCCGGACATCAGGGAAAAAGCCGCGACATCCCCTATCGTGCCCACCAGCCTCCCCTTGTACAGGCCGCCATGCGCATGGGAAGGATCCTCGATGACCTTGAGGTTGTGGCGACGGGCGATGCCCATGATCGGGTCCATGTCCGCCGGATACCCCAAATAGTGCACGACAACGATCGCCTTCGTGCGCGGCGTGATGCGATGCTCAATATCCTTCGGGTCAATGCAGAGCGTCTCCGGGTCTATATCGGTGAAGACGACCGTGCCTCCCAGGGAGTAGACCGGCAAGCAGGATGCCCAATAGGTGATGCTGGGGCAGATGATTTCGTCGCCCACGCCGAGACCTATGCCGAACATCGCCGCGTGGAGTGAGGCGGTGCCGGTATTATGGGCCAGGGCATACCTGACGCCATGCCAGGCGGCGAATTCTTTCTCGAACTGCCGGGTGACATCCGTGCCGGACATCTTGCCCGCGCGCAACACCTCCAGCACGGCCTCCTCGATCTCCGGGGTGACAATTGGCCAGTCGAAAATCTTGCCCGGATCGGACTGGACGGCCTTGGGGCCGCCAAACAACGCTAGCTTGCTCGCCATGTAGTTACCTCCTTGATCTCTGCTGATGCTTTCAGGAGATTATCGCCCATTTCCCTGGTTTGTCAACCTGGCAAAGGGGGGAACCCCTCAAAGCTGCGAAGGGCCGGCACAGA
>CAYPON010000228.1:0-5687 GCA_964412315.1 uncultured Anaerolineae bacterium | reverse complement strand
GGTAATGTATCCTTTAGTGCGGAAATTGGTGATTTGACAGAGGCGTGATCTCTCTGCATAAAGTATCCATCCCACAAACAGGAGGTCACGCCTCTATGAAAGATAAGGTATCCATTCCGGTTGTTCTTGTCAAAGAGCATCTTGCCGGCTACGCTTTCTATCAGGATCTGATCGAACAGCTCTTGTGCAACATCAAGGAGTACCTCAGCTTGGTGCTCAATGCTGCCCTGGAGCAGGAAGTGGCGTGGCTGTTAGGCAGGGCCGTCTATGAACGTCGCGCGGAGGGGAATGAGAAGCGGGTCGCGGCTCATTGTCTGCGCTGTCACTCTCGGCGTCAGCGGGACTTTGTGCGCGATGGGCACAAGAGCCGAGGGTTAGTCACCTTGTGGGGAGGGCATCTCTTGCTCCAGATGCCACGTGTCGCTTGTGCTGTTTGTGGGGGCACCGTGCACGTGGAGTACAAGACGGTGGCCCCCCGGCAACGCCTCTGGCAAGATGTGCGAGAGGAGGCCAGAGAGGCTTGCGGGTTAGGGCAGAGTCTGCGTCAGATCAAAGGGAGGCTGGAGCAACAGTTGCGGACCTCTGTCGGCCTGCGTTGGCTCGATGAGCAGATGCAGCGGATGAGCGAGTTGGTGGAGCAGTGGCGGGGAGCGGGATTAAAGCCTTCTCCCCCCGTTTTGCTCCTGGACGCGCTGTGGATGCGCGTGATGCGACGGACAGGGCGTTGGCGGCGAGACAAGAAGGGGCGGAAGCGGCCGGTCAAGGGGGCGGTCTGGGTGCCGGTGATGGTCGCTGTGGGTTTGTGGCCGGAGGAGAGGAGGAGGGTCATCCTGGACTGGCAGATCGGCAGAGGGCCTGGGGAGGATGCGGGGAGTTGGTTGAGATTGCTGACCCGTCTGGAGGAGCGAGGGGTGCGTGGGGGGGAGGGATTGCGCCTGATCATCCACGATGGGAGTAAAGGGCTGGAGGAGGCCTTGCAGGAGGTGCACTTTGGGGCGTTGCAGCAACGGTGCATCTTTCACAAACTGCGTAACCTGCTACAGGCCATCGTGTTGCCTGAGGATTTCACCCCGGAGCAAGGGCGAAAGCTACGCCGCCAGATCCTGCGCGAGGCGAGTGCGATCTGGCGAGCGGAGAGCAAGGAGGGTGCCTGTCAACGCCAAGAGGAGTTCTGTCAGCATTGGGCTGAGTCTCAGCCGGGGGTGGTAGCCACCATCCAACGAGACTTTGAGAGCACCTTGACCTTCTATGAGCTTTTGGCCTGGGCCGCGGAGGAGGGGAAGGATTGGCCTGTGCAGTGGCTGCGCACGACGAGTGTGCAGGAGCGCATCCACCGCAGCTTTCGTCGCAAGCTGCGTCAGATGGTCCTGGCACATTCGGAAGGAGGCTTGCAGGCCGTTCTTTATCAGGCCACCATACGCATCGCCTATGCTTACAGCAGGGACACACACGGTTGGTCCCGCTATATCGAGCAGCTTCTCTGGGACACCTCCTGAATTTCCGCACGGAAGGATACACTATCTTTTTCGGTGAGGGGTGCAATTTGATTTTTCACGCCATTTAGTGTACACTATATGCAGCGCGTGTAGTGAACACTCACGTTGTTCACGAAAGGAGATAATGTTCATATGGTTGAATCGCCCAAGGTGAAAGCGTTAGAGACCACTCTTTCGCAAATAAAGAAACGGTATGGGGATGGCGCGGTAATGAAACTGGGTGAAGCTTCGCATCTGAACGTTGAAGCAATCCCAACCGGATCCATCTCTTTGGACATCGCGTTAGGAATTGGAGGTATTCCCCGAGGGCGCATCACAGAGATCTTTGGCCCCGAGGCTTCGGGGAAAACGACATTAGCCCAGCACATCATCGCTGAAGCGCAGAAACGGGGGGGAGTAGCGGCCTTCATTGATGTAGAACATGCATTGGACTCCACTTATGCAGCCAAGTGCGGCGTTGATGTAGAAAACTTGTACATATCGCAGCCAGATACAGGTGAGCAGGCGCTGGAGATCGCTGAGGCACTGGTGCGGAGTGGGTCCGTAGATGTCATTGTCATAGACTCCGTAGCAGCCCTCGTTCCACGGGCTGAGATCGAAGGAGAGATGGGCGACGTCCATATGGGTCTCCAGGCGCGGCTCATGTCCCAAGCCTTGCGCAAGCTCGTGGGCGCCATCAAACGCTCCAACACCGCCGTGGTTTTCACCAACCAGTTGCGCATGAGAATCGGCGTGATGTTCGGAAACCCGGAGACAACCACTGGCGGGAATGCGCTCAAGTTCTACGCTGCCGTGCGTCTGGATATGCGCCGCTTGGAGAGCATCAAGCAGGGCGGAGAGGTCATTGGCAACCGTACCCGCGTAAGCGTCAAGAAGAACAAGGTGGCGCCTCCTTTCAAGGTTACCGAGTTCGATATCCTGTATAATGAGGGGATTTCCAAAGAGGGGGACCTGTTGGATATTGGGACCGAGCTGGGGGTCATTGACAAACGCGGCGCTTTCTATTCTTATGGGGAGACCCGCTTGGGCCAGGGAAGGGAAAATGCCAAAGCTTTCCTGAAAGAGAACGCTGCCCTAATAGAAGAGGTTGAAAACCGCGTGCGACAAGAGGCTTTGCTTCACCCTCCTGTCGCGCCCAGCACAGCGGCATACGAAGAAACAGAAGATAAGAATACGCTCGACGAGAGTTAAGTGTCAACTATTGCATCTAAGTCGGGTTTGCAGTTGCAGCCTGGAATAGGTTTCTCTGCCATCACCACAGCTAACAATCAGAGCAAGATAGTGCATGATTGAGATAATTGGGCGCTCAGCTTTCATGCCCGATGATCCGGCAAGTCGCTACTGGTTCTCGCGGACGATGGGTTCTGTAAATGCTCAATAGATCACCAGCTTGCGATCCGTTGATGCTACCTTATCCCCAGTCTTTACAGGATGCGATCTCGAGCCACCTATACAAAAGCTGTGGTGCAAAGCCACAGCTTTTGTGTCTCAGCAGTGTTCGACTGGGCCGTTATGATGGGTGTATAACTGTATAGGACAAGTGATCAGTATATGAAGACGATCACGGGTTTAAGGGCGCAGAAAAGAAAGGAGGATCGAGTCAATGTTTATCTAGACGGAGAGTACGCTTTCAGTCTCCATCTCTCTGTCGCGGTTGGCCTTAAAGTGGGACAGCCACTCTCTGCGGAAGAGTGCGAGAGGCTGGAACATCAGGAAGCTGTTTATGAGGGATACGAGCAGGCTCTCCGTTTTCTGACATTTCGCCCGCGCAGCCGATCTGAGATGGAACACTACTTGCAGGGCAAGAGATGGGCCAGTGAGGTCATCCAGGATATACTCGCTAAATTGGAAAGCGCTGGCTGGCTGGATGATGCCTCATTTTCCCGGTTTTGGGTTGATAACCGCGAGGATTTCAGGCCGCGGTCTCGGCGAGCGCTGCGCGTCGAGTTGCGGCAAAAGGGCGTGGGCGATCAGACCATCGAACAGGCTTTGCAGGGGATTGACGAGCGAGAAAGCGCCTATAGGGCTGCCTGGGGGCAGGCGCAGAAGTTGGCTCGCTTTGACCGCCAGACGTTTCGACGCCGGCTGGGGGGGTTCTTGCAGCGTCGTGGGTTTGGATACGAGGTTGTCAAGGATACAGTCGAACGTCTCTGGCGAGAATGCACGGGCGAACACGTGGACGCTCGTGATGGAGACATATACTTCGGTCCCAGCGCCGAGGATTGAATATAATGATTGAGGGAAGGTGAGATGTCGCATGATTTGACGAGGATTCTCTTTGGCCTCGCTGTAGGAGTTATAGGCGTCGCTGCGGGATTCTTGTTAAGCCGTTACTTGTCCATGAGAAGGATCAAGTCCCTTGAAAGGCGCGCGGAGCAGTTGCTTGCCGATGCGCGGACCAAGCAGAAGGAAATCGAGCTGGAAGCCAAAGATGTGGCTCTCAAGCTGAGGGAGGAAGCGGACGCGGAGATCAAGCGCCGTCGTCAGGAACTGCTGAAACAGGAGCAGCGCGTCCAGGCGCGGCGAGAGAATTTGGACCGACGGCTAGATAACCTTGATGGTCGAGAGCGCAAAATAGTCGGCAAGGAAAAAGATCTGGAGCGTCAGGAAGCCAGGCTCAATGAACTTGTCGCTGAGCAACTCCGTGAGTTGGAGCGTGTTTCCGGTCTATCTATAGATCAGGCGAAGGAGTTGCTCTTGGAAAGGATCCGCAATGAGGTGCGCCAGGATGCCGCACGGGTGATCCGCGAAGTGGAAGCACAAGCGAAAGAAGAAGGCGATCGCAAGGCTCGCGAGATCATCGCCTTGGCGATACAACGTGTGGCTTCGGATCAGGTCTCGGAATCCACGGTCTCTACAGTGCCTCTGCCCAACGACGAGATGAAGGGGCGCATTATCGGGCGGGGAGGACGGAATATCCGCACTATTGAGAACATCACGGGCGTGGACCTGGTTGTGGATGACACCCCAGAAGCTGTGATCATCTCCAGTTTTGACCCTATCCGCCGCGAAGTGGCGCGCATGGCGTTAAGCAACCTGATCTTGGATGGACGCATTCACCCCGGTCGCATCGAAAAAGTGGTGGAAAAGGCCCAACAGGAAGTAGAGGCGATTATCCGGGAGGAGGGCGAGCGAGCCGCGTATGAGACTGGCGTTCATGGCCTTCACCCGGAGTTAATCAAGTTGTTGGGCCAGCTCAAGTTCCGCACAAGCTATGGACAGAATTGCCTGCAACACTCTATGGAGACCGCTTATCTGGCGGGCATCATGGCTGCCGAGCTTGGTGCAGATGTGCCGCTGGCCAGGGAGGCGGGCCTTCTCCATGATATCGGCAAGGCGGTGGATCATCAGGTGGATGGCCCACATGCCCTCATCGGGGCGGACGTTGCCAAGAGGCTAGGCGTCTCCGATGTCGTAGTCAATGCTATCGCTGCTCATCATGCTGAGGAGGAATACAAGTCGCTGGAAGCGATTCTGGTGCAGGCTGCTGATGCCGTTTCTGGAGCGCGACCAGGCGCTCGTCGCGAAACCTTGGAGAATTATATCCGCCGTGTGAAAGCGCTAGAAAACATCGCGCATTCGTTCGAGGGCGTGGATCAGGCATACGCTATTCAGGCGGGCCGCGAGGTGCGCATCATTGTCAAGCCCGAAAACATCAGCGATGCTGACGCGACGCACTTGGCGCGAGATATCGCCAAAAAGATCGAGGAGAGCCTGGAATACCCTGGGCAGATCAAAGTAACCGTCATTCGGGAGACGAGGGCTGTGGATTTTGCCAAGTGATTTTTAGGAAGTGCCTCTGACTCGGCCAAAAAGAGACAACCTGGACGCAGTGACGCAAAGGAGGCCCAATATGGAAGTGCTCAAAGTATCCGCCAAGTCCAGATCAACGGCAGTGGCAGGAGCAATCGCCGGGGTTATCCGGGAAACCGGACGCGCCGAAGTACAGGCGATTGGGGCAGGTGCGGTCAACCAAGCTATCAAGGCGGTAGCCATTGCGCGGGGCTATTTGGCCGAAGATGGTATTGATGCTATCTGCATCCCCTCTTTCACGGAGGTCACTATCGCAGATCAGGAGAGGACCGCAGTAAAACTGGTCGTTGAAGCTCGATAATGGGCCAAGTAGACTTACACGTTCATACGACCGCCTCGGATGGCTATTATTCGCCGCGCCAGGTGGTGGAGATGGCC
>CAYPON010000227.1:0-5696 GCA_964412315.1 uncultured Anaerolineae bacterium | reverse complement strand
CCGAAGCAAAGGTGGTCGCTTTCGCTGACCCCAGCGAAGCCAGCCGGAAAAAGCTGGTGGAGACCTTTCCTGAAATGGCGGAGGTGCCTTTCTACAGCGATTATCGGGAGATGCTGGACAAGACCGCGCTCGATGCTGTCGAAATCCACACGCCGCACACGCTGCATTTCCCGCAGGCGATGGATGCCCTGAGCAGGGGGCTGCACGCGCTCATCGAAAAGCCGATGACCACCACCGTCGAGCACGCCCAAAAGGTCATCGTCGCTGCCAAGGGCAAAGTGGTCCTCGTCTCTTACCAGCGGCACTACCAGCCGATGTATCTTTTCATCAAGCAAAAGATCGAGGAGGGTGCGCTCGGCAAGATTCAATATATCGCCGCCCTGCAGAGCCAGGGTTGGTATCGGGGCTGCAAAGGGACATGGCGGCAAGATCCTGCCCTCAGCGGCGGCGGGCAATTGACCGACTCCGGCAGCCACCTGGTGGACATCATGCTCTGGACGACCGGCCTGGAGCCGAGGGAAGTCTATTGCATCAATGAGTTCTATGATACCAAAGTGGACATTGATTCAGCGATTACCATCCACTTCAAGAATGGGGCGCAGGGCACGATCTCTATTGTCGGCAACAGCCCCTTCTGGTGGGAGGACTTTTCCATCTGGGGGTCAAAGGCAGCGGTGCTTTACCGCAACGGCGCGCTCTATTATCAGACGTATGGGGAAAAGATGAGTGAGCCTGAACGCCTGCCGCCAGGATCGAATCCCGACTGCAACTTTGTCAACGCCATCCTGGGCAAAGAGGAGGTGCGTTCCTCCCCGGAGTGCGGCCTGAAGGTGATCCAACTCACGGAGGCCGCCTGGCGTTCAGCCAAAGAGGGCCGGCCCGTTCGCATCTGACATCGGATCTCATCTTTTGACGTTGAGTTGAGACGGAGATGACATCAGCCTCGAGTCAGGCTGGGTGGCCGCTGATCGGCAGCCTGCTCATAAAACCCGCGGGCGCGGATTGTAATCTGGCCTGTGCTTATTGCTTTTACCGCGATAAAGTCAAGCTCTACCCACAGACGCTGCGGCATCGCATGAGCCTGGAAACACTGGAGAGCATGATCCGCCAGTACTTGGCTATCAGTGGGCCGCAGGCTTCCTTCGGCTGGCAGGGGGGCGAACCCCTATTGATGGGGCTGGACTTTTTCCGGCAGGCCGTCGAGTTGCAGAAGAAATACGGACAGCCTGGCCAGCGCATCGCCAATGGTCTGCAAACGAACGGCCTGCTGCTGGATGATGAATGGGCGCGTTTCCTGCGCGACTATCGCTTTCTCGTCGGCCTGAGCCTGGATGGCTCCGCTGAACTGCACGATGCCTACCGCCAGAGTTTACAGGGCCACCCCTCCCACGAGCGCGTCCTGGCCGCGGCCAGGGCTATGACGCGCTACAACGTCGAGTTCAACGCCCTGGTGGTGCTTAGCCCACTCAACGTTCGCTACCCGGCGCAGCTTTACGATTATTTCCTCGGCCAGGGCCTACGCTATCTCCAGTTCATTCCCTGCGCGGAACTGGATGAAGCGGGAAATATCGCCTCTTTCAGCATCACGGCGGAACAGTATGGCGATTTCCTCTGTGCCCTCTTTGAGCGGTGGCTGGCGAATGGGCAACCGACGGCCTACATCCGACTCTTTGATGAAATGCTCATCCGCTACGTGCGCGGCGAGTTCCCCTCCTGCACCTTTCGCCAGGCCTGCGATAGTTATGTGGTTGTGGAATACAACGGGGATGTTTACGGCTGCGACTTTTTCGTGGAGCCGGAATGGTATCTGGGAAACCTGCAAGAGACGTCCTTAGCAGAGATCGTGCAGAGCGAAAAGTATCGCGCCTTTGCCGCCCGCAAGGGGCAACTCTCTGCGGCCTGCCACCAATGCCCCTGGCTTTCCTTCTGCTACGGCGGCTGCCCGAAATACCGCTTCATCGGCGGTGGGCACGACTATTTCTGCCGGGCGCATCGTCGTTTCTTCGCCTATAGCAAAGCCGCTTATGAGCAATTGGCACGTCGCTTCCAGGAGCCGGCGAGCACGGTCGTCACACGCCTCATGCGTGCGCCCCAGCGCAACGATCCCTGCCCCTGCGGCAGCAGCAGAAAATACAAACATTGCTGTGGCGCGCGGTAATGTAGGAGCAAGGCATTGCCCGGCAATCGTTGCTTGATTACAGACAGCTTGTACTAATGAAGCGCCTTCATTTACAAGCCTATCTCCAGCAATGCCTTGCCCCTACGGACGGCATTCGATCTTAAGGCACAGGAATCAGAAACTCCGCTGCCGCCCAACCGATAACTCCCTTGTCGTCCTTGAGTCGCCACCAGGTACGGTCATCCGCCTTCTCTGGCCCACTGAGAACCTCAAGAATGGAGCCTTCCTCGACGTTTTTGAAGGTGATGAAATCCAGGCCCGGCCCGGCGCGGAGGCGCAGCCCAGCTTTGCCGGTGTCGCCTACCTTGACGCGGCCCCCTACGGTAATTTTGAGAGCCAATGTAGGCGTAGCAGTGGGGGCCGGCGTGTTCGTCGGCGCAGGCGACGGTGTGAACGTCCCCGTCGGCAAGGCTGTCGCGCTCAGTGTCGCCGAAGGGGGTAGCGGCGTGGATGTCGCGGCTGCTACCGAGGCCACTGTAGGGGACGGTAGGCTCGGCTGCGGGGCTGAAGTATAGCGCCACAAAAACCACCCCAAAACTACACCCAAGAGCAAGCAAACCAAGCCGATGAGGGGCCAGCCCCACCCTGGGAGGACGAAATAGTCGCGGCGCCGATACGTGCCGGAAGGCCGAGGACGTTCTGTCAGCTTGCCGTAATCATCATCCTTCATATAGATCATTGCCTCCTTGAGCCGGTTTAACCCTCCCGCAGGTTCGGAACCGGCGGGAGGGTCACGCTTTGCCGTTAAGACGTCACGAAGTGGCCTTCGAGTTCCCCTGAGTCTCTGCTTGTCGTCGAGCGTCGAGTTGCTCGCGCACCGCCTTGAGCGTTTCCGCGATCTGGTTGATATGCTCCAAGGTGTGCTCGGACATATCCAGAGCCTCCGCCAGGCGCCGGTAACGCGCCTTTTGTGCGACGATAGAGGGGCGTAAGGCTCCGAACAGGGCGAGTGTTTCTGCCTGATCCTGCGCGAAACGGTCAAGCAGCCTGGGCAGAGTATCGGCGCGGGACATCGTCGAGGCCAATGCTTCGGGCAGCGATGCCGCATTCCCTTTCGAGGTATCATCCCAACCACGCAGGATCATCTGCACAAGTTGATGGTGGAGGCAGCGCTCCGCTACCGAAAGATGCGCCAGGGTCTCTTTAACTGACCAGGCATCGGGTCGCGGACGGAGGCCGGCCTCTCTTTCCGTCGTGCCCGACAAGGTATCCGAGAGCAGCCGCTGCATTCTGATCTGGTGGTTCCTCACGCGGGCGAGAACGCTGCGCGCATCCAGAACCATCTCGGACTTGGGTGCGACCCCCAAGCGCACTGTGACCGACTGCTCCACACCTTGCCGCATGACCAGCAGAGTCGTTACGCTTCCTGGCTGGCAACATTCCAGGGCTTCTACGAAGGATGAATAATCGCTCACGCGCCGCTCGCCGACAGCGACGATCACATCATCCGGCTGCAATTCCTTCGCCTCCGCACCATATCCTTCCTGCACCTGCAGCACGCGAATGCCCGCGCCATCGGCCTGGCTCCAGGTGATACCCAGGCAGGCACGCTGTGCTTGACGAAGGTCTATCCCCGTCTCTAGCACCGAGCGCAGGTTCGCCAATCCTTCTGACCAGCGCCTGGTACATTGTTCACTAAAGGATTGCCACTGCGGGCCGGAGCCGAAGCCAGAATGAACCAGCTTGATACGCACCCCTTTTTCGACCGGGGTTAAAGAGATGCTTACCGCCGTCTGTGCAGGGGCGTCCGGCGCCTGCCAGACGAAAGCGAGAGAGGTAGGACCAGCCACCTGGATATAATGGCCTTCGATCTTGTAGCCGTTATGCCAGCGCAGCCAGTAACGGCCCTTCGCTTGCGGCTTGGTGTAGGCGCGGTCACAAAACCATTCCCGCAAATCGCTGGCCTGCGTCAGGAACTGGAAGGCCAAATTGGGATTCGCCCCGATTTCGCATTGTTGGATCACTTCAGCCATGACGGCGTTCCCCCCCGCGCATTCTGCTCACATCGGATTACATAACAATATACCACATAACCACAGAAAAATCAAAAGCGTAGTAGACCTCCGAGGTTTCTGAAACCCCGGAGGTCTTGAGAACTGGCGATTTGACATGAGAGAGCATCTGACATATACTGACCCAACATACATACAAGGAGCACTTATCTAAACCCGAACCTGCGGCCGTCCACAGGTAACTAAACGTCCGGCGCTTCCATACCCAGTAGGCCCAGCATCAGGTAAATCTCGCCTCTCGCTCGGTGAATTCAATTTATCCGTATCCAGCTCTTACACCGCCAGCCGGTATCCCCTCCATGCTCTGCACCGAACCGGTCCACGGCACGCATGTAGATGTTGTGCCTCCCGGCAAAGGCTGGCTTGAACGCCACATACCATTTGGCCGTCAGCGTTTGGGCATTGAATCTGCCCCAACGGGTCCATTCGCCATAGAGGATGCAGACATCATTCTGCACAATGGTCGGCGTCCGAGGCGGGATGCCCCCCGCTGGCAGCCATGCCGTGTCGTCCGCATTGCGCAGGTAGAATCGGTTCTCCCGTTGGTTATACCTCAGGTAGACGCCCCCCGCCATGCGGCCAGGCAGCGTATTCGTGATCGCCAGATACACGTCCTCGAAAGTATCTCCGCCATCCCTGTCCAGGTAACGCGCTTCCAGCAGATAGCGCTGGCCAGAGACCAATGTTTGCTCATTCGGCGTGATGCTCAGCAGACCAGGCTGCCGGTTCACGATCCAATCGCCATGGTCATCCCAACCATCGCTTCTCCCTCCCACGTCCTGCACATAGAGATAGAGGTTGTGCGACCGGCCACTCATGTTGAAAGTGAACGTCACTCCCCAGGTGATGGTCAGCGTGTCCGTGTCTGTGACCACACAACTCCGGCTGAGATCGAGGCGAACGTGTGAGTTCGTGAGCACCTCACTGCTACCCGGCTCACCCCCTGTAGGAGGTTGCCAGTAGCCGAACCAGGGATGACGGAGGAACATACGGTTCGCTTGCAGGTCGTAGCGTAGATAGGCGCCACGGTTATAGCGGGCCGCATTGTTGACCAGCAAATCCGCATACCGCATATCTCTCCAGCCATCGGCATCCCGATACACGCTCGTGAAAGAGACGAATGCACCCGGGCGGCTCCATCCCCTCGCCGGCGCGACCGCCCGCACTGTCTGTGGCGCATTTCCTGTCCCCCCGCGGTAGGTCTGCACCGCCTGATCCACGAAATTCACCAGGATCGGCCCGATGGTCTGGTTAGCCAGCGTGTTGGGATGCGAATCGCAGCCGGCTGGCCGGTAGGCGGCGCGCAGCATGTTGTAATCCGGACGTGCGGGATCCGACTCCGCCAGCAGGTTGAAGAAGTCGAAGCAGAAAAGGTTGGGGTGGCCCGCCAGGTACTCGTTCGACTTGAGCCAGTTAGCGAAAGCTCTGGCCCGCGCTGCCCTGTCTGGCGCTGTAGCACACGGGTGCAACGGCGGCGTGCTGAAGGCGATAAAGATGTGGTCTAG
>CAYPON010000226.1:0-5699 GCA_964412315.1 uncultured Anaerolineae bacterium | reverse complement strand
TCACCGGCCGGTCGGCCAGGATGTCCGGCAGCGCGGCGCGCAGGCAGGGCAGCAACCGCTTCACATCCAGCTTTTCCAGGTTCTCCTCGGCAAATTGCATTTCTTCCAACTTCATGCCCATCAGTAGCCCAACCTCTCGCTTGACTTACACCTCTCGCCGTCCACCACGGCAGCGCAGCCACCCAATGCCCACTGTCCCATTATACTACCAACGCGCCAGGGGAGCAAACCCGATACCTATTTACGCAAGTCCTTGTAGCGTTGAAGCAATTCCGGTCGTGCCAGGGTTTCCGCGAGCTGTAGTTTCTCGTGCAAGGCGATCCAATGCGCCTTGTCTTGCTCGAGGAGAATCTCCTCCCAACGGGGTGCGGCGGCCCGTGCCAGGTCGTACAGGTCAAAGAACTGTGTCAGGCTTTCTTCCACGCTTAACCGTGGCAGCTCGTTTTTCTGCTCTTCGAGTTCCCAGGCATTGAACTTCCGATAGCCTTCCAGGAGTTCGCGCAGTGTGGGAGTTGTGCCCATCGCCATTACCTCCGGCAGCACTATGCCTCTGTCGAACAGAATTACGCCGGCGCCAACGCCAATTGTCCATAGGTGACGATAGAGACCTCAAAGCCTGAACGCCGCACCTGCTTAAGCAGATGGTCCACTATCGCGGCCACTTCACTGGACATGAGGGCTTCACCGCACTGTCCACATACCTCAGCGGGCACACCCTTGATGACGACAACGCTGGAGCCTACTACGAAAGGGATAGTCGCCAAGCCAGAGACCAGCTTGCCGCCGCAAAAATAGCACCGCTCATGCTTCATGACTGGTCCCTACCCTCTAGGATCTCTGCCGGCGTCTTCCTTCCTTGTTCAGTTCGGTCAAAATCGCTGTCGAAACTCACGATGGTCAAGTGGCATTTTCTTGCTGCCACACATTGGTAGGCGTCATCAAAGTCCAGGTTGAATCTCTGAGTTGTGTGAACGATGTCTGGCATATCCTCCACCGCAAGCCGCACCAACCGGATTCCACCCGCCACCAACATATCATGGACAGTCTGCAAGAAAATGTCCTGCATCTTGCGCCGCACAAAAATGATGCCCAAGGAATAGAGGGAAAATTCAGAGAGGTTGAGATCCTCTGGGGGAATGTTGCGCAACAGTCGCTCCACTTGGTCGGCCCTCTCTTGATCCAAGAGGAGTTCCAAAATGATGCTGGTATCCAGAAGATACATCAACCACCCCACCACTCGAGAATCTTGTGTTGGAGTTCTACCGAGGTGTATTGATCCCGCAGGTCGCGTAAAGCGCCTCTCCAATCCAGTTTCAGCGGGCTTTTCGGTTTGCGCACCCGTTTCTCTAGGAGGAATTGGACGAAATCCTCTACCTCCTGCTGGAGTTCAGGCGGCAACTCTTTGATCATCTCCTCAACTTTTCCCATCTCCCCTCCTGCTGCTCAGCCAAATATGCGAAGGGACGCGATTCATACTGTATCTATTATAGCGGTCTCTTTTACCCTGTCAATCAGCAGATTAAGCGGTGGGGCGGATTATGTTAATCCGCTTAATCCGCTGGCTGTTTCAGTAGGAGCGGCAAGTGCCGCCCATGCTCCCGCCTCGGTACGGCAGGCGCGAAGAGATGCACGCCCTGCAAGGTCACTGCCCTGGCCCGTTGGATACGCCGACCTTCCTCGTCCGCCACCAGGCAGAAGTTCATCTGCACTGTGTCCACCGCCTCCGGTTCTCGCCAGGGGATGTAAGAGCGATACGGAGGGATGATGGTGACGTCCAGGTTGGGGAAATCCTGATGAAGGGCGACGGGATCGTAGGTGTATGTAAACGTGCCCCCACTTATCGGCAGCTTTCCCTGCTGCAAGATGAAACCGGAAAGGGAGATAGTGTAGTGCACCTCGGCGTTTTGTGCCGTAGGTGGGATAGTGCCCGCGATTTCCAGTGTCTGCGCGGGGCGAACGATCGCGCTTTCCGATGGTGTCATTCCTTCGACAGGCTCAGGACAAGTTCTGAGGAGCATTCTTTGCGACGAAGAATCTCCGTCCAACGGGACGAGATCCTTCGCTTCACTCAGAATGACAGCCCCCTGTGGCTCGTGGATATGAAGCGCCAGCGGCTCGCTGCTCCGCTCCACGACATAGACGTAGAATAGCCCCTCATCCGAACCGAGGACATCCCCCTGCGGATAGGGGGGATAGACTGGCCCCGCTGAGGTCATGCCCCGATGCACCCCCTTCACGCGCACCGTGTAAAGGCCAGCCTCGGTAACGACGAAATCCTGCGCCGGGTCGTAGAAATAACCGATCTTGTTGGCCCGCCCGGCGATGACATGCACGCCGCCCGATGGCATGGTCACGGTGACCGTCACGTGCGAGTCCAATGTCGGCACCACCTGCGCGGCAAAGGAAAAGGTATCCCCTACCTCCAGGATGCTCCCTGGCTTAACGCCAGTGGGATGGACGAAGAGGTCTATATCCTGCCCCTTGATTGTCATCAGCGGCCCCCCATCCGGCCCACCAGCCGCGCCTCGGAAGGGTGGCATAACCCGATTGCTCAACTCCTGGCCCACGGGGATATAGATGTCGCTGGAATTGTAGATGGCGTATTCGTTGATGCCGTGCGCCAAATCCCGAAAGACAACCCCGCCAAAGTTGAGCTTGAAATCTGGCGTGAGATCCCCGTTCCCTCCCACGCCATATTGCAGGTTATAGTTGTCGTCGGCGAACCAGTAGGCATTGCCCAATCCCGATTCGGAGACCAGACAGGCGACGCTGAGGTCGGGCCGCACGCAATTGCTATAGAAATAGCCGATCTGATCCGCCCGGTCGGGGAACTGTCCTACCGGCCAGCCATAGGTGCGGCCTGGTCGTTTGCCCGCCGTGGTCGTCGTCACCAGGGGCAATTCGCTGATGGCGCGGCGGTCGAGCGGTTGCAGCGGCAGTGGGAATTGGCCGTAGTAATACGCTCCCTGGTGCAGTTCCGGCACCCGCTCCTCCAGGAGATCGGCGATTTCCCCGCTCGTATCCTGAAAAGTGATCGTGGGAAAGATCGAGTTCTCCCCCTCCCAATCCACGATCCACATCACATCGCCAGTGAAGTAAGGATAGGCGATATGTAGTGCCCCGCCCAGGTATCGCTCCTCAAACAGGCCATCCGTTTGGTCGGGGACAACGTTGCCATAGCGCCCCTCGGCAAACCAGTGAGGCCGTTGCAGCGCGGCGAAGGAGCGGATGCCCCGCTCGCCATGGGCGACGAGGCGCGTGCCTGGCGTTTCCACGACGTTGGCGCCGCGCACCGCTCCCATCCACAGTTCGCCTCGTTCATCCCAGTAACTCGCCGTAACCAGCACGTCGTATTCTCCCGGGGCCTCCAGGCGGAGCGGATTCTCCTCCTTCCCTGGGTGGAAGTAGCCGAAACGATTGGCGCGGCCCTCGATATGGCGGCGCTGCACGTTTGTCAGGCTGGAATTGACGTACAAGGCATAATCCAGCATTACCTTCGCTGGCACCGCGGGCTGGATGCGCACCACCGGCGCGTAGGCGTCGCCTACCTCAAAAGGGGTCCCTGGTAGCGTGCCCAGTTCCAGATCGAGGAGATGCGCCACCCACACTTCGTATGTGCCGCCGGCTTGGTAGACATTCCCCCAAATGTCCTGCATCTGCCCGCTCAACGTGATGACATAACGCCCGTATTGCGTAAAAGTGTAACGGAATCGTTCCCCACCAGTCCAGGCGCGATAGTAGTCCGATGGCCCTGGATTGCCGAAAGACCTGAGGAGAGTGCGATGGTGTCTCGTCGGG
Source organism: uncultured Anaerolineae bacterium (assembly GCA_964412315.1). Lineage (GTDB taxonomy): Bacteria > Chloroflexota > Anaerolineae > JAAYEA01 > JAAYEA01 > CAYPON01. The sequence continues at coordinate 1,901 of CAYPON010000226.1, read as the reverse complement.
TCCGTGCTGTCCGGGCGGTAGTTCATCAGTGGATTGAGGCCGGCGACGAAGGCTGCCGCGCCCAGATCATCGGTCACGCCATCCGGCCTTTGCACCTGCACGTGCAGTTCCCCTCCCGGATAGGCGAGAGGGATGCTGGGTGGATCCAGGAGCACCCGCTCGTACAGGGGGCGAAATCCCCACGAGGTCAAAGGGAGCGATGGCTCCAGGATATAGGAAATCGGTTCGCCGCTGGCTTCGTCATTCATAGGCACGATGAAGCGATGGGTGGGCCATATGGTGCGCGGCGAAAGGCAGTAGTGCGTATCCTCGCGGGCACGGACGCCGCGCTCGCTATTCGAGGCATAGTCCGCCAGGAGCATCCAGGCTATGCGCGGCGGCTGCGGGGAGCCAATCCGAAGCGGGGGAAGAAGAGGCCAGGGATAGCTGCGCCTGGCGTCCTGGCGTTCTAACATGAACTGTCCGTCATCCGCTTTGACTGAGTCCGGAATAACCCACTCTTTGCCCTGTCGTACCCAGAATTCAACCTTCAGCCTGGCGCGATAAATCCCGGCGGGCAAGTCGGAGGGGATTTCCAGCGTCAGCGGGAGAGTAGCCGTCAGCACACGATCCTGGCGAATGGCCCCGCTTCCCGACCAACTCCGCTCGAAAAGCCAGGGGTCAGCCGCTTCCATCTCAGCCTCTACGGGCAGGCCCGAGGGAGTCAGGTAGGCGGAGACCAGGTTGCGCAGAGGAGGGAGTTGCCGTCCCGCCTCATCGAAAAGGCGGCACAGCCCAAGCTTTATATCTATCCGCAAGAGAGCCAGGTCCAGATACGCCATCTGGGAGGACTCGAGGCGCAGATGGAGGGTGGTAGTGAGGGTGTTGCCTGGCAAGTAGTCTCGGCGTAGTAGCTCGCCATGGGCGATCCAATAGCCGCTGACCAGTGATTCGCAGAGGGTGAAAGGTAATCGCGGCCCGGAGACTGGGAGATTATGCACGGTGAGCAGCACAGCCGGGGATCCCTGTAAGCCGATATTCTCAAAGAATGGCAAGGCACCCGGAAAGGCATAGTTGATCTGCACCGTGGAGCCTTCCGGGGCAAAGAGCTGCGCCGTGAAACTGCCATCGCTGGCTGCGGTCGTGGTCGTCCAATCCAGGGTTTGGGGATTCACCAAAAAGACGACAGCCTCGCCGGGGACGGCGCCCGCTGCCCCTCGGATGTCGGCCATGCCATCCACTCCCGCTGCGCCGGTGGTGATGCGCGTGGCATCCGGCGGTGCCTCCGGCAGGGGGAGCAATCCGGTGATCCAGAGGTCGTCCACCTCCACCTGACATCCCGGCTCGGCCTGCAAGAGGAGCTGACCCTGGCGGACGGGGGCCAGGTCTATATGGTTGATATGCTCTGCGCCGTCCAGGGCAACCATGAGATGATCTTCATTGAGAGTGACGATGAGGGTGTGCCAGTTACCGGAGAGGCCGGGGAGAGCGGCGGAGGCCAGTTCTATCTCAGCGCCCGGCGCGTTGCTTCGGCAGAGGGCCAGCCGATCATCCCTCAGTCGCACCAGGTAGCCTCTATCTCTCTCGTCACGGAGGCGAAGGCCGAACTCGCCGCTCAGCAGACGCACTCTCAAGCCGAGGCGATGCTCCTTCCAGGGAGCCTGGCTCACCAGCCGGGCCAGGGCGCGGCCACGCCCGGCTAGGAAATGATTGCCGTCCTCACTCTGCTGCACTGTCCATCCCGGATCCAAATCCCAATGGCTCGCTCCTGCCTCCAGGTCATCTTGGAACAACTGGATCCACCAGAAATTATCGGCGCAACTGAGAGGAGCCAGCGGCAGCAACCAACTCCCTATCATCGCCAGGATAACAATACAGAGCAAAATTCTACGCACCCTGCCAGGAGCACCGATTCTATTGCA
>CAYPON010000225.1:0-5715 GCA_964412315.1 uncultured Anaerolineae bacterium | reverse complement strand
AAGATGATGCCATTCAATACATGTCCCGTGTGTGGTGGTGAGATGGTTGAGAAAGAGGTTGAGAAACTGCTGCGCGGCGGGGTGCACATCGCGGCGGTGCGAGTACAGGCTGAGGTTTGTCTACGCTGTGGTGAACGGCTGTACTCGAAAGAAGCCGTCAGTCGGTTTGAGCAGATTCGGGCCAAACTGGCGCGCCAAGAGGTAGCAGATTTTCAACCTTTGGGGCAGTCATTCCACATTGCCATGTAGTGTACTGGCGGGAACCGCCTAGCAAGTCGTTGCGGCGGACTGCGCTATAGCCTCCAACCAGCGGGCATGAAGTTCCTCCAAATCGCGGACGACCCAATCCGGCTTGAAAGGGGACTTTTCGACCATCTCCAGCGAGGCAATGCCTGTCAAGACGAGGATCGTGCCCATGCCGACCTCCAACCCGCCGCGGATGTCCGAGTCCAGCCGGTCGCCCAGGATCGCGCTGCTTTCCACCGCTGCCCCCATATCTCGCAACGCCATGTCGAAAAGGATACGGTTCGGCTTGCCGATAGCCAGGGCGGACGCGCCCGTGGCCGCCTGGATGGCCGCAGCGAAGGCCCCCGAGCCGGGCGTCGGGCCATCGGGGGAAGGGTCATTGACATCGGGGTCGGCGACGATCAGCTTCGCGCCGCGGTAGATCGCCCGGCACGCCGTTAACAACTGCCGGTAATCGAAATCATCCGTCCAGCCGATGACGACGAAATCGGGGCGTTGATCCTCCAGGACGCATCCGCCGACCTCCACCAGTTGCCGGCGGAGGCCCTCCTCGCCGATAACGTACACCCTGGCGCCGGGGAAGCGGGTCAGATAGTCCGCGGCGGCCAGCCCCGCCGTATAGATCGGGGCATCGCCAACGTCAATGCCACGCGCGGCCAGGTCAGCACGGTGTTCCTCCGGCCATCGCCCCGTGCCGTTGGTGACAAAGGCGAACTTGATCCCCTCGCGGCGCAAAAAGGCGAGGAATTCGCGCACGTGGGGCAGGATAGCGTCCTCGAAATACACCACGCCATCCATATCCATCAACAAGGTGCGAACATCGGCCAGCGAGGCCACTCGATCTGACACGCTGCTCATACCCCCTTTGTTGGTCAGATGCTACCGCATTGTAGCACAGCGGTGCCGGCAAGCAAAACGCGGATGGCGTCAGCACTCTAGATGCCGATTATCTTGTCAGTGGCAACCATCATCTCCTGGCCTTGAAGCGCTATCAACACCTGCCGATAGTAACCGCCAGGGAGTTCCTTGCCATTCTAGAGGATAGCAAATCCCCAAGCTGAGCAAGAACACAGGAGACCTCTGAGGTCTCTTCATGTTTGGTCATCGGCGATTGACAACATCCCCCTTTCCGCGTAGAATCCAGCCAGCCCAATCAACCAACAAGCAAAGGAGAACTGTCTATGGCACTACCTTACTCCGAAGTCGGTGGCCTCAAGATCGCCCGTCTCGTCATCGGCAGCAATACTTTTTTCGGCTATTCCCACTTTTCACGAGCCAAGGATACCTGGCTGCGCCGCTTTTTCACCGATGATAAGATCCAGGAAGTCCTGGAAAAGTGCGTCTCCAAAGGGATGAACGCCATCTGCTCCATGCCCGGCGAGCGGTTGCGCAAGATCATGGATCGCGTGGAACAAAACAGCGGCGTGCACATCATCTGGTTCGCCACGCCCGGCAATAGATACCCCTGGGAGAACTGGCGAGATGACGTGAATCTCACCGCCGATATGGGCGCGGAATTCTGTATGCCTCACCAATGCTACACCGACAACGCCCTGGCCAGCGGCAGGGGCGAGATCGAGCGCTATGCCGAGATGGCCGCTTACATCCGCGAGAAGGGGATGCGCCCCGGCCTCTCCACGCACCGGCCAGAGACTATTCTTGTGGTGGATCGGGCGGGCTATGATTGCGAGGTGTACATCCAGCCTTATAACGGCATCGGCTTCCTCTGCTCCGTGGAAACGGATTGGATCGGCCGCGTGATCCGCGAGGCCAAGAAGCCGGTGCTCTGCATCAAGCCGCTCGGCGCGGGCCGCCTCATGCCGCCCACGGGGCTGCCCTTCGTCTTCAACTCGATCAAGCCAAGCGACGTAGTGTGCATTGGCATGACCAGCCCGGAGGAAGTGGAGGAAAACGTGGCCATCGTCGAGCAGACTCTGGCTGGGCAGGCGGCGTCCGTAGAGCTACAGTACACCCGCAGCAAGGCGGCGTTGGAGGCCCGCTAGACACAATTGAAGAATCTTGTCGTCTTTGCGGCTTGGTGTTTTCATCTCTTATGGATCTAAAGGGGGACAGCATGAAAACAGTCAAAATCGAAGAATTGAGCGTCGAAAAGTTCCTGCTTTTTGGTTTCTACGCCCAACACATCAACCCCAGGACGGAAAAGATCGGCGCGCCGCCGGTCGAGTTCTTTCGTGACATGGTGCAGCTCGATCTTGGCAGCGTGACCATCGCTTCCTTTTCGACCTGCCGCGTGGAGAAGAGAGAGCCGGTCATTGATGTGACGGAGTATCATACGGCGACCGGAGAGGGCATCCTGCCACTGGACAACGACATCCTGATCCATGTCGGCCCGGCCACCCCACCCGATAGCCCGCTGCCTCTGGACAAGATTCGCGTCTTCAGGGTGCCGAAGGGGACGATGGTTATCCTGCGTCCCGGCGTCTGGCACCATGCCCCCTTCACCGTCAACGATGCCCCGGCTAACGTGCTGATCGTGCTCCCGGTGCGCACCTATGCCAACGACTGCGAGGTCTTTCCCCTGACGGAGGCAGAGCGAATCAAGGTCCAATAGGAACCTTCATCATCATGACGACCCCACTGACTCCCGAGGCGATTGCGCAGAACCCGGATGGCGTCACTGAGACGATAACCTTCGCTTGCGGCGAGCGGATCACCTTCCGCCTGCTGCGCCCGGAGGACGCCGAGTTGTTGGGCCGCTATTTCCTGAGGCTGTCTGAGGAGACGCGACGCCGTTTCGGCCCACATCCCTTCACCATGGAACAGGCGCAAAAGCTGTGCGCCGAGATCAACTACTACGACACCTTGCGACTGATCGCCGTGACGGAGAAAGGTGGTCAGCCGCAAGTGATCGCTTACTTTATCCTGCAATTGGGCATCAAGGAGGCGGAGAAGAAACGCTACCAGGCGCACGGCATGGTGTTGGATGAGTGCAAGGACTGCACTTTTGCCCCTTCCGTGGCCGATGCCTATCAGAATCGGGGCCTGGGCAGCACTTTGATGCCCAAGATCCTCGACCTTGCGCGGCGTTTTGGCTTCCAGCGCATGGTGCTGATGGGAGGGACACAGGCTACGAACTACCGCGCCATCCACTTTTACGAAAAGTTCGGCTTCCGCAAGGTGGGTGATTTCCTGACCAAAGGGGGCGTTAATAACCATGACATGATCCTAGCACTCTGAGGGGAATCACGCTAGGATAGCCAATCTTACTTGCCCCAGACGCCCAGATATAGATTGAAGGAATTGATAACCCACCTGTTCGTCACCCTCGCTGGCAGGAACGAGGCGATATACTCTTCCATCTTGTAGAGACCCAGGCTGCTTAGCAGGTTATTAAGGGATGCGACGCTTGGCCTGAAAACGTGCTCTCTAACGTCATAAAAGAGCCGGTACTGCAACCTGGAGACAAGATTGCTTGCCGTCGGCAGGTAAGCCACAAAGATGCCACCGGTTTTCAGCGACCTGGAGACATTCGCCAGGGCAGCGGCGGGATCGGCGAAGTGTTCGACCGTGTTCACGGCACAAATGACATCGAACCCTCCGGAAAAAGGGATGTCCTCCTTACAGACGTCGCAAACTTGGAATCTGCCCGGTTCGTAGGATCTCCTGATCTGGCTTACAGCGAACTCGGATATGTCTACGCCGTGAACGTCAAAGCTGTCCAGGAAGTGCTTGCAGAGGTTGTCGTCACCGAAGCCGATCTCAAGAAACCTGCCTGAGGGAACGTAATGGGTGACGATGTCCCTGATAAACTTGTTTCTGACGCCGAGATACCACCGATAGAACCGCTTGGCATAGAGTTTTGTGAAATAGCCTTCGTCATACGGAAAGGTGGTCATGAATCCCCCGCGCGAGGTGGTAACGGGAAGATATCGCGCCCTCCTGATTTTATAGTACCCGTCTGGCTAATTTGGTCAAGCCGGAGTTGTGGGGGTGTACTTGGCTAGCGAGGATAGGTAGCGTGTACTTTGGTCAAGCAGGTGAGATTTCTGATCCTGGCTCCAAGCCGCGGAGCGCTACTGGTTTCCCGCAGTACGTGAGCGCGATGGCTGTGCTCGGCGAGGGCATCCCGTAAATCCCCGCCGCTGTGTGCGACCTGGCTCGCCAGCGCGCACTGGCCGCCCTCCGCTTCAGCCTGCGCAGTCACCTCTCTGGCGATCTGATCTGCACTGACGGCACTCCCTGAGGCCACACCTGGATCGGTGCGCGGCGGCTGTAGAGAAGCTTGCAAGCGCCGGTTGTCAACAAACCTTACAAGCAGTATAATAAACCCTGAAAACAGCGGCCTTCATCGGCTTTTTGTCCAGAGGGTAGTGATATGGCTCAAAGCAAGATCAGGATACCCCATAAGCAGATCGCGGACTTTTGCCAACGTTGGAAGATCACCGAATTCGCCCTGTTCGGCTCGGCCTTAAGAGATGATTTCCGACCGGATAGTGACATTGATGTGCTCGTGACCTTTGCTGATGATGCGCATTGGGGTCTGTTCGATCTGGTCGCAATGGAGGAAGAACTGCAACAGCTTTTGGGCCGGCCGGTGGATCTAGTAGAACGCCGTGCGGTGGAAAAAAGCGAGAACTACATCCGGCGTAGACACATCCTTAGCTCCCTGGAGCCGATCTATGTGGCGCGATGATGCGTATCTTCTAGATATGCTTTTGGCAGCACGCAGGGTACGACAGTACACACAGGGCGTCACGTGGGAACGGTTCCAGAATGACGACCTGCTTCAGAATGCTGTCATGCGCCTGATTCAAATCATCGGGGAGGCTGCACGGAGAGTATCGCCTGAGTGTCAGAAAGCCCATCCGGAGATTCCCTGGCAACAGATAGTCGGGATGCGTCATCGGCTAGTTCATGACTATTTTCATATTGACCCAGAACGTGTCTGGGAGGTCATTGAAGAGGACCTCCCGGCACTGATTCCTCTGCTCGAACCTTTGATCCCTCCCGATATACCATAAGAAGCAGAAACCCGGGAGAAGGATTATGGAAGAGATGACGATTGCCGAACTTCAGCAAAAGATGAATGCGGGCGAGTATACGGCGCGAAGCATCACTGAGATGTACCTGGAGCGCATCCGGCAACTGGACAAGCAGGGCCCGGCGATCAATGCCGTCATCGAGCTGAACCCGGATGTCCTGGCCATCGCCGATGCGTTAGATACAGAGCGGAAGGCCAAAGGGCCGCGCGGCCCGTTGCACGGCATCCCCATCCTGCTCAAGGACAACATAGATACCTCCGATCACATGACCACCACGGCTGGCTCAGTGGCCCTTGCTGGCTCGATCGCGTCTGAGGATGCTTTCCTCGTGCAAAGGCTTCGCGCAGCGGGCGCGGTGATCCTCGGCAAGGCCAACCTCAGCGAGTGGGCCAACTTCCGCTCTACCCGCTCCACCAGTGGCTGGAGCAGCCGCGGCGGCCAGACACGCAATCCCTATGCTCTGGAT
>CAYPON010000224.1:0-5739 GCA_964412315.1 uncultured Anaerolineae bacterium | reverse complement strand
CTAGGCCTGCGCCTTGGGCATTCGCTGCCGGCGGTTGAGGGGATCGAATTGGCCGTTGAGCAGGCGTACCCATACCTCGAATATCAAAGGGAAAGCCTCAAGTGAGCGAATTCGCCAAGCCCGTCGTCATCATCAGCCAGTGCCTGGGCTTCGCCAACTGTCGTTACAACGGGGAAATCATCCGCGATGAGTTCGTGGAAAAGCTCCGGCCCCACGTCGAGTTCAGGCCGGTTTGCCCGGAGGTGGAGATCGGCTTGGGAGTGCCCCGCGAGCCGATCCGCGTTGTCGCCGTGAGCGGGGAACTGAGGCTGCTCCAGCCGGCCACGGGCAGGGATATCACCGAAAGAATGCGCGACTTTGCCGCTTCGTTCCTGGCTTCGCTTCAGGAGGTGGATGGGTTCATCCTGAAGAGCCGCTCCCCTTCCTGCGGCATTCACGATGTGCCTATATACGCCAGCACGGAAGGAGTCGAATCCACGACTGTAGACAGCGGCCTTTTCGCCCGTGCGGTGAGGGAGCGGTTTCCGGACCTGCCCATTGAGGACGAGAGACGGCTGGAGGACGACGGGATCAAGCGTGAGTTTTTGACCAGGCTTTTCGCCAAAAGAGGAGCCATCGCATGTCACGAACGCCATCTCTGCAAGATGAACTGAGGCGCCGCGCTGCACGCGCCATCGTCGTCCATGCTTTTTTGCGGATCGAAAGCGCCCTGACTATCGCCATGACCATCATTCTCGTCTTTCTCTATCCGACCCCGTTCCCCTGGTGGCAATGGTGGTATTGGCTGATCCTGGGGGTTGTGGGGGAGGCATTCATCGTTTACACCAGCATCCGCGATGAGGTCACGGCGAAGGAGGTCGTGGCCGACATGTTCCGGGAGCGATTCAACCCGGAGGAGCTGCACAGCGCCAAATACCGCGGCAGGCTGGAACAGGCGTTGAACTATCGCCACCGTATCGAAGAGATCGCCCGTCGCCAGGAGGAGGGCATCTTGCACGACTATTTGGAGAACAGCCTCCTGGCTTTGACCGACTGGATCGCCAACATCTTTCGCCTGGCCAAGCGGCTGGAGGCATACGAAGGCGATGAAGTGCTACAACGGGACCTGAAGGCATTGCCCAAGGACATCCAGAACGCCGAGGCCCGGCTCAGGTTGGAGAACAACGAAAGCGTGCGGCAGGAAATCCGCCAGGTGATCGCCAGCAAAAAGGCACAGGTGCAAAATCTGGGGCAATTGCAGGATGTCATGGAGAAAGCAGAGATGCAACTGGAAAACAGCCTGACGGCACTGGGCACAGTGTACTCCCAATTTCTGCTTTTGGATGCCCAAAAGATAGATGATGCCCGCGCGCGTGGCCTGGCGCAGGACATCCGCGGCCAGGTGGACGCGCTGCAAAATATTGTGACCACCATGGACGAAGTCTACGGACGAACGATCTAAAGCGTTCAGCTTTCAGCATTCGGCCATCAGCGAGGACAGATGGCGCCTGCACTGATGGCTGATATTACTCGGGGAGGAAATTGCTTATGAGGCTAGCGAAGGGATGGTTCTTGTTGGTAGCAATCGCGGTACTATTGGTGGGATTGCCCGCGTGTGGCGCGCCCAAGCCCAAAGGGGAGATCATCGTCTACGTCGCCGCGCCACTCTCCGGCTTTCAGGCCAACGGCGGCCAGACGGTGCTGGGGGGTGTGCGGCTGAAGGCCGAGCAGTTGAACAAAGAGGGCGGGCTTCTCGGCCAAACCATCAAGGTCGTAGGCGTGGATGACGAATCCGATTCGGAAGTGGCCGTGAAGGTCGCCGAGGAAATCCGCAGCGCGGTGAAAACCGGGAAGAAAGCCCTTGGCGTCATCGGCCATTATAACAGCGGGCAGACGCTGGCAGCGATGGAAGTCTACAAAGACCTCCCTCTGATCGTCATCACACCGACGGCTTCGGAAGTCTCGCTCACGCAAAAGGGCTACAAGAACTTTTTCCGGGTGAATGCCAATGACATGGTGCAGGCGCGCGTGGATGCGGAATTTCTGGTGCAAAAACTCGGCGCACGCCGCGTCGCCATCCTTCATAACGATACCGAATACGGCGTCGGCCTACGGGAGCAGATGACCAAAGAGTTGACACGCCTGGGCGCGCAGGTCCTGCTCACCCTGCAGGTAGCGGAGGGACAGGACAGCTATGAAAAGGAGGTGTCCCAGCTCAAAGCGGCCCAACCGGACGCTATCTTTTACGCCGGATACGAGATCGAGGCTCCCTATCTCCGCGTAGATTTGGTGGCAGCAGGGGTGACTGTGCCGATGCTGGCGAGCGACGGCGCCTTTCTGTCGGCTACGATTGACGAGGCGGAGGGCAAAGCGGAGGGGATGTATGTCAGTTCCTTTGCTCCCAGCCCGGCGACGGTGGCTGACGCGCAGTGGGTAAAGGCGTATCAGCAGATCGAGCACCGCAACCCCGACACCTATTCCATCAACGGCTACAGCGCCATGTCCGTTCTCGCCGAGGGCGTCAGGCAGGCGAAAAGCCTGGACGCCAGCAAAGTCGGCGCGGCCATCCGCGGCCTGGCTTTCAACTCGCTCCTGGGACAGATCGCCTACGACGACAAGGGGGATTTGAGGAACCCGCGCATCTACATCTTTCAGGTGCGGAACAACGCCTTCGTGCAGGTGCATCCTGAACGGTGAAAGTGGTAGACCTCCTCGTTTGTCTTTCAAGTAACTTTTGTGCTATAATAAGCCTCGAAATTACACCCCTGGTGCGACGAGGAGGCGAGGCCATGACACCTACTGATGGTCATCATAGCTTTTGGGAAACTGTTATCGGTTGGCTGTTATCGTTGTTGGGCGTGTCCCCAAAAGAGGAACCGCCAAAGCCCGTGCGGAAAAAGTGGACCTTTATGGTCTACATGGCCGGCGACAATAACCTGAATGAGGCTGGCCGCAAGGACCTGAGCGAGATGCAGGCCGCCGGCTCCACCGCCGATGTGAACATCATCGCCCAGTTCGACGGCCTGGGCGATGAAGGCTCTCGTCGCTACTACATCCGCCAGGGAGGGACGCCAGATCGCGATGTTGTAGTGCGCCTCCCTGAGGTGAACATGGGCGACCCGCAAGCGTTGGATGATTTTCTCCGCTGGGCGCAGGAGAACTACCCCGCCGAACATTACGCCCTAATCCTCTGGAACCATGGTAACGGCTGGAAGGATGAGGATATCTACCGCAGCCTGGCTGTGCGCGGTTTCCGTCCGCAGAGCCTGACGCGCGGCCAGCGGCGCAGCCTCACCTCCGGCAACTCCAGCCGGGCCTTTTTCCGCTCCTCCATCGAGCATGTCGCCGTCAACGCTGTCCTGGAGCAGCGAGCCATACTCTTCGATGATACATCGGCCGATTTCCTGGATAACGTGGAGATGAAGGCCGTCCTGGATCGGGGGGCGGCGCGATTGGGCCAGAAGATTGACCTCCTGGGCTGCGATGCCTGCTTGATGAACATGCTGGAGGTGGCCTACCAACTGAAAAGCTCCTGTCGCTATCTCGTAGGGTCGCAGGAGGAGGAGCCTGGCGATGGCTGGCCGTATAACCGCATCCTCAGCGAGCTGATCGCCAACCCGGACATGTCAGCGGACCTCCTGGCTGCGATCACCGTCCAGGAATACAACCGCTTTTATCGTGACCGTTACCCGAACCTGCCCGTGACGCAGTCCGCACTAGACCTGGAACGGGTAGACCCGCTGGCGGATGCAGTGGACGGGTTGGCCGATACCTTGCGGGCAACGTTGGAGGCCGATCCACGAGGCGGCAACAGCATCGTCAGCCTGGCGCTGTACGACGTGCAGAAATTCGCTGATCGAGACTATGTAGACCTGGTGCACTTCTGCCAACTCCTCGCCGAGCAGAATCCTGGCACGGCCGTTGCTGCCGCCGCGGCCCGCGTTGTCAACTTGGTCAAGCGAGGCGGCGATTCTTCTCCACTGGTGGCCGAAGGGCACGGCGGCCCTGGCATGAGACACGCCAACGGCCTCTCCATCTACCTGCCGGAGCGCACCCTCTCGCCGCTTTATGGCCGCCTTGAATTCGCCGAGGATCATCGCTGGGACGAGTTCCTGCAAGCCAGGCTTGCTCTGCACCTCAGGGCCAGTGCAAAGCCACCATCTGCACCCCACGCCGCAACGCTTCAGGAATGATCGCCTCCGCGATGTGCCCCCTGTGGCGCAGGGATCACCAGATCATACGGCTTGCGACACTCGAAGCGATCTCGCTCTGGCCACCAACAGGCCACCGTCCTCCCGCTGCAGACGTATTTGACCAGCGGGCCTTCCTCCGTCACCAGGTTGACTTTCAAAACCGATGGCCGCCAAAGCCGAGACACCAAGCCACTCCGCCGCAGCCAGCGATAGGGCCAACGTCCCAGCAATCCGACCAATCGCCGCATAGGATAACGGACGTGAAGGATACGTGCGCGCAGCAAGCCCAACCATCCACCGTGCACAGGCCATCTCCGGCCGCAGCGCTCGACGTGCGTCACCCGCCCCATCAAGTTGTCGGCGGTCACCAGGGCAGCATCGGGGCAGGGATTGCTGTCCCCTCGCACAACCAGCGCCCCAGGCACGATGCCCACGACGCGATGCACGAGTGTCTCCGCGTCGTCGTCATGGTGTGATCCGCGATAGGCCACGATGTCACCAAGACGGATATCGGTCATGGCTACAGGTTCGAGGGTCAGGTAATCGCCGGGGCGAAAGGTGCCGGCCATGCTCTGGCCGCGGTAGAGGCGAACGTTCTGTTCAGCGTTCATCGCGCCATAGCTGCATCAATAGCATCCCAGTCTACATAGTCTTTCGGGAAGCGCATCCGGTACACTGGTGCTTTGCGGGAGGTCTCATAGAGCACCTCGAAAGCCTTCAAGGTGATGCTTTTGGGTAATGCGTACCATTTCGGCATCTGTTCGTTCCAGAGGAACTGCAGGGCATCTACTGGCTTGGCAGGGATTAGTTCAAAACGCGATGCCTTCTCCAGCAGAAAGAAACCACCTAGTCTAGCCTGATTGGGCCCACTAGTGATCGATCCTAGGGGAGTCCCATGGGCTATAACAGCATTGCTCTCCTGGCGCACGATGATATGATCATCACTCAGAACAAGCTCATTCATCGAACGTTCTACCACCGTTGACTTGCCGCCCTCGTCTGGTGCGAGAAATACTGTGGCCCTGCCATTGCGAACTATGCCTGCACCATGGATCATGATTGCTGAGAAATTAGGCAGAAAGGAAGCAATCATGTTCCGATAACCAGCCATAAAGAGAGAGGCAGTGAAATCTCTTCTTTTCTCAGGAGGGTAGAAGATGTCATACTCGTTACGAGCAAAATCGCGGATCATTGCCCTATTCCAAGCGAGTTCTATGTGAACCAATTCGGGCTGATCCAGGCAATGTTGCAGTACAGCGCGTACCTCTGGAGAGCGAAAGATGGGGTTATCTAGCCAACGCTGCACGAAGCCCACGCTGCGAACGATACGCTTTCGCTCTTCGTCGCCCAGAGGAGCCAGTGTCAACGAGTCCAAGTCGAGTTGTCGGATCCGCTGGCGCACATTAGGCTCGTCATCATCAACACGGAAGCGCTCAAAAGGGTCTTGCTGAAGATGAGGTATAAGAACGTCCGACTCTGTCCGAAAGACGATGCCGGCAATCTGATGGGTAAGTACTCTCATTGCACAAGTAACAATGTACACAGTGAATGCAACGCCATAGACATT
>CAYPON010000223.1:0-5786 GCA_964412315.1 uncultured Anaerolineae bacterium | reverse complement strand
GCGTGCCGCCATCAATCGCTAGTTTTTCAGTCATGGTTCATGCTCCTTTGTTGGTTGATCCTACCACAAATCACCGCAGAATGCTCCTTGTAGTGAGCCTCCCTGTTTGAAGAAACTATCAGATCTGAGGAACCTAATCATCTGCGTCAATGAGGATTACTTTGACGGATACGGCAGGGAAATGTCTTCTTAAACGCTCGATGTCGTATATGAGTTGTTCTCCATAGGAGGTCCCTGTAGACATCTGTCTGTGCAAAGCGTGACAAGGGACAATCTCAACGCCAATGTCGGCTTTACTCTCATTAAAGAAGTATTGAAACTTGGCCATGTCATAGAACATGAAAGCGTACTTACCCAATTGAACCTCAACCAGCACTTTCCCTTTTACAAAGTCAATTTGCTTGAATGAGCCCGCGATGACCTTATCACTGTCAGGTAAGGTAATCGCATATGTATCGCGCAGTTCACGATAGCCTCTGGCGGCAAAGGATATGTGGAACTGCCTGTTCATGTCCGTAGGTGAATACAGGCTTTTTCCTTTCATGGTCTTCTCTTGGCTAATCTTGATCCTACGAGCCTTTATCTGAGCAATAATCTCATAGATCTCGCGCTCATATTCCGGATAGCGCATGTGCAGGATTTCTGATCCGCCAAGATGCGAATACTCGTAGACAACTTTCATGCCTCTGGCTCCTTGTTAGAGTATTCTGTCTGTTGTTCAAGCAGCCTGGCCTGTTGAGGTGTTGCTCCTAGTCGCACAATCTGCGGTGGCAAACTCGCACTAGGCGCATCTGGATCATAAACAGATCTCTCCATTGGCCGAACACGCAGTTGCCCTCTTTCGGCCAGATGTACACGTTCTTTCGCTATCTTTACGTACTCAGGTATGATCTCAGCACCAATGGCCTTGCGTTGATGCATCAAAGCCGCGATCGCTGTGGTGCCTACACCGATGAATGGATCCAGAACCCAGTCACCTTCCTCGGTTAGTGCCAAAACAAGGCGCTCGATCAGTTCAACAGGAAACTGGCAGGGGTGGATCGTTTTTTCCACATGATTGGCCTTCACATTGGGGATTTCCCAAATGTCGCTGGGGTTTTTGCCCAGCGGGTTCCCCGATAGTTGCCCTCTTTTAGGGCCTTTGAAATACTTCTTTTTGGGATACTTTTGAGGGATGCGAATGGCGTCCAGATTGAACGTGTAATCCTCGCCTTTTGTGAACCACAAAATGACCTCATAGCGGCCAGAGAACCGCTTCGAAGCGTGCAGCCCATGCCCAAAATGCCACACAATACGATTACGCAAGTGAAGACCTAAGGAGGCGAATATCGGATACAAGGCGATGTCGAGGGGAATGATCTCACCGTTCTCGACATAATTGCCTACCTGCCAGCAGATACTTCCCCTGTCATGTAGTACTCTCACACACTCATCAATGACTTGGCGCTGCTGAGCCAAATACTCCTCGAGATCAAGGCGGCTTTCGTAAGGCTTACCCAGATTATAGGGAGGCGAGGTCACGACTAATCTGACAAACCTGTCTGGCATAGATGCAAGCAGGTCAAGACAATCGCCCTCAAACAGGATGAAATCCGCCGTCGGGTCAAATTCTGGAACAATCTTGACGATTTCCACAAGATCACCCCTGTCACAAGCTACACGAGTCTACTTCTAAACGTAAACACACCAGCAACCCACTTAATTATACTCTTCTGCATCATCCAAGACAAGTCCAAAATCTTCCGGCCCTGCGCAGCGAACTTATCGCAAAGGCCAGGGGGATCGCGGAAACATGCATCTCTCTGTGACCTCCGTGTTCTCGGTGGTGAGATTCTCTACTCCGGCGTCTCATCCGCCCGCCGCCGCATTTCGGTGATCATCTGCTCCCAATAGGGGCGCAGGAAGGCGGGATGCTCGAAGCTATCCCGCGCGTAAGAGCCAGTGGCGTGGCTCAGCTTCAGGATGGCGGTGATGATCCCCTCCTCGTAATACCCCGCTTCGGCCAGTGGCAGACCGGTCGGATCCCTGATGTACGACTGGCCACTGGAGGTCTGCTCGCCATCGGGGGATTGGCCCACGGTGTTGGCGACGCAATGGTAGATGGAGCTATTGGGGCCGGCTGGCTGCTGCGCCCGCCCGGAGACCCGCTTCCAATGCACTGCCTCCAGCGAGTCGGAGCTACAGGAGGGCTGGAAGAGGATCTTGGCCCCAGCCATCGCCGGTATCCGATAAAGCTCCGGATGCCGCCCATCGCGGCAGATGACCAATGTGCAGGGGACGCTATCTATCTCGAAAAAGGAGATCTTGTTGCCTGGACGGCAGTATTTCCGCTCGTCCGCCCCAGCCATGTGCACCTTGGCGTATTCGTGCGTGATGCGCCCCTGCGGGTTGATGACATGCGCCAGGTTGAGCAACCTGTCCGCCGTGGCCTGGATCGTGCCCACAATGACCCAAATATTTGCCTCTGCAGCCGCTCGCTGCACCTCCCCCAATGCCTCGCGCACCCGCTCGCGGGGCAGGGTGATGACATAGGGGAAATAGTAGCTGGTCAGCGTGGCTTCAGGGAAACAGACGACGCGGCTTCCTGCCTCTGCCGCCTGGCGGATATAGGAAAGGGTCTGCGCCAGGTTACGCTCCAATGTCTTGGCCCAATGTAACTGCACACATGATACCTGCAACACCTCCGGCATAGCCATACTATCACCCCCTTTGACGAAACCATAGATGAGCATAGATGAACCCAAATAAAAATAAAACATCATTTATCTGTGTTAATCGGTGTTTATCTATGGTTCCTATAAAGTCAGCAGCGGCGCATGAGCCGCGAAAAGCTCGTCCACCATCTTGCGTATGTCGGGCAGGGAGACGGTGGCCGCCGTGAGCGGGTCCAACTGCACAGCGCGGTAGACCAACTCCCGATCCCGCGTCAGGAGCGCCTTGACTGCCAGTTCCTGCACGGCGATGTTGCTGCGGTTGAGCGCAGCCAGCTCCGCTGGCAGGTCGCCCACATAGCAGGGATGGACACCGCTGCGCATTGCCAGGCAGGGCACCTCCACCACGCAGCCGGGCGGCAGATTGGGGATCAAGCCGGTATTGCGCACGTTCCCATTAAAACAGAATGGCTCGTTCGTTTCGATGGCGTTGAGGATATAGGTGCAATACTCGTGCGTGCGCTCAAAGGGGATTTCCTGGCCGCTCTCCACTAACTCCTTCATCTCCTGGAATCTCTCCTGACGGCGGATGGCCCATTCATTCCAGTTGCGCAGGTCGCGCGAGGAGGGAGGGGCGAAGCGCTGCACCAGTTGCGGCGTGCGGCGGAAATAAGGCGCGTATTCAGACATGTGCCGTGTGGATTCCGTGACAAAGTAGCCGAAATAGCGCAGGACCTCGAAGCGCACCGCATCGCGTGCATAGATTTCGGGATTCTCCACCGCCTGCCAGAGCAAGGGGTAGGCGTCTCGGCCCTTCCAGAGGAACTGCAAGAACCAGGCCATGTGGTTGATCCCTGCTACCCAATAGGCGATCTCCTCCCTGGGAGCGCCGATGTAGCTGGCCAGTTGGAAAGCCGTTCCCTGCACGCTGTGGCAGAGGCCCACGTTGCGCACCTTCGTCGCCTCGTTCGCCAGCCAGCAGTTCATGGCCATCGGATTGGTGTACTGGATCACCAACGCCTGCGGGCAAAGCCGCTCCACATCGCGCAGCATCTCTAGGATCGCTGGGCCATTGAGCAGGAAATAAAAGACCCCTCCCGGCCCCATCGTATCAGCCACAGAGTGATCCACCCCGTATTTGAGCGGGATTTCGTGGTTCTTGACGACCGCGTCCGTGCCTCCCACGCGGATGGAGATGATGACGTAATCTGCTCCAGAGAGCACCTGGCGACGGTCGGTGCTCGCCTCAATGCATGTGCCGGTTTTGGCCTGCTCCGCCATCCGCCGCGCCACACCAGCCATCACCTCTAGCTTCTCCTCGTCAATGTCCACCAGCGCAATGGTGCCGTCGCTCAGCGAGGGAAAGGTCAAGATATCACCGATCAAACGCTTGGCAAAGACCATGCTCCCCGCACCGATCAAGACGATTTTGGGCATAAAGTTGGCTCCTTTCGATTAACCCTCACCCAGCCTTCTCCCTAGGAGGGAGAGAGCTGGGATGAGGGTGCGTGCTCACTTTCCTGTAATCTCCGCCAGGCGCGAGAAAAAGGCGCGTTCCTGCGGCGAGATGATGCCCCAATTGGAAGGCACCGATTGATACCCGTAGCGATAGTCGTTCTCCCCGAAATCGTAATAACCCCAGGAGGCGTGCACCTCGAAGGCGGCGTCGAGATGCGTCACGTCATCGTCGGCCTCATTAAAGACAATCGGCTTGGGATTGGCCTGCCAAGCGGGCATGGCGCGCACGGCCTGCACCATCTTCTGGTGGCCTTCGGCGGTCTGGCCGTTGCCATGCAACAGGATGAAATCGCAAGCCTCCACCAATTGCGGCGTGGGCAGGTCGCCTCCGTTGAAACTGACCGAGACGGGGAGACGCCCGCCGCTGACCTCTTTGACCAACTCGATCAACTCGCGCACGCGCCCTTTGTACAGAATGGGGTGTTCGGCATAGTGGTGCTGCGGTTTGGAGACGGCCATTACCTCATTGGCGACCTCGACGAGGATGTTCCGCCGACCCGTGCCGAGCAGCCATTCTGTCCCTTCGCGGACGGCGCGGCGGACGGCGTCATCATTCTTCAGCCTCCCGCTCTGGCCGAAGTAGAAGGAGCCTACGATAGCGGCCATCCCTAGCTCGTCCAGAGCCGTCAGGCAACGCGCCATCCGCTCGGCATAGGCCGGCTTGAGCACGCCCTCTGAGGTGAAACCGCTGTTGGCCCAGGGCTGCGGCTCGGCCCGTCCCCGCCAGGAATCCCTGATGGGCCGCCCGCCCTGGAAGCAGAGCGTCACCGCCAGCAGCCCCTGCCGACGCCAGGCGGGCAGGCCGGCGACGAATTCGGCCACATTGCGCTCCGCGTCCCAAGTGCCAGTGTCTGGATAAGCAAAGCTGCGGCGGCCCACTTCTGTGTCGTAGTAGGACACCTTCGGCCAGTTCTCATCGTCAAAGGTGGCCTGCACAGCGCGAACATTGAACAGTAACCCTTCCACCTGCTTTCCCGCAAACCAGCGACCAGCATAGGTTGGCACGCCGTTGATCCAGAAATCCTCTCCTTTAATCGCAACCGTCGTTTTCCCTGCCATCGTTCCTCCATGTTTGCACTACAGAGGTCACAGGGTACACAGAGACATAGCTTTCTCCATGCCCTTTATGCTTCCGTGATGAGATTCTCTACTGTCTCAATGCAGACGATACTGTGTGCCGACGAGCAAACCCAGGAGCTTGGCACGCAACTCAGCCTCCGCCTCTTTCATCGCCGGATGGCCAACCAGGTTTCCCTGCTCCAGCGGGTCCTCTCTCACATCGTAGAACATATAGCCTGCGCCCATCTCATCCAGCGCGTACTTATACCGCTCGGTGCGAATCATATAGCAGTAGTGACCATCGTGCCAAATCTCGCTCAAGACCGCATCGCGATGCAGTTGTGCCGGATCACGGAGGACGGGCCACAGCGAACGACCGAAACAGCGTTGCGAAGGAGCGGCGCCTACAGCCTCCAGCAAAGTTGGATAGACATCTATGATTTCCACAAACGCACTCGACATAACACCAGCGGGAATATGTCCCGGCCAGCGAATGACCAGGGGAACTTGCACACTAGAGTTGTAAAATACAGACTTGAACAGGCGGCCATGGTCTCC
>CAYPON010000222.1:0-5788 GCA_964412315.1 uncultured Anaerolineae bacterium | reverse complement strand
AGCCGACTTTCGGCCAGGATCGGCGCAGCGCGCGGCAGATCATGGAGCATCTGCGTCGGCTCAACGAGCGCGGCGTGACCATTATCATGATCACCCACGATATGCGTCTGGTGGCTGAGTACGCGCGGCATGTCGCGGTTCTGATGGCTGGACGAGTAGTCTATCAGGGCAGCGTCCGTTCGCTATATCA
Organism: uncultured Anaerolineae bacterium; assembly: GCA_964412315.1. GTDB lineage: Bacteria > Chloroflexota > Anaerolineae > JAAYEA01 > JAAYEA01 > CAYPON01. The sequence continues at coordinate 5,598 of CAYPON010000222.1, read as the reverse complement.
CCAGGCAGCTTTGCTGGAAAAGACTTCGCTGGTGACACCTCCCTTATACCGCCTGGCGCAACGCCTGCAGCAGGAGAATCCGACCTTCCCCGATCTGATGACTGGTGAGGATTGGGTGCGAGCATATACGTGAGAGGGAAATATGCATTTCTTCGAATACTATGAGCGTGACTCTTTCCTGCACCGGGCCAATCCCACAACCAAATTGATGGCTGTTTTCGTCCTGCTCCTGGCTGTGATCATGGCTTTCGATCCCTTCACCCCTTTGCTCTTTCTTATCTTTGCTATTGCTCTCATGTGCGGCCTGGGAAGGATCCCGCTGTTCTATATCCTGCGGACGCTGATCCCCTTTTGGCTGGTTGCTATCGGATTTGTGGTTACCAACGGCTTCCTCTACGACGTGACCAAGGTGCAAACGCCCACGGTCCTGGGGCGTTGGGGGCCATTCCTGATCACGCAGGAGGGCCTGGAGGCCGGCCTTTCCTTGGGGCTGCGCGCGCTGGCCATCGTCTCCTACTCCATGATGTTCGTCATGACCACCGCCCCCACTGACTTTGTGCTCAGCCTGATCCAACAGGCGCGCCTCAGCTATCGTTTCGGCTATGGGATTCTCGTCTCCTATCGCTTCATGCCGCTGTTGCAGGCTGAATACGACACGATCCGCGCTGCGCACAAGGTGCGCGGCGTGGGCGAGCGCACCGGCCTGCGGGATCGCTACCAGCAACTCAAGCGTTACGCCGTCCCCCTCCTGGCAAGCGCCATCCGCAAATCGGAACGGGTGGCCCTGGCCATGGATAGCAAAGCTTTCGGCGCGGCCTCGGCGCGCACTTATTATCGTGCGCTGCATGTCCGACGCGGCGACTGGCTCTTTCTGGCCGGGGTCGTCATCGCGGTGGTTCTGATCATCATGGGGCTGGCATGGCTGGGCCTCCTCAAGGGGTACGGGATCGTGCCGGAGTAGCGGCAAACCGGTGTGTTCGCCCTCTTGCCATTTTGACAGCACAAAGGGAATGCAGTACAATGTTTTAGCTATCGCTAGATTCTCGTAAGGAGGCAGCCAATGTATCAAAGGACTGTAGTTATTGGACATGTGGGACGCGACCCCGAGATGCGATATCTGCCCAATGGCACGCCTGTGACATCTTTTTCCGTAGCCACAAACCGGCGTTGGACGAATGCCAGCGGTGAGCAGCAAGAGAAGACCACCTGGTTCCGGGTGACGGCCTGGCGGAAACTGGCAGAACAGTGCAACCAGTATCTTACCAAAGGCCGTTTGGTCCTAGTGGAGGGGGAAATTGATAGCTCAGCCTGGTTGGGCCAGGATGGAAAACCACGCTCGTCATTGGAGTTGACCGCCCGCACTGTCAGGTTCCTAGGCGCTCGGGGCGAGCGAGAAACACCTCTTGCCCCTGGAGAGCAAGCGGAGCCACCTCTGGAAGGCCCTGGGGGCGAGGAAGAGATCCCCTTCTAAACGTGCCCGGGCCCCTGGCCGGTATTCATATCCAACTGAAACCGCAGCGCCACCACAAGGGATGAAAGAACAAGACGCAAAGGGTGTAAACCCGCTGCGTCTTGGCATCCTGGTGTTTCAACTGTCTCGGGCTTGGCGCGATCAGCCGATGATGTCCAGTTTGTATGAGGGGGGCACGAACTGCACCCAACTCGTCCCCGGCTTCAAGGGGATCGGCTTTCCCTGCGCATCCAGGTATACGGGGAAGTCGGTAAGTTGCGCACGCCGCCAGAGGCCCTCTAACACGACTCCATCGCGCAAGATTTGCACGCGCCCCTCTCCTGTCGTCACCAGGTTGAGGGAAGTGCTCCCCAGACTATCCTCCACGATGTTCGTGTTCTGATGCTCCACATACTGCACGATCACGTTCGCCACGCCGATCTGCTTGTTCGTCAACTCGTCAACGTATGGCTCCCCTTGCACGAAGCGCATATAGAGTCCCATGTTCCGGTCGTAGGTATAATCCACTGTGCTGGTGGCCGGATAGGGGATGTGCATCTTGAGAGCAGGTTGTCCTTTGGGTGGTTCCGCCCCTTCCTCAGAGAAGACGAAGCCCTTCAATGCCACCGGCTTTTCCAACCCTTTGTCTGCCATATACTTGCGGGTGGCGATGATGCTCCCGTAAAGATTGTAAGGCACTTTCTTCTTGGCGGAGCGGTAGAAGCCGTTGCCAGGAGTGCCCTCATGGATCTGCGGGAAGTTGGCTTTGGACAGAAGCTCAGTGACCCCGATGCTGGCACCGGAGAAAACGAACACACCATCATATTGGGGAACTAGCTCCAGGTTGACTGGCCGCGCGCTGCGGATGGGGCCGATCGCTTCCGGGTCCTGCGCCAGGAAAACCGCCGTCAGGCGCGTGATCCAGTTTCCCTCCATGAGATCCTCGTAGACCACCTCCGCCTGGGATAATCCTGCCAGCGGCCGCCCTCCCTCATCGTTGCCATAGCGCACCAGGATGGGCCGCCTCTGCAGGCGCGCTGCATCATCCACGCCCAGGCCCGTCAACGGATTCGCCAGCGGATTCCTAGATGGTTTTAGAGTAGGTGTGTCAGTTGGCAGCACGGTCGGGGTCGCTGTGGGAGGCAGCGGGGTATGAGTGGATGTGGAGACCAGGGTTGCCGTCCGGCTCGGTACAATCGTTGGCGTCGGGACGGACGTCGGCGAAAAGGTCGGCTTAGGGGTGCGAGTCGGCAACATGATGGTCGGAGTTGGCTCTTTCGAGCAGGCGGTGAAGGCCCCCGCCACGAGCAAAAGGATGCTCAAGGCAGCCAAGCATCTCAGGCATTGTCTCCTTACATGCGTTGTACAACTCATTCCAGGACGGACTCCTCCTTGCCCATGTCTACAGTAGCAACATTATAGGCCAATCGCTTATCTCGACAAATGGGCATAGCGTCGCAGCACACTCTGAGGGCCTTCCACGGGGCTTAGCCAACGTGCCAGGTCGGGCCATGATACACTTCTCAGGCTCTGTACCCGAGCGCGCTTACGCCACAGTCGAGGCCAGGAAGCGTAGCCAGCCAGACGCCCCCGCAGAGCCTGCACATCGCGGCGCACGAGCAAACTGTAAGCGACTGCCAGCAGGTCATAGAACAGCATAGCGGGTGTATAGATGAGGCATTGCGGCCAGGGATAGTTCACGATGATCGTCCAGATGCGATTGCGGGCCAGCAGGTAGCTCTTCAGAGGAGTGCCTTCGGTGCCTGCCCCGGCGTGCACGTGATAGACGCGCGCCTCCGGACAGTACCAACATCGCCAGCCGGCCAATCTGGCCCGCCAGGCCAGATCCACATCTTCATACAGGTAAAAGAAATCCTCATCAAAGCCGCCGATCTGCTCCAGCATCTTGCGGCGATAGAGGGCGGCGCCGGCGCAGGGGCCAAAAACCTCGCCCGCTTCGCACCCGGCTTCCCTATCTGCCCGGCCACCATCCCGATCCCAGGCGATGCCCGCGCAATCTATGGCGATGCCGGTGGAATTGATCCGCTCGCGCACACTGTCAAAGAGCATCTTGGAAGCGCACATGCCGACGCGGGAGGCAGCAGACATCCCTGCCACCAGCGCCGCCAGCCATCCCGGCTCCGCTTCGGTATCGGTATTCAGGGTAGCGATGTATGTTCCCTGGGTGGCGGCGATGCCGATGTTGTTCCCCGCGGCGAACCCTACATTCTTCGGATTTGCCAGGATCCTGACCTCTGGAAATCGCTCTCTGACGAAAGCGACCGAGCCATCTTGGGAGCCGTTATCTACGAGAAGCACATCATAGTCGTCGTAGGTCTGTCGCAGGACGCTGGAGAGGCATCGCTCCAGATAGCGCAGGCCGTTCCAATTGACGATGATGACGGAAACGTGCTCACCCTCACCCCAACCCTCTCCCAGAGGGAGAGGGGGCGTTCGTTTCCCTCCGCCAGGGAGAGGGGGCGCGCTCATATCCCTCTCCCTTTGGGAGAGGGCAGGGTGAGGGGAGATTCCTCGCTTCGCTCGGAATGACATGGTTGCCACTACTGCCGACGCCCAAAGCGGCGTTCCAGTTCTGTCAGGCTGAGAGTAATGATCGCCGGCCGGCCATGTGGGCAGGTCGCTGGTGACCAGGCGGCTTCCAGGCTGTCCAACAGTCCCTGCATGGCCTCCAATGACAGGACATCGCCGGCCTTGATTGCGCTCAGACAGGCCAGCTTTGAGGCCACGGCTTCTCGCAACTCCCCCTCACTTCGTGGGACGCGCCCAAGCTCCTCGCATAGCGCTAGCAATATGGCGGGGATTTCCTTGTCCGGCAAGCTCTCGGGCCAGTTGCGGACAAGGAAGGTTCGGCTGCCAAAAGGCTCTAGCTCTATCCCCAGTTCCGCCAGCAAAGGCAGGTGACTGTCCAGCCTTTGCGCCTCCTGGGACGTCACTTCCAGACGTAGGGGCGGCTGCAGCGGCTTGCTGCGGCGGCTTCCCAGCAGGCGTTCAAAGAGGATTTGTTCATGCGCGGCGTGTTGATCTATCAAGGCCATGCCATCGGGAGTTTGCGCCACGATGTAGCTATGGTGCAGTTGCGCCAGGGCGCGCAGGCCACCCGCCGACCGATACTCCGCCCCTTCCTCCCGTAGCAGCGCAGGCTCAGCCAGCGTGGGGAACGCCCAGAAGGGTGTTGCGGCCCCTTCCTGGCGTGGATAGGCGCTCAGCGCCTCCTCCACGGCCCGCGAGAGCGCGCCGTATACAGAGCGCTCCTGGGCAAAGCGGATTTCGGCTTTGCGTGGGTGCACATTGACATCCACCCAGCGCGGGTCTAGCTCCAGATGGATCACGGCCAGGGGACGGCGAGCGGGCGGCAAACGCCCCTCGTAGGGACGTTCCAGCATCACGGCCAACAACCCTGCGCGGACAGGCCGCCCGTTGACAAAAAAGAGTTGCGCGTCACGGCGGGAGCGCGCCACCGTTGGACGGCTGATATAGCCGCGCGCGCGGAGGTCCAACGCCTCCCAGGAGATAGGGATCATCTCGGCGGCCACATCGCGCCCCCAGGCCAGGCCGATACGCTCCAGTTCCGTGGCCGGTGGAGCGGCGTATCGCTCCCGCCCGTCGGCGATGAGCCGAAAAGCGATGGAGGGGTAGGCCAGGGAATAGGTAACGACCGTCTCTTGGACAAGCTCCGCCTCGCGCAGCGGAGATTTCAGGAATTTGCGGCGGGCCGGGGTATTATAGAACAGGTCGCGCACGGTGACGCTCGTGCCCACGGGGCTGGCGGCGGGTTCGACGACGGGCTTCCCCTCCAGGAGACGCAGGCGCGTGCCCTCCAGTTCGCCTGCCGTCCGCGTCACCAGTTCCAGCCGCGCCACGGCGGCGATGCTGGAGAGGGCTTCGCCACGAAAGCCCAGGGTGCGGATAGCAGCCAAGTCTTCTGCACTCTGGATTTTGCTGGTGGCGAAATGCTCCGCCACCAGAGGCACGTCCTCTCGGGGGATGCCGTGGCCGTTATCGCTGACGCGCAACACCCTCAAGCCGCCATCGCGCATCTCGACCTGGATGGCGGCCGCGCGCGCGTCTATGGCGTTCTCGATCAACTCCTTGACGACCGAAGCGGGGCGGACAATGACCTCGCCCGC
>CAYPON010000221.1:2106-5839 GCA_964412315.1 uncultured Anaerolineae bacterium | reverse complement strand
ACCGGCCCAGGTTGCCATGTAGGATACCGTTCATCCAGCTCAGATATTGTATGTGGAGCGGCTGGCCGAGGCCCCATTGGGCGCGCAAGGCTTCTATCTCATGCTTCTCCACCATCCCGCCGGTGGCGATTATCTGGTTGACATAAGTGGTGAGAAAGTCGCCAGGGGGCAATTGGATGACGATGAAGGAAATAATGGAGACGACGAACAGCGTGAAGATCATATACACAAGGCGTCGGATGATATATCGGAGCATGAATGGGTTTCTCCAATTGAGGCAGACCTGACAGGTCTCCGAGACCTGTCAGGTCTGGTCTGCGCGCTTAGCTCTACTTCTTGATGAAGAACTGGGCGGTGTGGTAGGTCTCTACGTCGAAGGCCTTGTCCGGCACGTTGCGGAAGTTGTTCTTCACCAGGACAAAGCGCCCCAGATCCGGCTCGGCGTACCAGGCGATGGCCCAGAGGTTCTTGGCGTGCAGCGCCATGGCTTCCGTCTGGTACTGGATGCGCTTCTCGCCGGAGACCTCGGCCATGGTCTTTTCGTACAGCTCCCACAGCTTTTTGATCTCCGCCGGTGGCTCCACGCCCTGCTTGCCGCCGCTCTCATTCCAGAGGCCCCACTGCGTGGCGATGTGCTGATTGCCCTCGGCGTTGAGGAAAGCCTCACCACGCACAATAGGCGGGTTGCCGAAGAAGCCCAGATTGGCGGCATAGTCGGCGATGTCGTGCTCGCTGGCATGGACGTGCGGTACCCAGAGCGCGCGGTCCACCGACTTGACGATGATCTCGACGCCTACATCCTTCAGGTACTTTTTCACTAGCTCGGCGCGGTTGAGCGGGATCTGGTCGCCGCCGGCGGTGAACACGCTGTACACCAGGGAGAGACGCTTGCCGTCGGAGCGTAGACGATACCCTTCGGCGTCCTTCTTGGTCAGCCCCAGCGCGTCCAGCAGCTTGTTGGCCGCGGCCGGATCGTACTTGGCGTAAGCATCCACGAACTCTTGCTTCCACCAGGGAGAGTTGGGCTTGCAGGTCAATTGGCCGGGCGTCCCTGTCCCCTTGTCAATCAGTTCATTGACCTCCTGTCGGTTGACGGCCAGGGAAAAGGCCTGACGGAACTCCACCTTGTTGAACAGTTCCTTCAGCACCGGGTCCTTGTGCGTAAAGTTGAAGAAAACGGTGCCCCAATAGGTGCCAGGACTGAGCGTGGCCAGGACGCGATAATCGCCTTTCTGGCGGTTCTCCATGATCACGGGGCGGTTGGCTACGCCGGCAACGTTGCGATCCTGGTAGTCTATGTCGCCCGCCAGGGCCTTCAGGAGGATGGCCTGCGCATCGGGCACGAGCGTCCGCTCTTTGCGGTCGAGATAGGGCAACTGGTTGCCCGCCGTGTCCACCTTCCAGTAGTAGGGATTGCGCTCATAGATTTGCACCGGCTGGTCGAGCTTGTTCTTGCAAACCCAGGCGAAGATCTCCGGCACGCCAGGATTGTTCAAGTCCATCCTCTTGGCGGCCCAGAGCGCGGTCCATTTATCCACGCCCTCTTCCTTCATCGCCGCGTCCAGTTTGGCCTTGTCGGCGTACTTGGTATGGAACTGCTTAGAATAAGTGGCGGGCACCCACATGATCTGCGAGGGGAGGAACTCTTCGAACGCGCCATAGGCCTGCTTGAAGCTGATCTTGAAGGCGTAATCGTCCACCTTCTCCACCTTGGCCAGCTCGCCGCCGATCTTCATGCGCACCGGCTTGGTAGGGGTAAGCTCATCATTCAGCACCACATCCTCCCACCAGAACATGACGTCAGCCGTGGTGAATGGCGAACCGTCGCTCCAATTCATCCCCTTACGCAGGTTGATGGTGATGGACTTGCCATCCGGGGTGAAGGCCCAGCTCTTGGCCACATTGGGCAGGATCTTGGTAAAGTCAGGCGAGAACCTGGCGATGCGCTCGAACAGGAAGTAAGAGTTCTGCCAGCGGTCATTAATGCCAACGTGCGCCTCGCGCCACACGCCGCCATAGATACCCACCTGCTCCACCGGCGTGACCACCAAAGGCTCGATGGGAAGACGCTGATCCACCGGCGGGAGCTTGCCCTGCTTGACCAATTCGGCCAACATGGGCGCCTCGTTATATTTGGCGACTGGTTTGGGCGTGGCAGTCGGTTCTGCTGGCTTGGGCGTAGCGGTGGGCGCTGGGGGCTTGGTTGGCTCTGCCGGTTTGGGCGTGGCTGTCGGCGCTGCCACCGGCTTGGTGGGCGCTTTGGTCGGCGTCGGGGCTGGAGCGCAAGCCGCGACGACGGCCCCTATTGCGGTTAATGCTGATGCTCGTAGAAAATCGCGTCGGGTCAATACTCTCTCTTTCATTGGTTTTCCTCCTTAGAAACTCTTCCGCTACTATGTGGAAACTATGAACCTATCCGATAATCGTCGCCGGGATCCCTCCTTTCTCTGCACAGTTGCCCGCCTGAAGGAGCCACGGGTCGCTGCTGCGTTCGGTGGAGTTTTCATAGAGGCGCAACATATAGAACCCTGCCCCAGGGTCCGCTTGTCGCCACGGCTGAACACGGGCAACGCTGAAAACAACGAGAGGACTATACTGACAACCGACACAGTTGCCATTTATAACATACCATCTTTTTGGGGTTTTGTCAAGTCGAAAACTTCCCGAAAGCTCCGAGCTTTCGGGAAGGTCGTTCGCTACTTGCCCAGTTCCTGACCGAGGGTTTTCGCCACCTCCAGTAATTCCACAGGGAACAGGATCACCGTGTTCGACGGGCTGGGGCCTAAGCCGTCAATGGTCTGCAAGGCACGCAACTGCATGGCTCCCGCGCTCTTCTGCATGATGGTCGCGGCCTCGGCCAGGTTGACGGCGGCCAGCTTGTCCCCTTCGGCCTTGGTGATGGTCGCCCGCTTCTCCCGTTCGGCGGAGGCCTGGCGGGACATCATCCTCTTCAGATCCTCCGGCATCTCGATGTCCAACAGGCGGATGGAGTCCAGGTGAATCCCCCATTCCTGGATGCGCTCCTCGACCACCGTCGCCACCTGCCTCTGGATCTGCTCCCGCTCGGAGAGGAGTTCGTCCAGGGACAATCCCCCGACCACATCGCGCAGGGAAGCCTGGGCATATTGCGCAATAGCGAACTGGTAATCCTGGATCTTGATGACCGCTCTTTCCGCATCGGAGACGCGGAAAAAGAGAACGCCATCAATCTGTGCTGGGACGTTGTCCTTCGTAATCACCTTCTGGCTTGGGATGTTCAGCGCCAAGAGGCGCATGTCAATGAAACGGACATGCTCCAGGATCGGCAGGACGTAGATGATGCCCGGCCCTTTGAGGCCATATAGCCTGCCCAGCCGCAGGATCACTCCCCGCTCCCACTCGGCAGCGACGCGCACGCCGGAGACGACGATCTGCGCCAGGATGGCGAAGATCACAAGGATGACGGCGGCAGGCGCTGGGGGTAGCAAGAGAAAAAGCATCGCTCCCACCAAGATAACGGGGACGAAGAACAGGATGGCGCGCAATCCCATGCCGAGGTGGACATGTCCCCTGGTCGGTTCCGCATACAGCTTGGCAGGGCTTTCCGATTTAACGTGCGATATCATCTTTGACCTCCTTCTCCATTGCTTTGATATAGCAGCCACATTGTACTACGGAGTGTTTGTTATCACCAAAAGGCAGCACCGCCGTAGGACAGGCGGTGCTGGAACACGCTGAAGCCAGCGATGGCCTT
>CAYPON010000221.1:0-2006 GCA_964412315.1 uncultured Anaerolineae bacterium | reverse complement strand
GCCTTGCCCTCTAGGTCCAGCGGACGGCGTCCATGTCCGTGAGAGAGATCCCCTCCAACTCGGCCACGGTGACACTGGCGAAGGCGTACACCTCGCAGCCTGGCTCCAGGTGCCCGCCGATGGCCGCTTTCTCGTTCGTCACCGTGATGTGTGCATGGACGCGCCCATCAATGACATAGCCCTGCACCGCCAGCAGGTCAAAGCCGCCGCTGCCGTGGAAATAGATGTTAGGGATGGGGCGGCGCTTGCCTCCCACGCTGTGAACGTGGTAAGTGACCAGCGAGCCTATGCCCGCCAGGATCACGCCTTGGCGTATACCTGTCTCACGCACCGCCTCCTGTAGCGCCTCCAGCAGGTCGCGGCCCATATCCACGTGAAAAACATGCACCTTCTTTACATTGCCGACACGTTTATCCATCTTCTCTTAATCACCGTTAGATGCGGAATCTCAGATCCCTGAATCTGTTAACAGACCCTGGGTCGTTTATGATTGTTCTAAGAGCTTCTCTCTCAACCACGTGTTGATAAGCGCCTCGGATGGTACTTGCTTTGCCTTGGCTACCTCATTCAATCTTTCAGCCAAGCCTTCATCGAGGGCGAAGAAATGCCCTCTCTCTTTGATGTCAATGTCAAAGTGTGCTTCGGGTAATTGATCCCAGTATTCACCCAAGTCATGGGTCTCAAAGAACCCAACTAGCTTGTCAAGAGAACTGAACTTAGGTATAGATTTAGCGTTATTTCTTACCATATTTCCTGCGCTCCTCCGTTGCCATATCCCTGGCACTCAAGATCAATGCCTCTGTTGTCTGCTTGTAGATGAACAGGACGGCCAAATATCTTCCAGCGTCTGTTTGTCCCAACGCTAGATACACATCCTCATCTTGGCTATACCCTTTCTTCACAAAACGGGCCTTTGGCTTGCGGTTGAACACTTGCTCAACTTCATACGTTTCGACGCGATGCTTGGAATGGAGCTTATCCACTACGCTCCGGAGCCAGATGATCTTTGAGATTCTCATTTTACCTTCCTGGCAGCTTCTTGGTTCTCATTATACCCCAAGACCCTAAGAACACCAAAGCCTGAATGAACCCCCGGGGTCTCCCAGACCCCAGGGGTTTCCCACCCTACGGCAGACTGTATTGCCACACGCTCTGCCCGTCCGTTGCAACGAAAAGCAGGCGTGAGCTGCCCGGTGTCACGGCCATGGCTGTAGCGTAGCGCCGCCATGGGACGCTGCACAGCATACTCCAAGAGTCGCCTCGGTTCGTGGAGACATATATGCCCCATTCGTCGGCGTAAAGCGTGCCATCGCTGACATAGTCGGGTGAGAGGCAGATCACATCCACATATCCGTAGGCGAAACCGGTGTTGGCCGCGTTCCAGGAACTCCCGCCGTTGGTGGATTTGTAGACGCCGGCCGAGTCAGTCACGGCATAGATCGTCTGATCCGTGGCATAGGCAGGCGAGACGACCAACTGGTCAATACTCTGGCTAGCAAGCTCAGTGCCAGCCTGGCTCCAGGAACCGCCGCCGTCGGTGGACTTGTAGGCCCCTCCCTGGTACGTGCCGACAAAAAGCGTGCGGTCGCTGGCAAAAGCGGGCGAGACGGCCAGGGCGAATATCGGCTTGGCTGGCAGCCCTGTGCTGGCGCTGGTCCATGTGCCCCCACCGTCCGTGGATTTGTAGACTTTGCCATCGTATCCTCCTGCGAACAGGGTGCGATCCGTGGCGTAGGCGGGCGAGAGGGCGATGCACATCAGGGACAGGTTGGCGATGCCGCTGTTTGTCTGGTTCCAGGTGCTGCCGCCATCGGTGGACTTGTAGACTCCCGCGCCATAAGTCGCGGCGAAGATGGTGCGGTCGCTCCCATAACCGGGCGAGATGCCAAGAGCCTGCACCGAGACGCCGGTCACGCTGGTATTGGTCCAGGAAGCGCCGCCATCGGTGGAACGGAAGAGGCCCTGGTAATCGCTCCCGGCGAACATCGTCTGGTCACTGGCATAGT
>CAYPON010000220.1:0-5847 GCA_964412315.1 uncultured Anaerolineae bacterium | reverse complement strand
GTCACATCGCCCTGGGGCAGGGGCGTGGCTGCCTCGATTCCATCCCAGGGGCAATCCTGCAAGTAGGGCAGGAGCGGCTTCATCGCCCCATCTATATGAATGTGCAGGAACTTGCCGGCGGCTTTCAGTTGTTCCGCTCGTTTGCGATAATAGGGTATGTGATACTTCCGCCAGATGGTTGGCGGGTCCATGCGCGCGTCTATGTTCTCGCCGAAATTCAGGACTTGCACCGGGCAATGGCTAAGGACTTGGTACATGGCGTTATCGGCCTCGGTGGCCGCCTCGATATAGTGTTGGATGACCTCCGGATGGTCGTGCATCATGTAGATGGTATTCTGAAACCCCATGTTTTCGATGAACAATCCCTGGAGCGGCGAACGACGAAAGTAGAATTGTGGATAGCCGCGCTCGCCGACCCACTGTACATCCTGCTCATACGCCGCCTGATCCCAATACCATTCCTCGTCTTGCAGCATAAACTCCAAAATCTTGAAATCTTCCGGGGTTTTGAGCCTGTATTCGGTATTATGGCTGGAAAGGTTCCACTCGTCGTAGTGTTGGACGTCGGTCAGGGTGCCCACTGGGGTCTCCCAAAAGCGCCGCAGCCTCTTTTCGCCCTCCCACTTTTCACTGTACTGCACATTCTTGTAACGAACGCGCAGGCCGTTGCCGAAATAGCGGACGGAGGCATGGCAATAGTCATAGACCTCAAGGATATCCGCGTCGCGCAGATGCTCCGGCAGGGTTTCCCGCTTTTTGTTCACGCGGTACCAGAATTCCAATCGTGGCTGCCAAAGCACGCAGCCTGGATCCTCTCCCCGAAAGATCGCCAGAACCATCTCGCGGAAGCTAAGGCGTATTCCTTTGCCAGTCATGTCTTCCTCCTAAGGCTCATCAAGAAACCGTCTTCACCCAAGCGATATCCAGCTCGTCCAACTTTGCCTGGGTCGGCGCGCCCGTCTGCGGATCCCAGCCCATCATGCCATAGAACATGCTAACCGCTTTGTCCAGGGCCTGCGGGGTCACCGGTTCCTCGCCCATTGAACCGCTGACCTGATGCGTCGCCATACGCGGCGGCAGCACATCATCGGCACGAGTCAGCCCCTCGCGCAGGTTAAAGACGCGCGCCATGGTCAGGCCGCGCTCAGCCGTTTTCATTAGCTCCCAGACGTTCGTCTCCCAGCCAGTGATCGCTGTGATGAGATCAACGGTCTGTTGACGAGACCAGGGGATGAACATGCATAGGCCGATGTAGTTAGCCAACCAGCGCCAGTTGGTGCGGAAGGTGTAGGCGCGCACCTTGTGTTCGTTTAACACGGTCGCAGGGACGGTTTCATAAAGGCCCATAGACTGCAGGTCTTGTCCCAGGGGCGTCTTGGAAAGCCCCTCGTCCCAAAAGTTGTGCATATGTTCCGCGCCCGTGGGAGAAACGGCATAGCCCAACGCCTGGCCGTGGCGCGCGCGGCACTCGTGCAAGGGGAAGGGTTGCCCCTTGACGCAAAGCACAAACTCTTCAGCAGCAGGCCCGATCTTCTTGGCAGCGCGGGCCGGCCCCTCAGCCAGTAAATCGCCTAAACCTTCTCGCTCGCAGATGCGCCGTGTCATCTCGACCATAGCTGCGGCATTGCCGAAACGAAGTTCCAGCCCGTCTGTGTCCTTGGGGGTCAACAGGCCGTTCTCGAAACACTCCATGGCAAAGGCGACCGCCATGCCGGCCGAGATGGTATCCAGGCCGTAGGCATTGCAGAGTTCATTAGCCTTAGAAATAGCGCGCAAGTCGTCTACGCCACAGTTAGAGCCGAAGGCGGCGATAGTCTCGTACTCAGGGCCACCATACCCGGGGTTCACCTGGTACTCGTTGTCCTCAACCTTGACCACGCGCTTGCAACGGATAGGACAAACGTAGCAACCGCCACGGTCTATCAGGATCGTATCGCGCATCGCTTCGCCGCTGATCTTGGTCGCGCCTTCAAACTGCCCGTACTGAAAGTTACGTGTGGGCAGGACGCCTCTTGTGTTCAGCTCGAGGAGGCCACCTGCGGTGCCCAGGTCGTGCATGCGCTCCGATTTCTCCCGCCAGTGGTCGAGCATCCAGCGGGCTAGGGCCTTGACTCCGTCCAGGTTGGCCACAGGCACGGCGTTGCGGCCCCGCGCCACCACTGCCTTTAGATTCTTGGAACCCATCACCGCGCCCAATCCGGTGCGGCCCGCGACGTGTTTCACGTCGTTGATGATGCAGGCATAGCGCACCAGCTTCTCCCCACCAGGCCCAATCATGGCCAGACGAGCATGATTCTCCCCAAGCTCAGCACGCACCGCCTCCTGGCAGTCCAGGGTCTTCATGCCCCAGAGGTGCTCTGCAGGGCGGATTTCCGCTTCACCGTCGTGAATCCACAAATACGCCGGCTTTGCCCCCTTGCCGCGCACCACTACAGCATCATATCCGGCGCGCCTCAGTTCGGCACCGAAAAAGCCGCCCACGTCAGCCTCGCCATAGCCGCTGGTGAGCGGGGATTTGCCGCCCACGGCGTTTCGGCCAGAACCGGCCACTGGAATGCCTGTCAGCGTTCCCGGTGCAAAGATCAACAGGTTGTCCGGCCCCAGCGGATCAACTCCCTTCGGCGTCTCTTTGAGCAGGTAGTAGCCGATGAAACCAGCGCCGCCGAGATAGCGCCGATAGAAGCTTTCGGATGGCTGCTCCACCTCGATCTTGCCCGTCGTAAGGTCCACTTTCAGGATTTTGCCTGTATATCCGTTCATGATCCATTCTCCTTATCTATATTCTTGTAATGCCCGCCTTTCCGCGTGCGGAATACCCGTAGCCCACTACAGCGGCATTGATCATCATTGTCCGCCGAAGCTCAATAAGGTTTTGGCCCTGTGTCTATCTCCATAGCCCAGCAGGTATCCACATTATAGCCAAAGGCCGCTTAGCCACAACTCTTTCTGTTAGAAGCTCTAGCAGTTCGACGGGACCTCAAGGCCAACTTGCATCGCGCCAGAAAGATGCTACAATCAAAGACAGCGTAGCGCCGAAAAGTGTTCGTAAGGCAGCCCGAGATGGGGAAAAGAGTTATCTGCGCAACTTTGCTCTCGTTGGCTTGGTTGTTCGTCACGCTCACGGCAGGCTGTGAACGATGGCCTTTGGAGCGCGTCCCTCCATGGACACCACGTCCTACTCCTCCTCCCTTGCCCACCTTCACCCTCGTGACGCAGGCGACCTCTGTCATTCCAACGAGAGACCCTTTTGCAGAGGAGAGGCAACGCATGGTCGAGTTTCAAATGAGAAGCCGGGATATCACTGACCAGGACGTACTGCAGGCCATGGACAAAGTCCCTCGCCACGAATTTGTGCCCCCACAATATCTCGAACAGGCATATGAGGATCATCCCTTGCCCATCGGCTATGGGCAAACGATCTCCCAGCCGTATATCGTGGCCTTGATGACACAGCTTCTGGCCCTCAAACGAGGCGAGAAAGTTTTGGAGATAGGCACAGGTTCCGGCTACCAAGCGGCGATCCTCGCCGAGCTAACCGCTCAGGTGTATACCATAGAAATCATCTCTGAACTGGCGCAGGAAGCGGAAAAACGGCTGCGGCGCCTGGGCTACTCCCAGATACAAGTCAAGGAGGACGACGGCTACTACGGCTGGAAAGAGCACGCCCCCTTCGACGCCATCATTGTCACCTGTGCGCCAGATCACATCCCCCAACCGCTCGTGCAACAACTGGCCGATGGCGGGCGCATGGTTATCCCCGTAGGCCCTGCCGGCGGCTATCAAACCCTCTGGAGAATCATCAAAGAGGGCGATAAAGTGCGAAGTGAAAACAAAGGTGGCGTCCTCTTTGTCCCTCTAACCCGGAAGACCCAATAAGCTGCACGCACAACAGCAGGCCCCAATTGGTTCATTTTCCTCAGCCCCGTGATCCCATCTCAGGCAATGTCCAGAAAGCGAGCAAGGCGACCAGATAAGCCCCACTTGCCGCTATCAGAACCAAAGAGAAACCCCAGGACAATGCCAGCAGCGTCGCCAGAATGGAGCTGAGCACCGAGGCACAGCCGTTGATCCCCCATGCCCAGGGGATGAGGGAGGGGGCAATTCGGTCCACGATGGCGATGCCTTTGGCAAACGGAATGCCCATCAGGAAGCCCAAGGGAGCGAGGGATAGGATCGCCACCGGAAGGCGTATCGCCAAATCGAACCGCAGAAAGGCATCGAACAAGGCAGGCAACAGGAGGGGATAAAGACAGATCAGCGCGCTGAGGCCCAGAAGGCTCGCCCGCCAGGGGAGGCGTGGCGCCAGGAAACTGCCCCACCCCGAAAACAGGAGAAGTGCGCAAAGAACTGCCGAGAAAGCGTAAACCGGTTGTCCCAGGAACAGGATAAACCGCTGTATGAGGGGAAGCTCGACGAAGAGGTAGCCCAGCCCTAGGGCGGCAAAGTAGCCCAGCACGTGAGGGCGCGCCGGGGATGAGACCGCGAGGCGGCGGCCAAGAAGCGGCAACAGGATGAACAGGCCGGAGACTAGCGCCGCCACCCCAAGGAGAAACAGCAGCACCAGATAGCCGCTGCCCCCAAAAGGTTGCCACGTCTTGCCCAAAGTTTGCAGGATGCGCGGCACCTGTCGCCACTTGAAAAAGTGAAAGAAGAAGGGTCTGTTATCGCTGGGTGGCGACACATCGTACTCAGATTCGGCATAGAAGGCCCTGGTATCCCGGCCTGACAGCAATTGGGCGAAAGCGCGATAATAGACAGGCTCCGCAAAGATATGATATTGGTTAGCTTCATCGGGCGGCATACCAGGGTAATAAACCAGATCGAATTGACGCGCGGCGCAAAAGGCGCGTAGAGTCGCCACTTCCGCCGGTGAGAAGGCCTGCCGCTTGGCCAGGAGCGTCAGCGTGGACCAACTGCGCAAAGCCATCACATGTTGACCTGGCTCAGTGATCCCCAGGCGGCCCAGCGCCGCCACCGCCAGTGAGCCGAGGCGCACCTCCTCGCTGGGGGGAAACTGCAGCCAGCGCGTCGCGGCGAGAATCCCGTGAGGGGCCAGGTGCTGCAGAGCCTCTACGAAAGCCTCCTGAGTATACAGGTAGTTCTCGGCCAGGCTATAAGCTCCAGAAGTGACCGGCTGGTATGTATCTGCCAGGGCGATCTGTATGATGTCAAATAGCTCGCGGCTGCGATGCAGATAAGCCCGCCCATCTTCGGTCACCAATCGCACCCGTGGATCATTATAAAGATGGCCGGTGAAGTCGCCGTAGACCTCGCGGATGGCTCGCGCTACCAGCGGATTGCTCTCTACAGCGACAACGGTTTGCGCCCCATTTTGCAGTGCCACCAGCACCTCCAGCCCACCCCGCGGCTCGATGATCAGAGCCTTGCTATTTGCAACCAGGAGATACGGCAGGGACATGGGCAGATAAGACACGAAGCGGGCGTCTTCCGGCGAAATCCATCGCGTGACCGGCTGGAGATTACCGCCGTCCACAGTGAGGCCCATCTGCACTGGCAGCAGGTAGGGGTAGGTCAGGCTCAGGCCTGGCGCGGAGCGGATAGCCCTGCTCTCTATCACGTCCACTCGCGAAAAGGCGTTCCACGCGCTGAAAACGACCCTGGCCCCTGGAACGCGCAGAGCCTGGCTCAGCGCTTTATAGGGGGAGAGCCTGACCTCAAGGAAAGCTGGGGAGACAAGTAAACAGGCAACCAGGGCCAGCGTCGTAGCTGCCAGCACTCCCACAGCCAGCCAATATCTTGACTTCGATCCGATGGGCAAGCCAAAGAAAGCCGCGCCCAACAGCGCCCATATCGCGGCCATGACGATAGTGCCGCCCCCGCCGAACC
>CAYPON010000219.1:0-5946 GCA_964412315.1 uncultured Anaerolineae bacterium | reverse complement strand
CGCAGGGCAAGGTCAAGGTTGCGGACGCAGCCATCGCGTTAGACGTGCCCCTGGACAGGGTCAAAGGGTACATCTATGACCTGGTGGGCAAGAATCTCTTCACCGGATATGTCAATTGGAAGGAGGGCATCCTCTATGCCCGCGAAGCCTCCGAGATGCGCACGACCAAGTGCCCCTATTGCGGCGGGGAGCGCGAGTTGGCAGGCAAGGGAGTGGTCAAGTGCCCCTACTGCGGCTCGGAGCTTTTCCTGTAACTGTCCGCCGGAGATCACGCAACGTAGGGCCTTGTGCCCGTTCAGAACGCCCACGAGGGGTTATTACTCTCTCTGTAAGCCGTAAGGAGTGCAGAGCCTTGCCGCTCTTTATCAGGTTCGGCTATTTCCTCCTGGTTGGCTGGTGGCTGACCTGGATCTGGGTTCAACTGGCCTGGCTGGCTAACCTGATCGGGCTGCCCGCGGGAATCCATATGCTGAATCACGTGCCAGAGATCCTTATCCTGGGTGCTTCCCGGCTGCCGCGTCAGGGAGAACGGAATGAGATCATCGTCCTGAACGCCTCGGGCGTCTCCCAGCTTGCCCGGCCCTGGCGGTTGATTTATTTCCTCCTTGTCGGTTGGTGGGCTAGCCTGATCTGGCTCAACGTCGCCTGGATGCTATGCATCACTCTCCTCGGCCTGCCATTGGGTATCCTCTTGTTCAGTTATCTGCCGACGGTGACAACCCTGCGCAGGTTGGAGTAACGCGGCATGAACTATATCCTAGACCTCACAGGTCTCGGAGACCTGTGAGGTCTGCTAGAGGTGCTATGATCTACATAGACATCTCCGCAGCGGTGCATGGTCGAGCTGGCTTGGGCAGATATGCGGCCAGCCTGGCGGAGGCTATCGCCTCCCGCTATCCCGACCGCATCGCCTTGTTCCACAATCGGGATAGGGCGGCTATTCCTTTGCCCGCGTTGCAGTCCTTGCCGACCAGGACAGTGCACGCGGGCTACAAGCCGTGGCGCATGGCGGTCTGGCTGGGGCAGCTTGCGCATCTCGGCTTCGACCGGTTGCTACCCGATGCCGAGCTGTACCATGCGACGGAGCATCTGCTGATGCCTCTGCGCCATGTGCCGACCGTGCTCACGGTGCACGACCTCGTCTATCGCCTCTTCCCGCAGCATCACAAACCGTTGAACTATCTGTTTCTCAATGCGGCCATGCCGCTGTTCGTGCGTCGCGCCAACGCCATCATAGCCATCTCGGAGACTGCCAAGCGCGATCTGGTCAACTATTACCATCTGCCAGCCTCCAAGATCCAGGTGATCTACGAGGCCGCCGCGCCCCATTTCCGCACCGTGTCCCAGGAGGCCATCGCCAGGGTTCGCAGCAAATATCGCCTGCCGGAGCGATTCATCCTCCACGTGGGCACTATCGAGCCGCGCAAGAACCTGTCGCGCGTACTGGAGGCCCTAGAGGTTTTGCAAGCCAGGGGAGTCAAGGTTTCGCTGATCATCGTGGGGAGCAAAGGGTGGCTATATGAGGGCTTCTTCAGGAGGCTAGAGGCATCGCCCGTCCGCGAGGCTGTGCTGTTGCCGGGCTACGTTCCGGACGAGGATTTGCCAGCGGTCTATGGCGCGGCAGAGTTGACCATCGTCGCCTCGGTCTATGAGGGATTTGGGTTGCCGATCCTGGAATCCATGGCCTGCGGCACCCTGGTCGTGAGCAGCAACCGTTCCAGCCTGCCGGAGCTAGGCGGTGATGCCGCGCTCTATTTCGACCCCTAC
The DNA here is from genome assembly GCA_964412315.1 of uncultured Anaerolineae bacterium. GTDB lineage: Bacteria > Chloroflexota > Anaerolineae > JAAYEA01 > JAAYEA01 > CAYPON01. The sequence goes on along the minus strand of CAYPON010000219.1, from coordinate 4,179 downwards.
AGCGTGGAAGAGATGGCCGAAGCTATCGGCAAGATATTGGGGGATCAGGAGTTGGCGCAAGCGATGCGGGAACGCGGCACGGTGCAAGCGGCCCGTTTCTCCTGGGCTCGCGCAGCGGAGGAGACAATGGCGCTGTACGGGAGCATGATATGAATCGCACACGCACCGATTCCTCTGGAGCACTGCGTTTCCGAAGCGCTATGGCCGGCGGAGGTGTGCCATGCGAAAGAATGCCCCTCTTCTAGTCGCGCTCGTGATCATCCTGGCGTTTCTGACCACCATGCACAAGCTGGGAGGAGTGCCGGGCGCGGGAACTGCGGCTCGACCCATTGCCAGCCCCAGCGCACTGTTGAGCTCGAGGGACGCGCCTCCCGATGGCGCGAATGAGGTTCGCACAGAGATGCCGCGTTCCTCTAGCGAGTGGAGCAGGTGGATCAAGAGGCCAACGATGGCAGCCGAGCAAGCCAGGAATCTCGAACTAGCGGAGCGGATCGGTGGTCGGATCAGGGCGGTGGCGGTCCAGGGCCGTTACGCTTACGTCGGCGTCGAACGGCGGCTGGCCATCGTGTCTGTCGCAGATCCTGCCCATCCGGCCCTCATCGGTCTGACGGCCATCTTCCCGGGCCTGGTGGAAGGCGTGGCGGTGGCCGGGAACTATGCCTACGTCGTCGTTGATGGCCTTGGCTTGCGCGTCATTAACGTGTCCGACCCGGCCGCCCCTCATGAGGTCGGCTTCTGCAACACCCCTGGCGCCGCTTTGGAGATCGCGGTGGCCGGGAACTATGCCTACATCGCCGACGATGGGAACGGCCTGCGCGTCATCAACATCTCCGATCCCGCCGCGCCTCGGGAGGTCGGCGCTTACGAGACGCCCGGTTTTGCCTCCGCCGTGGCGGTGGCTGGGAGCTATGCCTACGTCGCCGACGGATACAGCGCCCTGCGGGTCATAGACATCTCTGATCCCGCCGCGCCTCGGCAAATCGGCTCGTGCACAGCGGCCATCTACGCGCGGGGCGTGGCGGTGGCAGGTGACTATGCCTACGTCGCTGACGGATACGGCGGCTTGCGGATTATCGCTGTGGCCGATCCGGCTGCCTTCCGCCAGGTCGGTTTCCACGACACGCCCGCGTACGTCCGGAGTGTGGCCGTAGCGGGGAACGATGTCTATGTCGCCGATGGCTGGGGCGGCCTGCGGATCGTTGATGTTGCCGATCCGGCGGCTCCCCGCGAGGTCGGCTCATGCAGCATCCGCGGAGATGCGTGGGGTGTGGTGGTAGAGGGTGACTATGCTTATATCGCCGATGGCAGTGTACGAAGCAGCGGCCTATGCGTCGTGGACATCTCGGATCCAGCGTGGCCAAGGGAGGTGGGCTTTCTAGCACTTCCAGCAGTAAGCGGAGGGTAGCCGCGGCCAGCATATTGCTGCCCCACGTTGCACTCGTATCGGCAACTTCTCACAGTTGTCAAGTCCCCACAACCACCGAAACTTGCCCCCAAATTACAATACACTCCCTATCCGATTTGCCCTTTTCGCCTTTTGCGCGTATAATATGAGCAGCACGGGCAAGTAGCTCAGTTGGTCAGAGCGCCATCTTGACATGGTGGAGGTCGTAGGTTCGAGCCCTATCTTGCCCATCGCGATTTCTGCTGTTGGGATGATAAGAAGCCCCGTCCCGATGACCTGGTGCCGGACGGGGCTTCATGCTAATTGGTTCTGTACTAGGTTAGGATTTTCGGCACGTGCATCGTTGGCTCTCTTTTCGCTGTCAATCGAACGTGCAAGGTCCGCCGACACCAGACTTGGTGGGCGGTGTTATAGAAAACGGGCGAAGCAAACGTATGTACGGAGGGATGCGATGGTCAAATACATGGCCCTGGCTTTAGCAGGATATCTGCTTGGCTCTATTCCTTTCGCTTTCCTGATCGCTAAAGCCCTTGCGCATCGAGATGTCCGATTTGAGGGCGACGGGAACGTGGGAACGCGCAACGCTCTACACGTGGCGGGGTGGACAGCGGGCCTGTTGACCATGCTGCTCGATGGGGGCAAAGGAGCAGCAGCCTATTGGGTAGGTGAGAGATTCGGGTCTGGAGACCTTTCGCTCTATCTCACCGCATTCGGCCTCATGCTGGGACATGGGTATCCCATCTGGCTGCGTTGGCGTGGGGGCAAAGGACTGGCTGCCGCGGCCGGCTTTCTCTCTCAGATGTGGCCTCAAGCTACGCTCATCGCCGTGGTGATCTTCCTGATAGCACGAATGGTGGTCTCCAGCTTTGACCTAGCCTTTGCCATAGGAAGCGCCGGTTTCTTCTTCGCCACCGTTTGGGAGGGAAATGACGTGCAGGGTCTGCTGTTCATCGTCTTTCTCCTGGGAATGGCGGGCGTCAAGAAGCTGCTCGACTTGCCCTATGAACGGGCCCTCAAAGCCGGGAGTTGTTCTACGGAAGGGATGGAGGAAATCCAACCGGCGCACCGCCCGCCTAGATGAAAAACCCAATACCCCTGGCGCGAATTGAACGCGCGACACAAGGTTTAGGAAACCTCTGCTCTATCCGCTGAGCTACAGGGGCACACCATTATTATAGCACACTGCGCCCTTTCAAGCAAAAAAACAGGTATCAGGCAGCCTGTGACCTGCTATCTGACACCTACTGCCTGTTATGCGCTTACTGTGATTGTGAAACGAAACCGCTCGAAACGCTCCCGCTTGGCTTTGCAGATCGGGCAAACGTCTGGTGGCGCCTCGCGGGCTCAGCGGATTCCGATTTTGGCCGACGGGCGAACTCACATATAATGCAATCGCAGGTACGTCAGGCGGAGAGATTACTGTGACAGAGAGCGTTAGCCAGCCGGTTATTCCCCAATCGGAAGAGGGAGAAACTCAGCACGTCCTCGTCGTGGTCATGAACAGCCCCCGCGATTTCGCCATCGCCCGCGACCAGGGTTGGTATCGCATCCCGCTGAAGCGTGCGCCGAAACAGATCGCCGCCGATTTCCTGGCCTTCTACCAGACCAGCGCCTTCCCCGACGAAAGGTGGGCCATCCGCTACTATGCTCCCATTCAGGGCTACCGCCTCGCCACCCGCGTACAATTGCTGCCGCAAGAGGCTGCTCATCCGCGAGCCAATGATCTCTATTACAAGATCGAGATCGGCCCGTTACACCTTTTGCCCAGGCCGATTCCCAGCGTCAGGCTGCGCCGCATTGCCTTCATCTCCACGACTTTGAAGCAACTCTTTAACGCCCGCGAGATCAATGATCTTTGGCCCAGCCCACCATCGGCAGAGCAACTCTGGCAGGCGCTCAAGGCTTCCGGCATAGAGGCCGAGCGCGAATACGAGGTCAGAGAGGGGCGCGCCAGCTACGCTCTGGATTTCGCCCTCTTTTGCCTGCGAGGGAAGCTCGCCATCGAATGTCTGGACAAGCCGGAGGAGGTCCCCTATCCTCTAGCGCAGGAGTGGGCAGGCATCCTGGAGGCAAAAGGCTGGTCTCTCCTGCGCCTCACCCAGCAGCAATTGCAGAACCCGGCGCAATGCGTCCACATGATCCAGGAGCGCGTCATGGCCTATGGGGGCCTGAATCTCCAATGGCGGGACGAGGGCGATTGAGCACGGCTTGGAATCCGCAGATGAACGCAGATCAAGCAGACGGAGAATCTGCGACTATGCGCTATTGCCTGCAAAATGCACTCACTGTGCAACTTAGCACAATGAGCATTTGACATTTCAGAGCAAGCGTAATGGCGACATCCGCCAGATGAAGCATTGGTTCAACCATCTGCTCTGGAATCCCGATGGCACGCGCTTCGAGTTTCTGAACCGCTGGCGAGGGGAGGGCACACGTGGGCTGCCTACACGCATGATGACTGCGCAGCCAGATGGGAGCGACCTGCGCATCGTAGATGATTACGGCCACATGTCGCACTTTATCTGGCGCGATCCCAGCCATATCCTGGGCTGGGCCTGGCATCCCTCGCACGGCGCGGCCTTCTATCTCTATACCGACGGCACGCGAGATGTGGAGATCGTTGGCCAGGGCGTCATGACCGAGAACGGGCATTGCACTTACCTCCCTGGCAACGAATGGATCCTCAACGACACCTATCCGGATAAGGATCGTTACCAGCATCCTTATCTGTACCACATTGCTACCAATAAAAAGTACCCCCTGGGGCACTTTTA
>CAYPON010000218.1:0-5982 GCA_964412315.1 uncultured Anaerolineae bacterium | reverse complement strand
AGTGAACCCTCGTCTCACCCCGAATGAGGAGTTCGATTTAGTTGAAACGAGCTGCGTGGATCCAGAAACATTGACGATTACCCCTAAACGCATTAAAGGACGCGACAGCAACTACACCTCGCTCAAACGATTGCAACCTGGCGACATCTTGATTAGTCGCCGACGGGCTTACCGGGGTGCAATTGTCGTGGTACCTCCTGAACTTGAGAATGCATTAGCCATTTCGGAGTTCTCTGTTCTTCGCTTGCGCAAAGGCTACGATCGAGATTATGTTGTCGAGATCCTCCGCTCTCCGCCCTTCTTGCAACTGATGACCATCTATTCTACAGGCGAGATGTCGGGGCGCATTGCGGAAAAAGACCTGCGCCATCTCCAGATTCCACTGCCTGAAGAACATCACCGTCTGGGAGTCAAGTTCAGAGAATACCGTCACCGTATCGTTGATCTGGAACGCCTCATTGCCGAGCAAAAACAGCAAATCACCCAGCTTTGTACTGGAGTCATAGAAGGCGGTCACTCGCTTTAGTGCGTTACCACGAATCCCTGAGCTTGGTAGCGTATCTCTTGCCAGCGCCAAGCTTGGTGAGCAGCCAACGCAGGGAGATTGATACGGTAGCGATGTCCTTGCCGCCCATCTTTACCTGCCTGGAAAATGTCGGTATAGTCGTGAACTGCTCGAAGTATCCCATTAGGCACGGTGAATAGCTGCAAGCGAGTCAGGTATTGGAAATGATTAGTCTCATCGAACTGATAAACACAAATGACAAATAATGAGAGCGTGATCTTTAGCAAGTTGGGGCCAAAAACATAGTAGGGGGGCAGTTTAGGGGGGCAATCACCCAATTGCCCTGTGATATCTTGCACATAGCTGCTATCTTCATCACTACTGATCTGTTCCGGGCGGACATCTTGTGTCCGATCCAAGTCGGTGTCCCCTTCTTTGTGAGTCTTTACATCAATGTGAATGATCGCGTCTGAGGAGCTTAAACGCACTTCGGAGCCGATCGGCAATCCTATGGGGAACCAGTTCGGAAATTCGCGATTAACTACACCAACAATGACAATCTCGCCCACCTGCTCCCATGGCGCGGAGGGTTCCTTGGGGCTGATTACCATCTTACCTACCCAACTGTCTGGCACTTTGTTGGGCTCGTTGTACCAGGCCTGAATGTTGCCAGCGTTCTTATATAGCGCGTAAAAAAGCTTACCGGTGTGGTCCTTTTCGAGGCAAGAGATTTGTTGAGCGAATTCTTGAAGCGTGTTAAAGTCAGTTCGTTGCATGTCTGAGGGTTCTCCTCTCAGTGACTTGGACTAGTATACACCGGTTACGATCTCCATGTCAAATACGACGTCCGCTTGACCGGGGTGAACATGGCGGTATAATGTCAAGCTATAAGAAGCGCCAATATCCAGCCATCAGCCCAAGGGCTGAAAGCTGGTTGCTGATCGCTGACAGCTAAGGAGGTGCTATGCGTTTCGGAAAAGGCCCACATATCTCGGATGAGGAGTTCTTCAACGCCTTGGATTTGGATCGCCCAGGGCTGGAAAATGTGCGGAAGGCCACGCAGGCCGGCGATTGGCAGATGGCCAAGGAGGCTTTCGCCGCCCACATGCGGCGCCGCAAACATCCGCTCTGGAAGTTCGATTGGCGCGCCCGTCCACGGGAGAAGGCCCCGACCTACGATACTACCGAGGCGGAGCGGATCGTGCGCAACATCCTCACCAGCGTGAGCGTTTCCCACGACTTCGGGCCGGAAGGGAACATTGATTGGGAGTTGAACCCGATCAACTACAAAGAGTGGACCTGGCAATTGAGCCGCCATCCTTTTTGGGTCACGCTTGGCGAGGCGTACTGGGCAACGGGTGATGAGCGATACACGCAGGCCTTCGTGCGCCAGATGATGCACTGGGTAACCAATGTGCCGCGCCCCGATGATTCGGGCAATCCCTGGCGAGAGGATCGCACGAATTGCTGGCGGACGATTGAGTGCGGCATCCGCATGGGACGCACCTGGTTTCCGGCCTTTTACCGCTTCCTCTCGTCTCCGCACTTTACGCCGGAGGCGATCTGCATGATGGTCAAGAGCATGGCCGAACACGCCCGTCATCTGCTAAAGTGGCCGCAGTCTGGCAACTGGCTGACCATGGAGGCGAACGGCCTGTATCACGTCGGGGTCATGTTCCCCGAATTCCGGGAGGCAGCGGAATGGCGGAGCGTGGGGATGGAGCGGCTCCACAAGGAGCTGGATAACCAGGTCTACTCCGATGGGGCGCAGATCGAGCTATCCAGCGGCTATCATCAGGTGAGCCTGAACAATTTCGTCTGGGCCTGGGAAATAGGGCAGGTGAATCAGCAGGAAATCCCTGCCGACTATGTGGCCAAGCTGGAGCGGATGTACCACTATGATCTCTACCTTTCCATGCCGGACGGACGGATGCCTGCTTTGAACGATGGAGGATATACGGTCATCAAGCCCTATATGGAGCGAAGCTTGGCCTTTTTCCCGCGGCGCGCCGATTTCCGGTGGGCGGCGAGCGATGGGCGAGAAGGGAGGCCGCCGTCGGTGACATCGTGCGAGTTTCCCTATGCCGGGCATCTGGTGATGCGCAGCGGCTGGAATCGGGACGACCGCTACCTTTTCTTTGATGCGGGACCTTTCGGCTACGGACATCAGCACGAGGACAAGCTGAACATCGTGCTCTACGCCTACGGCAAGGTGCTCATCGCCGATCCAGGGAATTACCCTTATGATGATTCCGAGTGGCGCAAGTATGTGCTCTCCACGCGCGGTCATAACACGATCCGCGTGGATGGGCAGGATCAACACGAGCGGGGCAGGCCGCGCCAGGAGTATGTGGTGAAGGAGCCGCTGCCGCATACCTGGATCAGCGGCGATAGCTTCGATTATGCCGCAGCCAGTTTCGACCAGGGCTATGGCCCCCAGTTCTCCACCCAGCCGGCTGACCGCACTGTGCAGCATCACCGCAAGATCCTCTTCGTCAAGCCCGATTTCTGGCTGATGGCCGATTTCTTGACTTCTTCAGATGAGGCAGAGCACACAGCAGAGTCGTTGTTTCATTTGGATGTGCCTGCGGCCAGGGCGACGAAAAACGGCGTGCACACCCTCGATGACGGGGGGCCAAAGCTGGATATTCACGTGGCCGCCTCTGCCCCCTTGCAGAAACAGATCGTCAGCGGACAGAAGGAGCCGGAGGTGCAGGGCTGGATTCCCCGCGGCGGCCCCTACGAGTGCCAGCCGATCCCCACCGCTGTCTTTCGCGCGCGCTGGTCGGGGTCAATGGCCATCGCTTACCTGCTTCATCCGTTGCCAGCGGGAGCCGGTGATCCGCTCGTCTCTTTCAAGCAGGTGGTGGTTGAGGCGGGGGGAAAGCCAGCCATCGGCTTGCGCTTTACCTTGACGAACGGTCGAACCTATCTCTATGCCCAGCGCCATGGGCGAGATGGTTTGATGCGCTGGGAAGGGTATGAAAGCGATGCCGAGGCAGCACTGATCGAACTGCGCGATGGCCGGGTGGAGAAGGCGATCGCTGCCGATGGCCAGTTCGCGCGTCAGAGCTGATGCACAAACCAGCGTCCAAGATGCCGATGTGCAGCGCGACCCAGGTGAACGATGCGGAAGCGAAAAATGGAGTTTATCAGCGGGCGCTCACGCCGCAAGCACTCAAGTCTCCTCGTCTCCGAACCACTCTTTGCCCAGGGCGCGGGCTTGCGCAATGAAGAACTGTTTCACTTGTTCCCAGGGCAGGTCTATCAGCAGCGTCGGCTGCAAGTCCCGATCGGCATTCTCGAACAGCACCAGGCTCTCCATTGCCATCAGTTCAAAATCACGGGCATAGGGATACTTGCCTCGCCCCTGCGCCAACAAATCCGCAATCGGAAGCTGTTGAGCTACGACGTAGAGGTCATAGAAATCCTTGCGGCTCCCTCGACTGATCAAGGCATCCATCTTCATCAATCCCACGTCTAGCAACGAGGCCACAGCCACACCTTCGACGCTATCCGGCCTTTCGAGGAGCGGGTAACCGTAGCTGAAAAATCCTACATGCAGGCCCAGGACCAGGAGTAGCAGATTCCCGTCCACATCCTCGAGCGTCTGGGGATTGCACGGAGCTAGAGCCTGCAGGATCTCTTGTCGCGTCCTTCGCAGCAACTCGTCAGTCGCTGAGAAAAAATCGAGATCCACCGAGCACCGATGCCCCAACCGCAACGCCAGAGCGGTGCCACCTGCCAGATAGAAACGTTTCGCGAAAGATCGTTGTCCAATGAAGCGCAGAAGCTCGCGCATCTCTGGAGTGACGGTTTCCCAGTGGATCGCATCTAATGAGGCCATATCTGCTGCTCCTCCGAGCGGAGCCGTCGCGCAGGAGGAAGACCGAGCAGTACACACCAGAGATTATAGCGACGCCAGGGGAGCCGACGAACACCAAGCCGCTGTACCCACTCCCTCACCCACGTTCGGCCATACTGCTTCAGGAGCCACCGCGCTTCCTGGCGGTCGCCATAGGCTAAGGCGCGCTCGATCACGAGGTCCCCATGTTTCGCTGGATCAAGCTGCTCCAGGTCATACTCCTGGAAGCAAGGGGCCAGGCTTCGCGGAATGCCTCGTGCCGTGAAAGCAAGCTCTTCGGATTCCATGTTTCCCTTTTCACCAGGTCGCGGCCATTTTTTCCCAGATCCACCGCCGGGGGTGACAGGGAGCATCGGTGACCTTGTACACGTTCGTGCCGTCGTCCCGCATAACATAGATAGCCCATGAGCCACTCCGGTCGGAGCGGAAGGCGATGTGGCGGCCATCAGCCAGCCAGACTGGCAGAGCATCTGTCGTCGGATTATACGTCAGGCGACGCTGGTTGCTGCCGTCGGCGTCCATGGCATAGATCTCCCAGTTGCCATCGCGGATGGAGGAAAAGGCTATTTTCCTGCCATCCCGAGACCAGGCCGGGTTCTGGTCATCGGCATATTGCGTGATCCTGCGGCGACCGCCGCCATCGCTGTTCATGATATATAGCCCACAAGTGCCACCATCGCACGACTTGAAGGCGATCTGCTCGCCGGCGGGGTTCCAGGCAGGCTGCTCGCCAGGCGAGAGCGTCCTCATGTTCGAGCTATCCATGTTACAGACTTTGACATACAGCCGGAATGTCCACTGCACCCAGTCCACTTCCCCCGTATGGTAGACGAGCCGATTCCCATCCGGAGAAGGGTTGGTGAAGGCAGCCTCGCCATCGTTGATCACACGGCGGCGGTTTGATCCGTCAACGTTCATGACATCCACGCCGTTGCCCTTCCAGTCATAGAAGACAACGCTTCTGCCATCGTTGGTGAAGGCGGGTTCGCTGGCATCTGCGACGAGCAGGTACCTGCCGCTGCCATCAGCATTGATGACGTAGATATCATAATTGTACTGCGACTTGTATACTGTATAGGCGATTCTTCCTGATGGCCGGGCCGACCAGGTTGGCGTGGGGGGCGGCTGCAGGACGGCCACAGAGGCCAGGTCTACATTCACTTGCAAGTAGGGGCGATACATCCAGCCCATATTCCCATCCGGCGTCTTGACCTGCAGCCACTCCGCCCCTGGCACCTGTCCCAGCACGATCAGGGCCGTGCCCTGAGGATAGCTCTTGATCACGGCGAAGCTATCGCCCGGCCCCTCTCTCAAGTTCAGGGTGGCATAGTTCACCACAGCATTCGGCAAGGATGGGGTCGCGGTCGGAACTGGCGTGTTCGTTGGTGCTGGCTTGGGGGTGAAAGTAGCGATTGGCACCGCGGTAGGTTTGGCGGCGGCTGTAGGAGGCTGAGGAAGGGGCGTGTTTGTCGCCGGTGCGGGTTGGGTCTGCGCCGCTGCAGTTTCGGTAGCCCGCTTCGCCTTGCCGCCCGTCAGCGGCTCGGTCTCTGTCGCCGTCGCCGCCTGCGCCCGGGCCAGCGTGGCCTGCGCCGCCGCTACCGCTGTCTTCCAC
>CAYPON010000217.1:0-6001 GCA_964412315.1 uncultured Anaerolineae bacterium | reverse complement strand
CACATTGAAGGAGAACCAGTTCCAGCCCACGTGAAGGGGAATGCGCTGCTGGACGGTCGTCGGCTGCGTCGGCGTGGCCGTCGGACTAGGAGACGATATAGCGGTGGCTGTCGAAGTGGGGGTGGATGTGGCTGTAGGTGTAGGCGTGGCTGTCGGAGTGGGGGTGGATGTGGCTGTAGGTGTAGGCGTGTCTGTCGGCAGAGTATAGTTGACCGTCAGCTTGGGACGCATCCATATCCCACCGTGATCTGAGGTCACCATCTGGATGGCGGCAGCGGTACCGAAAGCTTTGAACACCAAACCGTGATTCAGGCTCGGGTTGCTCACCCATTTCTGCACCATGTTGGTGATGTTGAAATCGTACCATTGGTTAAGGTTATAGATGGGCACAGTGCTCTCCGCCTGGGCGGCGCGGTCAGTGGTCGTGTCGTTGCAGCCTGGCAAGCCCCAACGCTCGCTCGACGTGGCCCGATTCCAGGTGGCCTCCGCGGCTATCCAATGCCGGTAGACCTCGTATGCTCCCACGTTCGTCGTGCGATCGGTGTAACGCCAGTCAGCATACATGCTCAACGTGGCCCTAGTCACCGTGGCGTTGGTGGGAATGATAGAGATATCGAAGCGGATCAGGCCGGCCAACTGGTCGTTGGTCCTGACCTGGATATGGTCGTTTGGCGGCCCCTCATAGTTGGTGTCGGGATTCCAGGAGGAGATGCCCACATCTTTGCAGCCCGTATATCCATTAACACCCTGCTGGAAAGTAACAGTGTGGGGACCTACTGGCGTGGGCGTGGCGGTATGGGTCGGCGTGGTAGTAGGAGTCCCGGTGCAGTTGGGGACTCTCCAACTGCCCACATTGTCCCACCCATCTGTGCCTCCGTCAAGGTTAGTGACGTAGAGAAATTGGTTATACATGTCCGAGCTGGCGAAGTCCTGGCGAAACTCCAACGCCCAGTTGACTCGCAACCGGTTGCCCGAGGTCGTGGCCCTGCATTGCTGCACGTGAACGCGCACGAAGCGGTTCTCAATGACCTGGTTTTCGCCCGGCGGATAACCTCCCAACCATTGTGTGTTTTCCGCATTCCGCAGGTAAAGCTTGTTTAACGTGCGGCTGTATCGCAGATACACCGCATCGGTCATCCAGGACTCTTTGTCGAAGAGGTACTCGACAGCATCCAGGTTCGTAGCCCCGCCTGGATCCTCGACGGTGGTCTCGAACTGCTGGATCGTGCTGGGGCAACTGGACCCAGCCGCTGGATTGACTCCGATGATTGTGGGTACGGTGGCATAGTTCACCCGGATGGACCACTCGTCAATGTAGCCGGTGTCGACACCCGCGCAATCTGCCACCAGAAGATGCCACGTCTGGTTGACAGCTTCCCCGCTGAAACCGGTGAGGTGCCAGCTCCGGATGATGTTGTCATCGCTGCCGCCTTCCCTGTTCCAGAGAAAGTACCCAGTATAGCCTGCATCGGTTATGACTACCATCAGATCGCCGACGTATGTGTGGATAATGCGCACAGATACGTCCACAGAAGTCACTGTCTTGCCAGCAGCGGCAGGGCAGTTGATCACGATGGGGCTGTCAACAAATTCGCAAGTGCCATCGGGAATGTTGATATTGTTGCCATTTGCGCCCGGGCAGGTGGCAGCGGGGTCAACGCCTTGGACATCTTGAGGCAAAACGGCCCCGCCGGGCAATTCCTCAAAGGTGACCGGCCCTGCCGGGCTGGAATCCCCCATGACGATAGGCATCAGACTCCACAATCCTGCCAGGATCACTGCGGCCAATAGATATACTACGGTTCTGAATCGCATTACCCACCTCCTCGAACGCTGTACAAAGATATTCACAAACAGCCAAAGAGGCAAGACCAGGGCATAAATGAGGAAAGATTGCTGCTAGGTAATCGTATCAGGAGTTAATGAAATTATATGCCAAAAAGACTGAATTGTCAAAGTAGAAAGGGCGTGGTTCCGCGTGGTTGCGCAGGGCTGTAGCGAAGTTCGATTTCCGTCATGCTGAGCGCAGCGAAGCATCTCGCTTTTGGGAAAACGAGGCCCTTCACTATGTTCAGGGTGACAGACATCAGACAACAAATTGACTTTGCAACAGCCCTGGGTTGCGTGGTTTGGGTGAATGCAGGGCTGTTACCAAGATGCAGCGACGGCCTGGAAGAGTCGTCGCTAGGAACCACAGCCCGCGCCAACTTGACGAAATCACCATCTTTCGGTATTATAGATGGTGGGGGTTTTATCTGTCTGCTTACCTCACAGGCGCGTCCCCGCAGGCTAGAAACCTGCGCCCATAAGATTGCTGATAAGCTTCAAGGGCGACGGCGTGCGACGCATCGCCCCCTGTATATTCCAAAGGAGGAGAAACGATGAAACTGGTTCTGAGTATTATTCACAGGGACGATGCGGACACTCTGATGGAAGCCCTGATCCGGGCAGGCTTCCGCGCCACGCGGGTTAGCTCGACCGGCGGTTTCCTCCGCGAGGGGAACGCCACGATCCTGGTTGGCACAGACGAAGGGAGCGTGCCGAAGGTCCTGGAGGTCATCAAAGCCAACACGCACGCGCATACTCTCCAAGCTCCCCCCTTGCGCCGCTTGCGGGTCTGCAAGCCGGGTGAGGTCATCTTCGCTGCCGCCAACGTTTTCGTCCTGGATCTCGACGATCTCCTCCGAATCTGATATTTCACCGTTTGAGCACGACTGGCAGACAAAAGCGATACGGCGCCCGCCAATGGGCTGTGACTTGAAGCGGGTGGGCAAAATAGGCTGCGTATGTAGCTCCCACGTTGGGTTGGTTCGCCGGCAACACGTAGCACGCCATACGGAAGGCAATCGTCGAAGCGGGTGAGTCAACCCGAATCCCTGTGTCGCCGTAAGACCTCTGATCCCCCGTGTCCCATGGGTCTATGGTGTCCGCATCCTTGTAATAGTTGGTCTGGCTTCCGCCAGCCAGCGAATAGTCCCCAACCTGCACCAAAGTCCCAGTATTGCCAGCCACCTCCCACCAGGGGCTGAGGGGGCGCGGCGCTACCACGTCAGGCCGCCCATCAATGGTGACGCCCACTGGCATGTTGGCATTATAGAAGGTCGAAGGCACAGCGTTCACGTTCAAGTCCGTGGAGAAGCGAACGCCGGTAACTCCAAGTGGAATAGAGGTGACAATAGATGATTGGAACATGGAGCGATAGGCAACGACCGTTCCTCCTCGCGCGATCACCCGCAGCGGGCCATTCCTGAGCAGATTGATAGGTTGCGGCCCAATCGTCTCCTCCGTGAGGGTTCCCAAGTAGGTATGGACCCGGATTTTGGTGCGATCCAGGATGTCCACTCCGCTGCCATTGAGGGCCAGGTAGTCGAAGCCAGGGTGAGTTGCTGCGAACCCCAAGACATACTGCGAGGTCGTGATCTGGTTAGCAGCGACATCGAACGAGGCGAGACTCTGCGTGAAGGTCTGGGTGAGGCTGCTCGAACGGACGATGTACGCCCATCCTTTCAGCGTGGGACTCAGGCTATCCGTCACCTCGATCTGGTACCAGGTGGGGCTGATAGAGAGGGAGGTGGTGATCTCCGCTGCGAGGTCGCCCAAATCCGAGGCCATGAAGACGATCTCGTCCGCCGGGTCTAGGGGCCCTTCTACGGTGGAAGTGTAAACGCCGGAGACTACCTGGTCTATCTGGAAGGGGACCTGTTGCCAGATTCCCTCTCGGTAGACATAGACGAAGAGAGAATCCACCGACGCTCCTTGAAAAAAGGGCACTTGCGCGCCGGTCACGATCACCGGTTCCAGATCCCGTTTGATAGATCGCGGCGTCGTGCCATCGGCGGAGGCTCGCCCAAGCCAGGCGAAGCAGAGAAGAACCACCCCGACAAAGAGCCAGGAGACAACCCAACGACGAAGAAAGCTGTCCATCGCTTTTCCTCCTTAACCCTCGGGTCTAATACCCGCTCCGTAGAATGGCAGGCAAGTTCACTGTGCAGAGAGCGAGAAGCTGCATCGGTTTGTACTGGAACTGGCGGAACAGGTTGAGTTGGTCGCCGAAGTGATGGTCCAGCCCACCTGCCGGGCTGATGAATCCGCTCTGGCCTAAAGGGATGATATTCACGGCGACGATGGGCCTGCTCAGTTCGACGATCTGGGCGTAGGTCGCGCGGTTGGAGATGGGAATCTGCCCCAGGACAAGGCCCAGGGGATAGACGAAACTGACGATTGGCCGGGGCGTAATCCACGAATCTATGTCGGGCGTCCCGAAGCGGGCGGTCAGGATGTCGAGAGCCTCGCGTAAGGACTGCACGAGAACCTGATCGGCTGTCTCCACATCGCCGCTGCCAACGCGGTCGAAATAGTCGCGGGAAGGAGGCACTCCGGATGCGGCCCCATCCAGCGCATGGAGGAGGGTGTTCAGATTGGCCTCGCTCCAGGCGGAGCCTAGCTCGTCCCCAAACGTGTTGAGGAGCGCTGAGGAAAGCCAAGCGTTCCAAATCTCCTCCTCCGGTTGGAGCCGGGTCCCTGCCACGACGTCCGAGACGAAGCGTCCATCCCAGGCCACTAGACGAGATGCCACCTCCTGTAACCTCTCATCATGGGGGGCCTCTGCGGCGATGGCGCGCAGGAGATAGGCGCGAAGGAAACGGGTTTCGTTACCAAACCACTTGAGGCCAGCGATCTGCATAGGGATTGCCGCCATGTCCGCCTGAGAGACGCTCGCTTGGCTGGCGAGGACCTCCTGGATATCGCTCACGCGATCTTGTTTCCCCCAAAGGACAGCATCGCCATTGTCGAAATCCGCGCTAGGTTTGTTGTTCCAGTTGGCCAGGTGCCCTTGCGCGGGGTTCACCACCTGGGGGATGGCGCGGAGTTGGTCGCTCCACTCCTGGCTGCCATCGCCCAGCCAGGGCAAACGCCCCGCATGGCCACCATCCGGCCGGATCGGGATAGCCCCCGCCTGCCAGTAGGCGATATTCCCGGCGGTGTCCGCGTAGATAAAGTTGTTGGAGACCTGGTACTGGTTGACCCCCTGCTGGAAGTCGGCGAGGTTCCTGGCCCGAACCATGCCCAACGCCGCGCCAAACATCCTGGTCTCCTGCATCCAATGAGCGCGGCGCAAGCTGTAGGCGAGGTTGTTGGCCGGATCCGTTGCCATCACCGGGCCATGCACTGTGCGGCGAAAGGTCACAGTACGGGCCGGCTGCCCACGCACGTTGATCATTTCCGTACGGATGAGCATGTCCCGCCAGGCGCCGAGATGCCAGTATTGGTCTGCGTTGAGTGGGTTCAGCCTCTCCACGTAGATGTCGGCATTGTCCCCGAAGCCACTGGTCATGCTCCAGGCTACAGAACGGTTGTGGCCGATGAGGACCAAGGGGATGCCAGCGATACTCATACCGATGACGTCGAATTCCTGTCCACCGCTGAGCTGGATTTCGTGAATGAGGTCAGGGGTATCGAACCCCATCTGCGGGCCGCCCGAAAGGAGAGCATGGCCATTGGCCGAACGGGAGGGGCTGACGGCCCAGGCGTAGCTGCCGAGCTTGGTCGGGATGCCATATCGCGCCCAAACGCGGGCTGCACCCTCGCGCAAGGCCGCCACCTCCGCGGCGATCCGTTCAATGTCCGGGAGGATCAGCATAGGGGAATCGTATGCCCTGGCTGTGGAGCTACCGGTGGGGACGGAGACGGGCGCATCAGGGTCGTTTCGCCAGCGCAGATCGTTGAACATGGCTGTGCCGGTGACTGTGCCGTGTGCGCTGATGAGGGATTGCAGCAGCGCCTGGTTCTGTAGCTCCTGTCCCCCTGATTCGCCGAAGCGGTTGGCCATGAAACGCCCGATAGCCAGGGTGTCTGGCACTTGCCAGGGAGCGGGCTGATAGGAAAGCCGATGAAACTCCCAGGGGAGCTTGTGGGCGGGATCGGCGAGGGCTAGACTTAGATAGGCATTGACGCCATCGCGGTAGGAAGTCAGGATCTCCTGCGTCTCTGCGGCCAGGCG
>CAYPON010000216.1:0-6026 GCA_964412315.1 uncultured Anaerolineae bacterium | reverse complement strand
TGTGGCGGCGCTTGTGTGGCCTTTTGCTATCCTGGTAATGACTGTATTCCTCATTCCATTGGAGTTCTTTACCACGTTCGGCGGCGCAACCCTCAATCGGTTCATGGTGCTTTGCTTGGTGGCTGGTTGGGCTGCCTCCTATGTTCGCACCAAGCAGGCTCTCCACCTGCGAGTGCCCGTAGGCGTTATGTTCGCCTGGATCGCATGGGGGGCGTTGTCAAGGCTGTGGTCTACCGGCCGTTTGTGGGCCAGCCTTGTTCCCGCGTTGTTGTTGGCCTGGGTTTTCTTTCTAGTAGTGGCGGACATGGTCAATACGCCCCGCCGACTTGGCTGGGTGCTGGGTGCACTGTTGGCGGGGATGGCCGTCTACATCATTATCTGGTTTGTGACGGGGAGCCTCTTTAAGGATACGTTCTACTTGCCATCTATTGGCACTGGGGGCCTTTCCATGTATGGAAGCCTCGCTGGGGCTATAGCGGCATGTCTGCTGGCCATCATTTTGCACATTCGCTCTCCGTGGCGAGAGACAGCGATCGTTTTTGCCTTGCTTGTTGGTTACCTGTTGTTCTCCATTGGCCTCCGGCGGTCATTCTTGACGACGGCGGCAGTTCTTTCAGCTTTCCTAATCTTTCCAAGAGTAGCCAGAGCCAGGGGCTTGGTATTGACTCTGGCCGTCCTGTTTCTCCTCTACCTGGCCTGGAGCTATATGCTTCCCAATCTTCCGGAGGGCGTCCAAGAGCGTCTTACCCTTGAGGATGTTATCGAGACCCGTGCCACTGGCCGGCTGGACATCTGGCCCCTGGCACTCAATCTGTGGAGCAAAGCTCCATTCACGGGAGTGGGCCTGGGAGATTTTGGGGTCTACTCCAGGCTCAGCGCCACAGTGGCTTATAGTCCTCTTTCTGTCCACAATATGTACCTTCAGGTTCTTGTGGAGCTGGGCGTCGTTGGGTTTGGACTGTGGATCTGGGGTTGGGCCAACCTGGTGCTCTCGGCCGCGAGAGCGTATCAGGCATCGCGTACAGATTCCGACCGATTACTCGCCGCAGTGCCCCTGGCGCTGATCGTCTTTTTCGCAGCCGCTACGCTAGTGGATCCCTTCGATACGTGGCGTTTGATGTGGCTGGCTTTTGGTTTGACGATTGGGGCGGAGAGGGTTATCTGCGGCAAGGCTGGGGCCGAAGACATCGTTTCCCCAAGTCAGCGGCTCTCGAGACTATCGCCAAGGAGCCAACGGTGCGAATAGAGAGACGTGACTGAATCTGCCTTCAGGATCGTGATGCTGCTGTCGAATCCCTACAATCCTGATGATCGCGTGCGCAATGAAGCGCTGGCCCTTTGCGAGGCGGGATATGAGGTTACGATCCTGGCCTGGGATCGGGATTGCACGAGGCCGGAGGAGGAGCAAAGCGATGGTCTGCTGGTCAGGCGGGCCAGGATTCAGGGCGGCTACAAGCAGGGAGCGCGACAGGGCGGTTCGCTTCTCCAGGTGTGGCGTTGGTTTGGAGAGCAGATGGGATGCCTGCGGCCACATGTAGTGCATTGCCACGATGTGGATACTTTGCCGGCGGGTGTGTGGTATGCATGGCGAGACAAAAAGGCACGCTTGCTCCTGGATGCCCACGAAAACTACTATATGATGAAAAAGCCGGACGTGTCCGAACCTGTGGCTTGGGCGATCCAGATGTCGGAGCAACTGCTCACGCCCCGCGCTCATCTGGTGATCAGCCCCTGTGAAGCTACCGCGGGCCACTACCGTAACATGGGCGCTCGAAAAGCTGTTGTGGTTGGCAACTGGAAAGACCCGGAGTCTTTCCGTTTTCCTCCGGAGGAACTGGCAAGGAAACGGCAAGAGTTGGGGATTGGCGACCGCCAGGTCGTTGTTTATATAGGTAGGCTGTCGGCGGAGCGCATGATTGTGCCGCTGGCGCAGGCCGTCCGCGAGCGGCCTTCGTTTTTCCTGATCGTCGGCGGCTATGGCGAGCAAACGGAAGAATTGCGCTTCATCTGCGCTGG
The DNA here is from genome assembly GCA_964412315.1 of uncultured Anaerolineae bacterium. Classification (GTDB taxonomy): domain Bacteria; phylum Chloroflexota; class Anaerolineae; order JAAYEA01; family JAAYEA01; genus CAYPON01. The sequence continues at coordinate 4,010 of CAYPON010000216.1, read as the reverse complement.
CGTGCACAACGTGCACTTCCCAGGGTATATCCCCCCACGCGAGGTGCCTCTTTTGACCGCAATCTCCGATATCGTTTATTATGGATTTGATCCGACACACCCCTTTGCCCCATACAATGCGCCGAACAAATTGTATGAGGCATTGGCCGCCGGCAAGGCTATGATCGCTACAGACATTGGCGGGGAGCTATCCAACGTCATTCGATCCACGCGATGCGGTTTGCTCCTGCCGCGAGCGGACGTTGACACCCTAAGCGCCGCACTGGATACACTCTCCACGGGCACTCTACTTGCGGAGATGAAGGAGCGGGCGGCGCAAGCCGGCCGGATAACCTACAACTGGGGTGTAGCGAGGCAGACGTTGCTGACGATGTATTCGGATTTGCTGTCGTCTCGGCGATATGCCGCAACGCCATGAGTGAAGCAGCCCTTTGGAGGTTGAGTCTAAAATCCATGCCCTACGTATCAGTGGTGATCCCTTGTCGTAATGAAGAGCCTTTTATCAGGCGTGTGCTGAAAAGCCTTGCCCATCAGTATGACAGTGAACGATACGAGATCATCGTTGCCGATGGCATGTCAACAGATAACACGCGCCATATGGTAGCAGAGTTCATGCGGGTCAACCCTGGTGTTGAAGTGCGGCTGATTGAGAACCCGGCCATTCATATCTCTGCTGGCCTGAATACCGCCATCAGGCAGGCGAAAGGCGATATTATCGTGCGTATGGATGGCCATTCGATCCCCTCTGCCAATTATGTACGGCGCTGTGTAGAGGTTCTGGAGACGTTGGGTGTTGAGGTTACGGGGGCACCCATTCAGATACACCCCGGCGCAGAAACTCCAACAGCCCGCGCCATTGCTTGGGCCGTAGGACATCCTTTCGGAATTGGCGACGCAAGGTATCGTTTGCAGTCGTCATCTCCTCAGCTTGTGGACACCGTAGCTTTCGGCGCTTTCCGAAAATCGCTATGGAAGGAGCTTGGTGGGTTCAACGAAACGCTGCTGACAAACGAGGACTATGACTTTTACTATCGTGTTCGCCAGCGTGGCGGCCGGATCTATCTAGATACTGAGGCTTATTCTATCTATGTTGCGAGACCCACCCTGAGGAAGTTGGCTGATCAGTACTTCCGCTACGGGCTGTGGAAGGTTCAGATGTTAAGGCTACACCCGCGTTCGATCAGATGGCGGCATCTTGTACCTCCCGGGTTTGTGGCAGGTCTCGTAATATTCACCATTCTGAGTTTGTTCTGGCCGGTTGCACGATGGGCGTTCCTGCTGGCTGCGATGGCTTACGGGCTGCTGTCAGCGTTTTTCGCTCTGAGACTGGCTATGCAAAACAAGGACTTTGCACCACTTCTGGCAGTTCCGGCTGCATTTTTCACTATCCATAGCAGTTGGGGTGGCGGTTTCTTCGCTGGGCTGTTATGGTTATTGTATCGGCAGGCCGCGAGATTCGAGGATCAGGGGAATAGGAGGAAGTCTCGTTGAAACTCCTGCATGTCGTCGGCGCCCGGCCTAATTTTGTCAAAGCAGCTCCGGTATGGAATGCCCTCAGTAGACGGCCTGGCTCCCACCAGATCATGGTTCACACTGGTCAGCATTACGACATCAACATGTCCGATGTCTTTTTCACTGACCTGGGGCTGCCCAAGCCGGACTACCATTTGGGCGCTGGGTCAGGGAGCCATGCTCAGCAGACGGGGACGATCATGATCAGGCTCGAACCGGTGCTGCAGGAGACGCGGCCGGATTGGGTGCTGGTTTATGGGGATGTCAATTCGACCCTTGCCGCAGCGCTGGTCTCGGCCAAGTTGCTCATCCCTGTCGCACATGTCGAAGCCGGCTTACGATCCGGGGATCGGACGATGCCAGAGGAAATCAACCGCCTGCTCACCGATCAGATTTCTGACATACTCTTTACTCCCTCGCTCGACGGTGATGAGCATCTGCTGCAAGAGGGAATTCCATCACACAGGATCCACCGGGTGGGCAATGTAATGATAGATACCCTAATCCGTCTGCTGCCTGCGGCTGAGCGCTCTCCGATACTGCCCAACCTGGGTTTGGTGCCGCGAGAGTATGCTGTGCTGACTCTGCATCGCCCCTCTAATGTGGATGACGATGCTGTACTGGAGCCACTGATTGTGGCCCTGGGTGCGCTCTCGCAGCGACTGCCGATTGTCTTCCCGGTCCACCCGCGCGCTCGGGCGCGGGTTGTCAAGCATACTTCACGTGTCCAGAACCACGCTTTGCGTTTAATATCTCCCCTTGGCTATCTAGACTTTTTGCGGTTGATGAGTCAGGCCGGGATCGTCCTAACGGATTCAGGTGGCATCCAGGAAGAGACCTCTTACCTGGGCATCCCTTGTCTCACTTTGCGAAGCAATACCGAGCGGCCGACTACAGTTACAATGGGCACCAACACCTTGGTGGGCCAAAACACCGATCTCTTGACCACCCGTTTTCATTCCATTCTGGATGGTGACAAGTCATGGGATCGGCGGCCACCGAGGGGCATGCCTCTCTGGGATGGACACGCGGCAGAACGAATCGCGTGCGTCTTCTTGGACGAGGAGCGCGTTCGCGCCGAGGAAAAGAGTTTATGAATCTGATACCGAACTCCGGCAAGACTTTCCCGAGTTGGCGAGCAATCTCACTGCAGCGAAAGTCGTTAGCGAGTTGGCTGCCACTTGCTATATCCGAACGCAAGCTACTCTTGGTGCTCTTGGATTCCCTGGCCTTGGCAGGAGCTTTATGGCTTGGTCTATGGGTGGGATTTGGCCATATGCCACGTTGGTCTGATTTTCCATCTTTTCTGGTTTGGCTTGTTATACTACTGGCTCTCTGGCATGCCCTGGGCAGGGCTTGGGATGCCTACGACCTGAAGACTGCTGGTCATCTTGGACTCAGCTCCCGCAGAGTTTTCGCGGTGGGCATCTTCGCCTTGGTGGCTTATCTGTTGATTCCCTTTTTACATCCTGCAACGCTATGGGAATGGCCATCTGCGGGCATCTTCATCAGCAGCGCTTTGGGTTTTCTCCTCGCAGGTCGCACCCTTTACGTCGTGGGCGTCTGGCAGCCTGTGTTCGAACGTCGCTGCTTGATCGTGGGTGCTGGACGTAGTGGAACTGAGATGGCAAGGATTCTGCGAGATCATGATAGATCGGGCTATAGAGTTATTGGTTTTGTGGATGACGACACACGAAAGCGCAACCAAGTCATTGAGGGGTCCCCCGTACTGGGTGATCGTCGCGATCTGCTAGCGCTTGTACAGCAACACCATATCTCTACCATCATCTTAGCTATCACGCATCGCCTGGAGACCGGGCTTTTTCAGGTCTTGATGGACAGCCTGGAACTGGGCGTGCAGATCATCCCCATGATCGAGCTTTATGAGCAACTCACAGGTCGGGTACCGATTGAACACATTGGCGACAACTGGTATGTGGCCATGCCCCTGGATCACCCGGCGACCAGGCCGCTCTTCGGGCTGGCGAAGCGGCTTCTGGACATCATCCTGGCCAGCATCGGGCTCCTCGGCCTGGGGCTGGCGCTGCCTTTCATCGCCCTGGCCATTTATTTCGACTCACCAGGGCCGATCTTCTATACGCAGGAGCGGGTAGGGAAGGGGGGCAAGACCTTTCGCATCTACAAGTTCCGCACCATGATACCCGACGCTGAGCGAGCTGGACAGGCAGTCTGGGCCCAGGACCACGATCCCCGTGTGACGCGCGTGGGGAGGCTCCTGCGGGCAACGCACGTGGACGAGTTCCCCCAGTTCCTCAACATCCTGAAGGGCGAGATGAGCGCCGTAGGGCCGCGCCCGGAGCGGCCGGAATTCGCGGATGAGTTGGAGCGAGAGATCCCCTTCTATCGGACGCGCCACGCCGTGCGGCCAGGCATGGCCGGCTGGGGATTGGTGAAGCAAGGCTACGGCAGCTCCAAAGAGGACGCGCTGATCAAGCTGCAATATGATCTCTATTACATCAAGCACCAATCCCTATACT
>CAYPON010000215.1:0-6029 GCA_964412315.1 uncultured Anaerolineae bacterium | reverse complement strand
CATCGGGCAGCGTCGTCGTGCCTCCGCTGGTCACAAGGACGCCGGGCTTTTCAGAATAGAGGTAGCTCATCTTGCTCGCCCGAGCGGTGTGGACGCCCACAGGCACGCCAGTAATGGTGAAGGTGCCGTTCGCCGCTGTCGTAGCCGAGCGGCCTCCCACCGTCACGACCGCCCCGCTATGGTTAGAGCGTCCCTCAAGGATGACGCGCCCGACAACTGTCCCTGACGGGCCGGTCGGCAAAGTCGGCGTCGCGGTCCTCGTTGGAGTTACGGTCGGCGTGGGCGTTGCTGTCGGTGCCCCGGTAACGGTGGGCGTGGCCGTCGCTGCACCAGCAGGCATGATCAAGATGATGCTATTCACGCTTCCGCCCAGCATCCGTGCCCCCTGATAGGTTACATTGGTGTCGCGGAAGGGCGGATGGAAGGCAAAACTGACCACTGTGCCCCCAACGGGCGCTGCCGCGAAGAAGCGTATCGTCGCGATCCTAAAGTTGCCTGTCGCTGGTGTGCCGATCAGAATCCCCGCAGCATAGCCAACGTGACCAGCCGCATTATCCCAGGTCGGCGCGGCGACGATGTCTGGGAACACAGACAGATCCGGGATAACACTGAGAACCTGGAGATAGGCCGGGTTAAAGTTCACATAGGCTTGCGCACCGTCTACCGGCTGCGCCCCGGCGTTGATGCGGATGTGCAGGTCAAAGATCTCGCCCACTGTCGCTATCTTAAGCCCAGGATCGAGGAGGATGGACACGCCGGGCAGCGGGCTACCGGTAGGCGTGGCCGTTCTGGTCGGAGTGCGCGTCGCTGACACGGCGGGCGTAGCGGTGTGTGTTGGCGTCGCCGCTCCGATGATCACCAGGCCCGACGAGACAGAAGTGTTCTGAGTAACACCTCCCAAGATCATGCGTGTCCGCCGAGGCACTGTGGTGTGGAAGGCGAGAGGGGTGCCTCCTGTGGGGGCCAACGCTTTCAGGCGTATCGTGGCCATGGTGCAGATGCTCGCACAAGGGGGCGGCCCGCTGGGGATGCCCGCCTGGTAGTTGATCGTGCCGGCGGCGTTGTCCGCAGCGTTCTCAAAGACTGCCGAGAAATCCCCGCTTGGGATGATGCTGCTGGTTGGATTGCCAGCGGCGTCAACCACTCGCAGATAGGATGGGTCAAAATCCACATAGACGCTACCTGAATCCACCGGCTGGCCCAGCGCGTTGACACGGATGTCCACCGTGAAGACCTCATTGACGCACACAACCTTGGGCGCGGGGTCTATATAGACGGTCACATTGCCTGGCGTTGGGCCGGGCAGGGTCGAGGTGGCTGTCGGCGTCCGCGTGCGTGTGGGAGTAGGCCCCGTGGCGGTCGGCGTCGGTGTGACACTGGAGATGTAGACCAGGCCATTGGTGTGACCTCTGAGATTCAGCACGCCCTCGTACAGCGTCAATGTTCTGCGCGGCGGGTTAAACACAAAGGTTACACCTGTGCCCCCCGCATTCTGCGCCAGGGCCTTGAAGCGAATGGTGGCCACAAGGAAAGTCCCCACCGGAGGAGGGACCGGGGGAAGCGCAGCACCAGCGACATAGTTGACATCCCCCAGGCCATTATCGGCGTTGTTTTGGAACACGGCGGGCAAAGCAGGACCGGGGATGACCTGGTTGGTGGGATTGCCGAATTCATCCACCACTATCAAGAAGACCGGATCATAATCAATATAGACCGCCGCCGAGTCCACCGGTTGCACTGGCGCTTCAATCATGACATCCAATGTGAAAACTTCGCCCACCAGTACTGTCCTGTTGTTCGGCACGATGCGAATATACACGTCGCCAGGGGTTGCGCTGGGCGTTGGTGTCCTCGTCGGAGTCCAGGTCTGCCAGGGAGTCACCGTCGGTGTCAGGGAGATTGTCGGCGTGCTTGTGGGCACAGGACCCAAGAGGTAAGTCACCTTTAGCCTTGGCCTCAAGTCCTTGTTCCAGTATTCGGAGGAAGCAAAGGCAAACTGCACAAAATGGTTGCCATATCCCTTGAGGATGACACCCTGGTTGAGGCTGGGCGAGGCCACCCATGTTTGAACCATGGAGGTGAGCGTCCAGGTATACCACCGGCTCTCCGCGAGCACCGTGACCAACGACTCGAAATCGGGCGTGCGGTCGGTGATGGTGTGGTCGCAGCCGGGCAGGCCCCATGGCACACTCGTCCTGGCGATGTTCCACGTGGCCTGTGAGTCCACCCACTGCCGCAAGACGCGGAAACTACAGACATCTACAGTCTGGCCTCCTGTGCCGGTGCACCAGACACCTAACTGGGCGGAGATAACATTGGCGTAGGCTGGGATGGAAGTGAGGTCGAAAAAGAGGAGTGAACTCGCATAGTTAACGGGGCGAATCGACATCGTATTATACCAGCCGTAGTTTGTGTCTGGGAACCATTGGTTGATGTAGGTGTCCCTCACCCCGGTGTAGCCCAGATAGCCGTACTGGAAGGTATCCGTGATAGGCTCAACTAAAGCATGGGAAGTGGAGGGGGAAGGTTGGAGAGGGGAACCGCCTGTGGCAAACAAGCTCCCGAGAAGGATGAAGAGTATGACCAAGGCAATTTCTACCTTCAACAGTCGCTTCTCTATGCCGACTCCACCAAGGCTGGCCAACCCTCTTGCGGAACGTCCGTCTCTTTCAGTTAGATGATCCATACCCTTTCTCCTTCTGCATCAGACTGGAAAAAGTGCACGATAATCCCCTTCATAGCAAAGGACGTAGGAAACCGCCGAAAGATACGGGCTACCAAGTTAACTAGCAAGCATCGTGAAAAAGGTCGTGCATCGCGTCGGCAATGGCCTGCTGCTGCCCGCGGACGGGACATCACAGCAAAGCTATTGTAAACCGTTCTGCCAATGGAGTCAAATTGCCGTTAGCCTCTCCTGGCTCACACTGCTTGGCGGTTAAGGTCAGGTATGCTATAATAGCCGCCGGTTTGCTGGCCTGGTGCTCGGAAAACGGACGCGGAGGTTTAACTGTTGAACAAAAAAGAGCGTTTACATGCAGCATTTACGCTGCAAAAGCCTGATCGGACGCCGATTCTCGGCGGTTGGCTGGCCGCGCCACACCATATTATGACCCTAACGAGAACCACGGAGGATGAGTATTGGGCCGATCCCTTCGGGGTCGGCCTGCAAGCGGAGCGCGTTCTGGGATCCGATGGCGTCAATGGCATCTTTGTCCCGATTGCACGCGGCGCATACCGTTGTGTGGATCACACCGTACTAGAAAATCGTGCCCGCTATTCCATGGCTGATGTGCTGGCAGAGATAGACGCCCTCCCTACGCCGCAGGAGGCGGAGGCCGCTTTCGATGAAGAGGCGCGCTATGCCGAATTCTCTGCCGAGTTAGGCGCCAAGCAGGCGCAGTGTGGCGATATCCTCTGGTGCCGCGCTGACTGGGACATGATCCCGCGCGCTCTCTGGTACGCCCATTTTGGCTATGAAAGCTATCTGACTGCACTGGCCCTCTATCCGCAGCGGGTGCGCAAGATCATCGAGGTCAGCGCCGTCCAGGGACGACAGCGCGCCACCCTACGGGCGCGGGCTATCCGCGATGGCCACCATCCTGTGGCCATCTTGACCGGAGAAGACATCTCCACGCAGCGCGGGCCTATGGTCTCGCCCGAATTTCTGCGCAAGGTCTATTGGCCCCTCGTCGAATATTCGTTGGAGCCGTTGATGAAGGTCGGCTGTCGCATTGTCTGGCATTGTGACGGCGACTACCGGCCCCTGCTCGATGATCTTCTCGCCTGCGGCATCGCTGGGTTGCAGGGCTTTCAGCGCGAATGTGGCATGGATCTGGATTGGCTGGTCGAGCGGCGCACGCGCAATGGCGATCCGTTGCTCTTTTTCGGCCCGATCTCGGTGACGACGACGCTCCCGCACGGCACGCCCGATGAGGTCCGTGCTGAGGTGCAACACGCTATAGAAGTTTGCCGCGACAAAGCCTCGCTCGTCCTGTTCACCAGCAATACGATCACGCCCGATGTGCCGCTGGAGAATATCCTGGCCCTGTGGGAGGCGGCGGGGTCTTTCAAGCCTCCTTCACGCGGATGGCCTGGCGCGGGCAATCCTTGATGCACGCCAGACAACGTATGCATTGATCGGTATTGGGATCCTCATAGATGCTGAGGTCCACCGGACAGACGCGGCGACAATGATCGCATTCGGTGCAACGGGCTTGATCCACTTCCAGGCGGATAGTGCTGACCCGGTTGAAGGGCGACCAGATAGCTCCCAGGGGGCACACATAACGGCAGAAGGGTCGCTTGGTGACCATCATCCAGCCCAGGAAGCCAACGAGGATGACGAGCTTGAGGAAATAAAGCCAGCCGATCTGCTCTCGCAAGTCCGGCACGGTCAGCACGACCGGGATGCCTCCCTCCAACATACCGGCGGGGCAGAGCTTACAGAACCAAGGCTCCAGGGCGAAGTATGGAATAATGCCCACGAGCACGACGAGGAAAAGATAGCGCAGCAGGCCCGCTTTGCCCACGCGCAGATGCCATTTCGGCAGCGGGATTTTGTACAGGAGATCCTGGAAAAAACCGAAGGGGCAGAGCCAGCCGCAGCTCATCCGTCCCCCCAAAGCTCCAGCCAGGCCGATCACGCCGAGCACGTAAAAGGGGATCTGGTGTATGATGGCGAAATGCTGCAACGTGCCGATGGGACAGGCAAAGCTGGCGACAGGACAGGCATAGCAGTTAAAGCCCCAGCAAGGGATCGCCTTGAGCGTGTCGGCGAGAAAGTACGAGTTGATCACAAACGTCGAGGCCAGTTGTACTGGCCAGCGCCGGATGCGCACCAACCAGGATGCCAGGCGGGTCATAAGCATGGACAAGTCCTCGTCAGCAATCCAAGTCTGCGTTGAGCTGCGTTATCTGCGGATCTATGTCAGGCATTCTACTGAATGCCAAGGCAGGAAAGTCAGAGCAGCAAGGCGTTGGTCAAGGTGTAGAGCTGCTGGCCGAAGGCCAAGCCGATGATGGTCAAAGCCAGCGCCAGCAGAATCAAGAGACGGCTAGTCCTCATGTGCATTCTCCAGCGATACATTGCTTCTACTTCCAGCGGGTCAACACCTCCGGAAGCTCGGCCAGCGTGGTGATCCGCGCGTCCGGCACGATTGCCCGGTCCTCCTCCCGCCGGTAAGGAACCTCGCGCAGGATGCCTTTCATCCCCACTCTCTGAGCACCCGCGATGTCGCTGGCCAGGCGGTCGCCGACGAAGACAGCCTGGCTGGGATTGACCCCCAACATTTGGAGCGCCTGCCAAAAGATCGCCGGATGGGGCTTCTGGTATCCCACGTCAGCGGAATAGATACGGGCTTCCAAGAGGTCGCGCACGTCCAATCGCTCCAGCGTTTCGTCATGACACCAGCCGGGCCAGATGGTGTTGGAGATCAGGCCGAGCCGCAAGCCCTGGTTACGTAATGCGGTGAGCGTCGGCAGCACGTCAGGATAGAGGAGCGCGCTGTCATCGCACCATTGGTAGTGGCGGCGCAGGCACTGGCCCATCTCCACCTCCGCCAGGGGGATTCCCAGTTCGGCGAAGCCGTCGCGCAGGATATCGCTGATGTCAATGCCCCGCTGGGAGGTTCGGGACTTCTCCCATTCTTCGTTCAGGCGGCGGGACATGACCTGGTAGAAAGCCTCCCAAGCTGGCAGTTTGAGCCTACTTTCCTCCAGATAGGCGTACACCGCGCCGAAATCCCGCCGATCCCACTCTTCGAAATCGGGATCAATTCCCCCAGCGTCCAACAGCGTCTCCCCCAGGTCAAAGAGAACAGCCCGCATCTCGTTCGTAGATATTGCTCCTTCTCCTGGCTAATTGGCAGGCTATCATAACACGACTGAGCGAGAGCGTCAATTCAAACTGCTCGCGTACAGGGCAAATGCATTCTTGTCATTACAAGAAAGGCCATGCCGGGGAGCGGCATGGCCTTTCTACTCAGGAACTTGGCGGTCTGTCATCGCGAGCGTCCTTTGCGAAGCGATCT
>CAYPON010000214.1:0-6050 GCA_964412315.1 uncultured Anaerolineae bacterium | reverse complement strand
ACTTATTGGAAAACTATAAGGACAACGTGCTCAAGATCATCATCGAGCCGTGAGGTAGGGGCAAGGTAACCTTGCCCTACCATCCTTTGTGTTTTTCGTGGTGGTTCGCTCTCGTCAGGAGACGAGGTACAGAAAACAATAGACGGTATATTGCCGCCAGACTTCCATGACGTAGGTCTTGGTCTCGACGGCGGCGATATTCTCCACGAACAGGTCCACATCGCGGATGGGCAGCCCTCCCGCCCAGGTCTTGACGTTGCCTGGCCCCCCATTGTAGCCCGCTAATGCGCCAAAGATATTCCGCTCGAACATATTGAGCGCCTGCGCCAGGTACCAGAGGCCATAGCGAACATTGAGATAGGGCCGATAGAGATCCTCCGTGCGAAAGCGGCTGTGGCCTAACTTCTGGGCGATCCATTGGCCGGTGGTCGGCATCACCTGGCTGAGGCCACGCGCCCCCGCCCAGGAGGTAGCATAGGGATCGAAAAGGCTTTCCTGGCGCATCAGGGCAAGGAAGAGCCGGGGATCCATGTTGTATTCCCGCGCTTCCCTGGTGACCAACTCGGCATAGTGAACAGGATAAGCGAGCCACAGTAAGGAAACAGGAATCTCGTGCAAAGAAGCCCGATTGGCGAGCTTGATGATCCGCTCGACGCAGGATATCGCCTGACGGTAGCCCCCGATTTCCTGCAGGTCTAAAGCCAAAGCATAAAGGGCCAGGGGCTGGTCTTTGCACTGATCGCGCAGCCGGGAGAACTCCCCCCAGGCCTCCTCCCGCGCCCCTACAGCAAGCAACTCCTGGCCGCGACGATAGGTGGCTTCTCCGCGCACCCCGGCCCGCACCTCAGCCAGAGATCCTGTCTCCTCCAGTGGCTCGCCCAGGGCTTTCAGCCATGGCTCAACCTGTCCGTGATCTCCTTCCCTCACCAGGTAAGATTGGGGATCGTAAACCCGCATATCCAGAGTAGACGAAGCGACCTCCGGCGTTGCACCATCGCGCAAGGCCCGCGCCCGCAGAGTATAATATCCATCGGGGTCAGTTGCTGCCGCATCCTCCCATCGCTTTCTCGCCTCCTCATTCCGCCCAAGAGCCTGCAGCGTCTTGCCAGACCAAAAGAGCAGCCTGGCGCGCGTCTTGGGATTGAGATTAGCAAGCAATTCGCCCTCCCAGGCTTCTATAGCTTTATCATACGCGCCGGCCTGGTAGTGCACCAAGCCGCTCAGGACCCGCGCCCTGTCCGCGTAGTTGCTGCCGGGAAAGCGGGCGGCAAGGGAGCGATACGCCGCAGAAGCCTGCTCCCGCCGCTCCAGCGACTGCAGGAGCTGGGCCTGCCGCCACCAGGCTATATCGGCCAGCCCATAGTTCGGATACTCGTATAAGAGCCAGCGATAGGTGAACAGGGCGCGGTCGTTCTCGCCTGAGGATTGCAGCGCGAAAGCTCTTTGCAGCATGGCATCCGGCATCAATTCGCTTCTCGGATAGTCCTGGATGATCCGTTCAAAGGAGGCCATGGCTGAGTTCCAATCCCCCAACTGGCGTTGCGCCAAACCGATGTAAAGATATGCCATCGCCGCTTTCGCCCCAGGACCTTGGAGGTACTCTTTCAAGACTTCGATGGCAAGCTTATATTGGCCAGCATGATAGTCAACGATGCCTCTCTGCAAAGGATCCACATCCGCAACTTTCATATCGAGCAAAGCCATCAATGCCTGATAAGCGCCGTTCTCCTTCGGGTATCCATTGATGATTTCCTTGTAGCGGCGGGCGGCTTGCTCCACCCTTCCGGCCTCACGCCAGGTGGAGGCGATCTCATACTCCAGGCGAGCCTTGTAGGCATCTTGCGACACCAGTTCTAAGACACGCTCATATTGGGCGACGGCTTCGTCCGGCTTTTTCATGCGCCGATAGATCAGCGCCAGTTCCTCCCTCACTCGCCTTTGCAGCGAGACGGGGATATCCGAAGCCAGAGCTTGCGCGTAAACCTCGACAGCCAACGCATCTTCCCCTAGATGCACATAGACTTCGCCGATGCGCACGCCTACATAGGCGGCGATATAGCTCTGCTTTTCCGCGAACCGCTTGTAGTAATCGAGTGCCCGCCGCCAATCGCCAAGCTGGCTATGGGCGACGGCCTGGCGGAAAAGCACCTGCGGCAATCGTTCCGCCTGGGGATAATCCTGAAGGAAATGGTTAAAGACATCAACCGCCATGCGGTAGTCACCCTGGAGGAAATAGGTCTCGCCAAGCTGGAACACTGCTTCGGCGGCGATGGTCGGATCGGGATTGGCGTTGAGGATCGCCGCATATTCGGCAACGGCGCGCTCATAGTCGCCGAATCTCTGCAAGGCCGCCGCCGTAGGCAGCCGTTGCGCCGGTGGAATGGTGGGCGTCGAGGTGGAGGTGGGAGGTGGGGACGTGTTCGTGGCCAATGGCGTGGAAGTTCGTGTCGGCGCTGGCGTGCTCTGCGCTACTGCTGTCGTGGCCTGCACAGGAAGAGCAGGTGTCGCGGCGGGTTTTCGCTGCGCATCTCTGAGCAAGGTGCAGGCGACAAGGGAAAACATCAAGATAATAAGGAAAAAGATGGAAAGGATCCCCACCCTTTTTAATTTTAGCGGCGGGATTGTCATCTCATAACACTCCAACACTCACATAAATCGGGTTGCTCAGGGCTGAGCGCAGCAGCACTGTCAGCTCGGTCTCGGCCTCGTCGGGGATAATTAGTTCCGCGCGGTAGTACGTGTCCCGCGAGATTTTCTCTTCCCAGGTGTGAGTGAAATCATCGCCGGTGACCTGCAGCGTCCAGGCAGCGCCGGAGGAGACGAGGCGCAGGATGTGGCCCGCGGCACGCCCGACGCGGCATCGCCATCCCACGATGCTGCCTGCGGGAGCGCGAATCTTATCTCCCATCATGACCTCGTAGAGGCCATCGCTATCGGCATCCGCCTCCAGGTACAGGCGCGGCCCCTGGACATCCGCCGAGACCATCACACGCCCTGCCCTGATCCCGGCCAGTATCGCTTGCGTGGACAGGCCCGCGGCATAAACCCACGTCGTTGGCACGCCTACTTCTCGATCCCCTAAGGACCCGGTGAACGGTGGCTGATGTCGGTCGCTCCCGCCGACGGCCACCAGGCGATGCCCCTCCCGCAGCAAGCGATCCCAGAGAGCCAGGGATTGATGGTTGCCTACGAACCAGGGAGCCTGCCAGACCTCGAGGCAATCCGCTGGCGCGAACAGACCATCGTATTCCCAGGGCGGGCCGTTCTGTTTGGGGTGGTTGATGGAGAAAAGGCCGCCCGCGGCATGGACAGCCTCGCAGATGCGCACCATATCCTCATTCGACCTGCCTCGAAACTCTTGCCAGCCTTTCACTCCCCAGGCATTGGCATGGCCATAATAGGTAGTAATCTCTTGACCAGGGATAAGCAGCAAATCGGGCGCGCTGTAGCGGGCGAGATGCGGGATATGGCTGATCGTGTTGTGTTCCGTTACCGCCAAGTATTCCAGGCCGCGAGCGCGCGCCACAGCCACGAGGTCCGCCAGCGAGCCTTTCGCATCGCTATGTTCGGTGTGCATGTGGAGGTCGCCGGGATACCACCGCCTTTCCCCTGGTTGTACGCTCCACTCTGAAGATAGACTACCATGAAAGTCACGAAGATTCTCAGCGTTCTCCGCATGGCCTTCATGTGCTTCGTGGTTTTTTCGATCCAGGGTGATCGTGATGTGATATTCGCACCCTTGCGGCGCGATTCGGTAGAGGCCAAGCAGTATCTCCCATTTGCCCGGCAGTATCGGGCCGGGCAGGTAACCCGGCGTAGCCGCCACCGGGCTGATGGAAAAGCCGGCACGGGTGCTGCCGCTCCAACCGCGAAACCCCTCGCCATGAAAACGCTCGCTGCCGCGCGGGTCGAAGATGCCGATGTCCATGACATTCCCCTGTTCCTCGGTCTGCGCAGCGGAGATGGCGTCAGTATATTCATAGCGAACGCTAAGCTGACTCACGCCGGGAGGAACGGAAAAAGGGAGAAGGCGATAGTCCGAATGAGCCTTGTCCGCAACTGTAACCCGACCCTTGAGGTGCAAAATGAGCGGTTCTTTGGCCAAGTCGTCTGTCATGTCCTGATTATACCCACTCTCTCCCTTGTGCTCAAATATTGCAGACTTAAGCTTTGCGCGATATAATGAAAGCAGGGCAAGACGTAGTACGCAATGAGGTCACTATGGCATCTGAACTCAAAATCGCTTTTGTCTCTTCGGAGGTACGGCCTTTCGCAGCCACCGGCGGGCTGGGAGATGTGGCCAGCTCCTTGCCGAAAGAGCTGCGCAAGATGGGACATGATGTGCGCCTGATAATGCCCTGCTACGCCCTGGTGGAGAGCCAGGGGTATGAATTGGAAGAGCTTCCTGGGCTGGGCCAGGCTATCTCCGTGCCCAATATCGGCGAGATTTATGTCAAGGCCACCAGACTGCCCGGCTCGGATGTGCCGGTATATTTTCTGGAGGCCATAGGCCGCGACTATTACAGCCGCACGCAGAGGCGCGATCAACTATATGGCTGGCCGGATGACGCTCGACGTTTCATCCTTCTATGCCGCGGCACGCTTGAGCTTCTCAAGGTGATCGGCTGGAAGCCCGACGTCATCCATTGCAACGACTGGCACGCTGGGCTGATCCCTGCCTATCTGGATAGTGTGTACAAGTACGACTTCCTGAATACTGCGACGCTTTACACCACCCACAATATCCTCTACAGCGGGCCTGGGGGGCTGTCCACGCGCACACTGCGCGAAGCGGGCCTCGGGCTGGAGCTAATCCCTATGCTTCACCCTCATGAGTACTATGGCTATTTTAACTTCGCTAAGGGCGCGCTCACTGTCGCTGACGTGGTCACCACGGTCAGCCCGACCTATGCCGAGGAGGTTTTACAGCCGGAATCGGAAGCCTTACCCTACGAAGTACGTATTACGGAAGGCTCTAAAGTCTTGAGCCATCGCTGTCGCATCCCAAACGGGGTGGGATTCTATCAGGTCTTGCGCCGTCGCCGCCAGACCAAGCCCTTCTTGGGCATTCTCAATGGCATTGACGTGGACTATTGGAACCCGAGAAGCGATGCTTGCCTGGAATTGCCTGCCCTGCGCCCTTGGGCCAAAACGCTGCCGCAGCCTGCTCACATAGAAGCCCTCCCGCTCACGGCACTCAACTACTCAGCAGAGGATAGTGACGAGCAGATCGCCCAACGCAAAGCGATCAGCAAGCGACGCCTTCAGCAGTTGTGCGACCTGGAACCGGACGAAAAGACATTGCTCATCGGCCGGGTGGCTCGCATAGGAGACCAGAAGGATTACCTCATGATCGCTGAGGGAGCGAAAGCGCTCCAGGCCCTCGGCAGTATGGGCTGCCAGTTGGTGATCTTGGGCAGTGCTTCCAGCCAGGACATCGCTGGCCAGTGGTACAGGCGGGAGTACGCGCGCTTCGACCGGGAGCATCCGCAAAGGATTTGCTTCATCAACAGCCGCTGGGAAAGATGGACAGGCAAGCCCCTGCCCGCCGACGCTGATTTCGAGTTTGAGCACCTGATATATACCGGCAGCGACGCCTTTCTGATCCCTTCCCTGTACGAGCCGTGTGGCCTGACGCAAATGGTCAGCTTCCGCTACGGGACAGTGCCCATCGTGCGCTGCACCGGCGGGCTGGCCGATACGGTGCGTGATGTGGCCGAACCTGTGCACCCGGTCAAGGGTGGGGGCTTTGTCTTCTCCGAACCTTCGCCGGATGCCTTAATAGAAGCGGTGCGCAGAGCCATAGAAGCCTATCAAAACCAGCCTATAGCATGGCGGCAACTCATCCGCGACGGGATGAGCAAGGATTTCTCTTGGGGACCTTCAACGCGCAAGTATGCGGATGCTTACCATCAAGCGATCCAGGTCAAACGCAGAGGAGGCTAGCCAGATGACGGATTCGAACTACAACCGACGCTTGAGAGATCCAGAGGTGCTGCGGCACATCGTGCTGGATTTCCAGCAGATGAAGGAATGGATTCAAGAGCCGC
>CAYPON010000213.1:2782-6122 GCA_964412315.1 uncultured Anaerolineae bacterium | reverse complement strand
ACTTAAAGTAGTGTCGGAATTTGCATGAATTCCGACAGGCAGAACAAGCCCGCTTCTAGAGTCTACAGCGGCAACCGGAACGAGAAGCGACTTCCTTTCCCCACCTGGCTGGAGACCTGGATTTGGCCGTTGTGCGCCTGGATGATCGCCTGGGCGATGGCCAGCCCCAGGCCGCTCCCCTTTTCCCCATTCCCTTTGGCGCGGTAAAAACGCTCAAAGATATGTGGCAAGTCCTCCGCAGCGACGCCAATGCCGGTGTCCTCCACCCAGACTTCCGCCGTCTCCGCCAAGCGGGCCACGCCTGCGGTCACGCAACCGCCGGCAGGGGTGAATTTCAGCGCGTTGCTCAGCAGGTTGCTGATCGCTTGTTCGATCCACTGCTCGTCGCAGCGCACCCACACGTTCCCCTCCGGAGCAGACACCGTTAAGGCCAGGCCCTTTTCCTTCGCCTGGGACAGGAAAGTGGCTACAACGCGATTCACCAACTCGGCCAGATCATGTTCCGCTCGCTCCATTTCCAGCAAGCCGGAGTCAAGGCGTGAGAGCTGCAACAGGTTTTCCGTCAGCCAACCCAGGCGGGCGATCTGCTGCTGGCTTTCCTCCAGGAATTCGCGGCGCGCCTGGGGGTCATCTTGCGCCTGGTCAAGCAGAAGCTCGTTGAAGGTTTTGAGGGCGGCGATGGGCGTGCGCAGCTCATGAGAGGCGTCGGCGGCGAAGCGGCGCAGAGCATCTCGATCCGCAGCCAAAGCGGCGAAAGTTCCCTCTAAACTCGCTGCCATCTGGTTGAATTGTTGTGCCAGCTCCCCGATCTCATCCTGGCGGCCGTCAGGCGCGCGCACGTGCAGATCGCCCCTGGCCATGGCCTTGGCTACACTAGCTAGCTCTGCCAATGGCGCTGTCAGGCCGCCGCTGATCCAGAGACCCATGCTGAGCGCCAGGAGCAGAGCGGCCAGGCTGGCCCAGAGCAGGGCCACACGGATTGTCTGCAAAAGCTGCTGACCTCGTGTAGCCCCCCTGGACACCTGAATGTATCCCAGTGGCCCCGTAGGCCCCGGGATGGGCACTTGAACCTCAATGGTGGTTGGCGTGGGGAGACGGGGTGCGCTCCGTGCTGTGCTGGAATGCACCTGTGTTGGCTCCTCCAGGACAGTGTAACCACCCCAGGGGCTTCTGACGTCCACCAGGATCGTGGGGGGCTGATAGGGCCGCGAGGAGGTGGATACGCTCTCGAAGCCGATCTCCAGCCCGCCCCCCTCTCGCCTGGATTCCATCAGGGAAAAGCCGATGCTCTGATCAGAGGAGTTTTCCCAGGAATCCAGAAGGGGGCGGTGCTGCTTGTCCAAGACGCAGATGCGCGCCTGACTGAGGAGGCTATACGCGCTGACCAGGGTGGCTAACTGGTTGAGGTCTTGCTTGGCCAGAAGCTGATCAGCACGCGAAGCCAGAGCCTTGGCATTCTGAAGCAGTTGGGCCTTTTCCTGCTGCAAGAAGTAACCCTTGAGGATGGATAGCAGGGTCACGCCCAGAACCAGCGTGGTTATCGCTGTAAGCAGGAAATAGCTGCCTACTAATCGCCAACGGATGCCGGAAAACATCGCCTCGCCTCTGGCCAGGTCATCTCAACGAATCAGGTGCCGGCCAGGCGACCGGCACCTGCTCCAAATCGCATCGCTCTAGCGCGCAGGCTCGATGAACATACGCCCTGGGACAGTCGAGTATTTGATGCCGAGATAAGCTACTGTGCGCCCCTGTTCATCGCGCCGCTTGCCCAAAGTGACTTCGACGCTGCGCTCTACGTGCCCCTGCCCCTCTCGGGGACGCAGGATCCTCAGTTCCACACGGTCGCCCGGTTTGAAAGCTTGGATGTGCGCACTCAGGTCCCGATCCTCGGAAAGGGGTTTGCCGTTGACCGCGACGATGATGTCGCCTTCCTGCAGCCCCGCTTTCGCGGCAGGCCCATCCTCTTCCACCCAGCGGATGATCGCGCCATACTCGAAGGCGAGCTTTTCCGGCGGACGCTCTGTGGGCCTTTTTTCAGGAGGCAGTTCAGGTTCAGGAGGGACTGGCTCACTGGGCATTCTTTGGGGCGGCAATATACGTTCAAGACGAGGTGGCACGATCCTGAGACCTTCTTGTATCACCCTGCGGACTGTCCCTCGCCCGATAAAATAGCCCGTCACGCCTCCCACAAAGAAAGCGCTTCCCAGGCTGATGATAGCGATCACAGCGATAATAAGGTAAATCCACCGACTCTTGTTTTTTTGTTGCACTTCCATGCGTCAAACCTCCATGAAGTAGATCATTGCTCTTGGTTCACTCGCCTAAAGGGTATTATAGCATAGTGTATCAGGAAATGCGAAAATAGCTTGGGGGGGATACTGCAGGGAAAACAGAGTCGGATTTTGGCATAGCAACCTCTTCTCCTGCAGGTGCACTGGCTCCTGGCCTGGGGTTCACCCGTCCCAGGCCAGGAGCCCAGTGGGGGGAAAGGAGGATAAACTGGAGATCGCCAATCTCGCTCCCATTGTAGCATACCTATTTTAAGTGCGGGTTAATTTGGTTAAGCGACGATGAAGATTCGATTAAGGGTTCTTAACAGTCGCCCATGCGAGCGATGCCTGCCACCTAAAGGGTGAAAACGAAGCCGCAAAGAAGCCAAGTCGCTATGAATCCTCTTGTTTTCTTTGCGTCTTGGCGTTGGTGCATTAGCAAACTCCCATTTGACAAGGGCGTAAACGACGGTATAATTGGCTTTGTTTGTTCTGTCCTTGATATATCACGTATCCATCATGCACAAGTTCACATGAGGGAAAGGAGCTACATGGCGGGAACCATCAAAGCAATCCCTCCACACGGTGGTGCGCTCATCAATCGCATACTCTGTGATGAGGCACGCCAAGAGGCCCTGGCGCGGGCCAGATCGCTGAGGCATCTGACGCTCAACAGCGTCGCCATTTCCGATCTGGAGATGATCGCCGTGGGCGCGCTCAGCCCGCTGACCGGGTTCATGGGCCAGGCTGATTACCAAAGCGTCGTGGAGAATATGCGGCTCAGCAACGGGCTGGTCTGGGCAATCCCCATCACACTGGCTGCCACCGCAGGGGAGGCCAAGCTGCTGCGCGAAGGGGAGGATGTCGCACTACTGGAGCCGGGCGGCTTGCCGTTGGGCATTCTGCACCTGCAGGAGAAATTCGGTTACGACAAGGAGAAGGAGGCAGCCAACGTCTATCGCACCACCGACGAGGCCCACCCGGGAGTAGCCCGCCTTTACGCTCAGGGCGATATGCTTTTAGCTGGGGATATTGACCTGCTCAACCGCCCCAGCCACATCGAGTTCTCT
>CAYPON010000213.1:0-2772 GCA_964412315.1 uncultured Anaerolineae bacterium | reverse complement strand
TACCGGTATGACCCAGCTCAGACCCGCGCCATCTTTGCCGAACGCGGCTGGCGCACCATCGTCGGCTTCCAGACCCGCAACCCGATTCATCGCGCCCACGAGTATATCCAGAAGACGGCGCTGGAGATCGTGGATGGCCTGCTTTTGCACCCGCTTGTCGGCGATACCAAAGCGGGCGATATCCCGGCGGATGTGCGCATGTGCAGTTACCAGCGCATTTTGCAGGGCTATTATCCACCGGAGCGCGTCGTCCTCTCCGTCTTTCCGGCAGCGATGCGTTACGCTGGCCCACGAGAGGCAATCTTTCACGCCATCGCCCGCAAAAATTACGGCTGCACCCATTTCATCGTGGGGCGCGACCACGCCGGCGTCGGCAAGTATTATGGCACGTATGACGCGCAGTTGATTTTCCACGAGTTTGAGCCATCCGATCTGGGGATCACGCCCCTCTTCTTTGAGAACGCCTTCTATTGCCGCCGCTGTGGGGGAATGGTGACCGCCAAGACCTGCCCACACCCTGATTCAGACCACGTTTCGCTCAGCGGCACCCAGGTGCGTACGCTGCTCGAACAGGGGCAAACGCTCCCTGCCGAGTTCACCCGCCCAGAGGTCGCCGAAGTCCTGTTGGAGGCTGCGCGGACAGCTAAGGAGGGGGGCAATGCCCAATCTTGACCGAGCACGCAAGGTGGCCATCATCGGCCTGGATTGCCTGGCGCCGCAGTTCGTCTTCGAGCAGTGGCGCGAGGAACTGCCCAACTTGAGGCACCTCATGGGCAGGGGAAGCTGGGGACGGCTGGAAAGCACCATTCCACCGATCACCGTCCCGGCCTGGACGGCGATGATGAGCGGCAAAGACCCGGGAACCCTGGGCTTTTACGGCTTTCGCAACCGCGCGGATCATTCCTACGACCGCCTGACCATCGCCAATTCCAAAGCGGTGGCCGATGACCGAGCCTGGGACATCCTATCTCGCGCTGGCAAACGGGTCATCGTGCTGGGTGTGCCGCAGACTTATCCACCGCAGCCGGTGAACGGGTATCTGGTATCCTGCTTCCTGACGCCGAGCCGCGAGAGCCAATACACCTATCCTCCGGAACTGAAGGACGAGATCAGGTCAGCCATTGGGGATTTCATGCTGGATGTGGAAGATTTCCGCACGGAGGACAAGGATCATCTGCTGGCCGAGATCTACCGCATGACTGAGCAGCGTTTCCAGTTGGCCAGGCATCTGGTGCAGGCCAAGCCGTGGGATTTCTTCATCATGGTGGACATGGGACCTGACCGCATACACCACGGCTTTTGGAAATACATGGATCGCCAGCACCCCAAATATGAGCCGGGGAACAAGCACGAGAACGCCATCAGGGAGTATTATCGCTTCCTGGACACCCAGATCGGCGAGTTGCTCCCCTCCTTCGACAAGGATACCATCGTCATGGTGGTTTCGGATCACGGCGCGCACAGGATGGACGGGGGCATCTGCTTCAACGAATGGCTCATCCAGGAAGGCTATCTGATCCTGAAGCAGTACCCTTCAGGCGTCACCCCGTTCAACAAGGTAGAGGTGGACTGGCCGCGCACCAAAGCATGGGGCGACGGCGGATATTACGGGCGGCTGTTCCTCAACGTGCAGGGGCGGGAGCCACAGGGGGTGATCCCGGCTGCTGACTATGAGTGGGCGCGCGACGAGCTGATCGCCAAGCTCGGGGCTATCACCGATCCTAAGGGCCAAAACATCGGCACAGTGGCCTACAAGCCGGAGGCGATTTACAGGCGCGTCAAGGGCGTCCCTCCTGATCTGATCGTTTACTTTGGCAACCTTTATTGGCGTTCGGTCGGCAGCGTCGGCTACCGCCAGTATTACACTTTCGAGAACGACACTGGCCCCGATGACGCCAACCATTCGCAGTATGGGGTTTTCATCCTGTACGACCCGCAGAGAGCGGGAAAGGGCCAGCTCGCTGGCCTGCATATTACCGACGTGGGCCCGACGGTGCTCGATCTGTTCGGCCTGCCCGTGCCCGCAGACATGGAAGGAAAGGTGATCGCATAATGGAGCAACGCGGATTCACGCTCTGGTTCACGGGGCTTTCCGGCGCCGGCAAGACGACGCTGGCGCGGCGGATGGAGGAGATCCTGCGCGAGCGCGGCCTGAAAGTCGAGGTGTTGGATGGCGATGTAGTGCGCACCCACCTGAGCAAGGGCCTCGGCTACAGCAAAGAGGATCGGGACACGAACATCAAGCGCATCGGCTTCGTCTGCAAGCTGCTCGCGCGCAACGGCGTGGCCGCTATCGGCGCGGCGATCTCTCCCTACCGCGAGGTGCGCGATTACGTCCGCCGGGACATCGGCGATTTCGTCGAAGTGTATGTGAGATGCCCTCTGGATGTCCTCATCCAGCGGGATAGCAAGGGCCTCTATAAGAAAGCCCTGGCTGGCGAAATCCCCAACTTTACCGGCGTTTCGGACCCTTACGAGGAACCGCTGAACCCGGAGGTCATCGTGGACACCGATAGGGAGACGGTAGAGGAATCCGTGGCCAAGATCACCGCCAGGCTGGTCGAGTTAGGCCATTTGCCGCCGCTGCCGGAGGAGCAGGGGGTCTATTCTAGAGAGGAAGAGGAGATCGTCGAGAAACGGCTGAGGGCGCTAGGCTATTTGTGCTGAATTCGGTCTACCATCTCAAGACGCCGCTCGATGTCTTGGTCAAGCTCCTTTTGATGATCCCAGTAATAGCCTCACCCGGCTTCACCAAAGTGATTCGTACGAAAA
>CAYPON010000212.1:5518-6147 GCA_964412315.1 uncultured Anaerolineae bacterium | reverse complement strand
CCCAATGCTTACACCCTGGCCGTAGCCCGCCCGGAGATTGATTAGGTAGGGGCAATGCCTTGTCCCTACATATCTGCGGATGGACATGTGATACAAAAACAGTGGCGCCCGTTGTGGCGAACGGGCGCCGACTCCATGGTAGGGATCGTCAGCTCCTCAGGTATCAGGGGATCTGAGGATCTGCCGCTCCCCTGGAACGATAAGGCCCCCCGTCCTTACGTTCCATTTTTCAACTATATTGTATATGAAAATTATCGGTTCGTCAAGGGGTCTGATGGCCCGGGCGCGCCGCGAGCGAGTAGCCCAACAGATGGTGGGCCATTCGTCGCCAGAACACAAGCGTTTGGGGTATAAAGGCCACGCGGAAACTGTCTGAAATAGCGACCCAAAATTTAAAGTAACTAATGTGATAAAATGAGACCCGAAGGGTTTTAGAAAACCCTTCGGGTCTTCTGCTATTGGGCGGAAGGTTATCGGGTAAGCTCTTGAGACGCGGGCGCGGAGAAAGCCCCTGCCTTTGACTTGACCTTCTGCCACTGGGCGGAATCGCGGAACGGGGCGACAGGCTGCGGCGGCGAGCCGATATCGCCGATGGCCATCTCTGTCTGGCTGCCCGCGCCGGAGCTTCC
>CAYPON010000212.1:0-5508 GCA_964412315.1 uncultured Anaerolineae bacterium | reverse complement strand
GGCGAGGCCCAGTTGAGCAAACCGAGGTAGCCGCTCTGTAGCAGGGCATCGCTGATGAAGCTGATCAGGTAGGTGTCGTTCACAAAGAGATGGATCTGTACCCCATCGCGGATGACGCGCAGGCGGTTGCTGGCCGAGCCAGGATTGATGGCCGAAGACCGAGTCCAGTTCACCAGAGCGTAGAGATGCACCCCATCGTATCCCATCAGGCAATAGGTTCGGCTGTCGGGATTGATCCAGAACAGGTAATAGCTGCTGACGGTCTGATTCACAGCGAACATAAGGCCATAGGCCGTGGGATAGGTGCTTTCCGCGCGCCGCGCCGTCACCTCGTAGATGCCGCTCGGGTAGGGATAGGTTGGGGCCGTAGAATAGCAGGCGGCATCGGCGGAGGTGGAGAAGGCATATTCGCCGGTGACGTAATCGGCTCTACAGTAACCATCCGGGCTGGTGCCCCTGGCCCAGCCGCTGGCCGGGTTGCTGAAATTGTCATAGACGGCGACCTGGACAGAGGAGGCGATGCTGAAATCGTCAAAGTACGAGGTAGCCATGTCGGTCGCCGCCCAGTTGGCGAGGGCGACAAAGCCTGCACCAGTGAGACGGGCATCCTGGGGCAGGGAAGCCACCGATTGCCCGTTGACATAAAGGCCGATGTTCCCTCCGGAGCGCATGACCTGGAGCAGATTGATCGCGGTGCCGCGAGCGATGGCCGGGGAGGACGTCCATCCGCGCAGTGCGCTCAATTGCCCGCCATACCACAGGAGCAGAGCGTAGTTGCCGGTGTTGGGGTTGACGAAAAAGGCATAGAATGCGTCATTATCCCCGCCAAAAACGAGACCGTAAACGGCGCCTTGCTCCTCTTGTCGTGCTTTCACCTGGAATACGCCATCGCGGTGAAGGGCAGAGGGCGCCCAGGCCCAGCCAAGCCAGTTCGCTTCTATGGTCATGATGGTGTATTCACCATCTTCGTAACTGAAGACAGAATTTCCGCTCTCGCCTTCATACCAGCCGCTCTCCGCGTTACTAAAGTCATCGGCGAAAGTCACGATGTTGCCAGCAGGGGTTGGGAGAGGCGAAGTTGGCGTCGGCGTCACACGGCGCGTCGCTGTGGCTGTCGGCAAGGAGGGCGCCGTGGCGGTGGGAGTTGGGGTGCGCTGCCCCGGTAGAGGGGGGCCGAAATTCTTGAGGCACAGAGGCAAATTGATGTAGCGTACCGTGGGCCTTGCCCCCAATCTCAGCCGGTAAATGCTTCGCCCATGGGTGGCTGCCAGCAAGACATCCGTGTCCGGGTTAAGTGCCAGGTCAACCACGGCCACGGTAGCCAGGCCGTTGTTGAACAACTCCCAGTTCGCGCCGTCATTAAGGGAGCGAAAAACACCAACATCCGTGCCGATGTAAATGACCCCTGGCGCGTCGCGATCCAGGGCGATGCTGAGGACGGGCACGTCAGAGAGACTGGTGCTAATGTTTTGCCAGCTTTGCCCGTAATTGGTCGTCTTGAAGACATGCCCTGGCGTTCCTGGGGTGTGGTCGTTGAACCCGTTGTAGACGACATAGGCGGTTTGCGGCGAATTGTGGACGACGGCGATATCTGAGACGAAGCGGTTGGGCAGGGGTGATTTAGTGACATTGCTCCAACTGCCGCCGGTGTTGCGCGTGACCTGGACGTTGCCATCCCCGGTCCCAACATAGATCGTGCCAGCGGCGGTAGGGGCGACGGCGATGGCCGAAATTGCCCATTGGCCTTTGGTCAGATCGCCGCTGATCGCCTGCCAGGAGTCGCCATGGTTACTTGTCCGGTAAAGACGGTGAGTGCCCCAATAGAGCACGCCCGCCGTGGAGGGATCCAGAGCAAAAGGGGAATAGAAGAGCATCCGGTCGTTGCGGTCAATGCCTGCCACTTTCACCGGCCAATCGTCTACGGGGGCGGAGCCAGATCTATCGTTGCGTTGGAATTGCAGGTAATAGCGCGTGCCGTAATAATAGCGCGAGTCGAAGGGGTCAATGGCCGCGAAGCCACCATCGCCCGCATCCAATGCCTGCCAGATCAGAGGGCCGCTGGTTTTAGCTTTGTTGTTATCCTGCATCCCACCGAAGGCGGTGTTCGCGTCCGTGGGATGTGCCGCCACGCCCGTGAACTGCAAGGTGGCGAGGTTGCCGTTGGCATCCAGCCAGGTTCGGCCACCATCTGTGGAACGGCGGACGCCGCCATCGTTGCCCACCCAAATGTTGTCAGGATTGCGTGGGTCGAAAGTGATGACATGCATGTCTGGGTGGAGCACAGTATCGGTGCGGTCGCCAGGGCTGAGATCTTGCCAGGTATCGCCGCCATCGGGGGACATCTGTAACACCTGCTTGATGATCCACACTGGTTCCCAGATATAGTTGGCGCTTCCGCCCACATAGACCATGTTTTCGTCGCTGGGGTGCACAGCGATGATGTTGTCGTAATTGCACTGCATCCCACAATAATTGGGCGCCTGCTGTATTTGCACCCAGTTTCTGCCGCCGTTCACGCTCTTGATCATGACGATGCCGCGATAGTTCGAGGTGATGATGCTGTATCCAGCATAGAGCACAAGGGGATTGGAAGGGCTGATGGCCAACTCGATACGGTTGACATTGCTCCCTGCACGGTCTATTTGTTCCCAGCGCGCGCCGCCATCCTCCGTCTTCCAGATACCGCTGCCCCAAAAGGCGGCGTAGAGCACCTGGCTGTTCCTGGAATCCATGACCAGGTCAGACGCGCCGCGGCAGGCTCCACCATCGTAGTTACAGCCAAGCAGACGAGTCCAACTCTGGCCGCCGTTAGTGGATTTGAAGATGCCGGCCCAGGGTCGCCAACGCGGTATGACATTAACCCCCGTGTAATTGGCTGTTGCGACATAGATAATCTGCGGATTTCGTGGGTCTACGATCACGCGCGTGATGCCGGCCCAGGAGAATTCATTCGCCCCCAGGAGCGTCCAACTCTGCCCACCGTTGGTGGACTTGAGCAGGCCTGCCCCATAGTAGGAATCAGAACCGTGCGCTTCGCCCGTGCCCACATAGATGGTATCGGGATTGACAGGGTCAATGGCGATATCGCCACTCGCCAGTGAAGCCTGGCTGTCGGTCAAGGGTGTCCAACTCTGGCCGCCGTTCGTGGTCTTCCAGACCCCGCCCAAAGCAGCACCGACGTAAGCGACGTTTGAGTTTCGTGGATCCACGGCGATAGCCGTGACACGCCCGCTGACATTGATCTGCACTCCTCCCACCTGAGAATTCTGCATCGGCGCCGGGCCGATATTCTCCCACCGTTCCACACTGCTGAGGCGAGGGTTCACCAGTTTGAGGGACTCCAAGTACGCCTTATAACGCGCCCCGAAGGGGATGGAGTCCAGCGGATAAGCTCTTTGGCGGATAAACAGGTCGGCGCGATTGTCGGCACCGCCTTCGCCCTCTTCCTCTCCACCCTTTTCCTCCTCCAGGGCCTCCGGAACGGTGGATTCCAGTTCGCGCCGCTCTCTTTCTTCCTCTGGGCGAGCGTGGCAGACGGTGCAACTCTGGCCTTCGCCATGTCTCCAGGCCGATTCTGTCACGGCGGGGACAACGGTCACTGGAGGCCTAGGTCCCTGCCGGATCGAGAGGAAAACCCCTATCGCCGCTATGATGATCAGGCCCGCCAATGTTACATACCATAACTTTCGGATCATGCTGATACACACTTGAGACATCGGCCCCTCCTTTGCTTTTGTTTACATAACAGCCTATTCGCAATAGATATTGATCAAATCCCGCAGCATTGCCGCCGCGGTGGGTATAGTCCCCTGTTCATCTACCACAGCGCGCATAGTGCCCTGGATGTCGGTGTAATAGATGATGCCCATCTCCCAAGCGGTGAGCCGGGCGAGAGGATAGGATAAGGGTAGTTCAGTAGGCTTGACGCTGAGGCGATAGCCACCATCCGTTTTCGTGGCCACGGCTAATAGCTTGATGGCTGCTCCTCTAGCCCGCGCCTCTTGCAGCGTCTCCATTTTGAGGTTACGGATGCCGGTCACCTGGACATCTTTCAGAGTCGCGGGGACGCCGAGAACGCTATTGGCGAGGATGACCAGCTTGTTAGCCGCATCCCAGCCGTCTATGTCCAGGGAAGGGTCGGCCTCGGCCACACCGTTCGCCTGCGCTTCGGCCAGAGCCTCGGCGAAACTCTTCCCCTTGTCCGTCATCTGGCAAAGGATGTAGTTAGTCGTCGTGTTAAAGATGCCTTCTATCTGCGAGATGTCGCAGCCGGCCAGATCTCGCTGCCCGATATTCACCGTTGGGCAGGCCCCGGCGACGGCGGCGCTGTGGCGGAGTTGCCGTCCCTTCTGGCGGGCCAGCGCCATCAGGCGGGGATAGGCCAGGACCAACGGCCCTTTGTTGGCGGTGACGATGTGCATTCCCAGCTTCAGAGCCTCCTCGATAGCTCCCAGCCCCGGTTGGCCATCCACCAGATTCGTGGGGGAAACTTCTAGTAACAGATCCGCTCCGGTTTGGCGGATCATCTCGCGCGGGGTCATGCCTGGCATCCCGCCGGAGTTCAACCTGGCGGCGCCCTGCCCTTTGGCCTTGAGCGCGAGCAGGGCGGCAGGGTCGAGGCCATCGGCGGCCAGCGCTGCGCCGGAGCTATCGGCAGCAGCGACCAAAGCGAGTTGCAGGCCATAGCGGTCGGAGAGGGTTCGCTTTTTGTCCATCATCAGTTTGAGAAAGGAACGCCCCACATTCCCCACACCTACCATAGCTAGTCTTACGTACTTGCTTGACATCCTTTGCTCTCCCATTTGCGTTTTACAAGCTAGCTGGCGATATTATGCCACCGATAGCGAAAAAGCCCAAGTAGGTGGTTTCTCGCGATTTGACATTTTTCGGATTTTGTATACCATTATTAAGCAATCTAAGCATCATCCACGACATGCAAGTCCTGCCCGCTACACGGGCGGGATTTTCTGCTATATAGCTTCCTCGCTTGCCTTCCCAAATGTTCAGAGGGCGCCTTTGTGCCAGGTGTCTGCCTGAAAAACGATAGCCGCATCCGGGAAGATGCGGCTATCAAGCCCTCAGGCATAAGGCTCCGAGGCTATCAGATGGGTACTGAATAATAGGAGTAGACAGGATGATAACGGAGAAGGATTTGCAGCGCCTCAAGAAGCAGTTAGAGAGGGAAAGGAAACACCTGTTAGGCCGAGCCAGAAATGTCGGCTCATCGGTGAATCCCGCGGATGAGCGAGATACCGATGATGCCGACATTATTGTTCACATTCAGACGCGGGAACAGGAGCTATGGGCTAAGGACGAACTACACCAGCGACTGTACGAGATCGGACATGCCTTGAAGCGAATAGAAGAAGGCACCTATGGCAAATGCGAATCCTGCGGCGCGGAAATAGACCCCGATCGGTTAGAAATCCTGCCGGAGACGACGCTTTGTGTGCGCTGCCGCGAACAGGCGGACAGGCGCGCTCAGATAGCAGGTTGGGCTGCTCAAGA
>CAYPON010000211.1:0-6222 GCA_964412315.1 uncultured Anaerolineae bacterium | reverse complement strand
TTGCGCTCCATGTCCAGCCAGTCGGGCAGGATTTGCTCGAGCATCACCTTGGGCGGGAGCGCACCGACGTGGATCGCCTGGATGCCCTTCTTGTTGACAATGGCCGGCACCTCCACCACCACGTCGTCGGGTATGCCCTCCAGCGCGCCGTGGTTGGGGATATTGACCTGGAACTGCCCCTCGTGGTCGTTTACTAGCCCATCAATGATCGGCACCTGCTGCTCACGGGTCTTTTGGTTGCCGAAAGCCTCGACTAGGCTGGCCTTGGGATCGTTAGCCAGCCTTGTCATCTCGGCGATCCGCGTTTCCAGATTCCCGACGAAGAGAGGCCGCGCCAGTTCAGTATCCGGCCCACCCCACGGCTCACCGAACCAATGTTTCTTGGTCTGGATGTCGGTATGATACCACCAGCCGCCGCTGCGCACTGTATCGCCGATGGGGAACACCCCATACATACGATACTCATGCACAGCCCCACGCGACATCTGCACATCGTGGGTGCGAACCGCCACATGCGTGCGCCAATACTCTTCCCCTTTGGTCTTGATCCACTCGTCAATCAACGGATAGGCATCCTTCCCCTCGTAGATAAAGTGGGTCAGCCAGATGTTGTGGTTGAAGCCGGGCGCCTGCCAGGTCAAGCGGTCAAGGTGCTCCAGGCCGATGGTGCGGGCGATCTCGTAGACGCCATAGTGGCCATGGCAGAGGCCGCAGACTTTGATGCCCGTCTCGCGGGTCATCAGCGTGCAGCCGTCGAAGACCGGGTTGGCCGACTGGATGAGCCAGGCGTCCGGACAGAGCTTTTCCATATCCCGCGCCACATCCAACATCAACTGCAATTGGTCGTAGCTGCCCAAATGCACTCCACCATAATAATAGCCGTGCTTAGCCGTCAGCTCGCGCACGGCGCGCTGGTGATGATGGCTCTTGACGGCGGCGGTGTTGATGACAAAGTCGGCATCGCGCAGGGCGACGCTGCGCTCCAGGGTGCGCTCCATAGTCAGCCTGGCGCCCAACTCGGCGGCGTAGCGCATGGCCAGCTTGTGGATCATATCCAGGCGCTCCTGGTTGATGTCCATGAAACAGATATGGCTGCCTGCCAAGCTCTCGATCAGACAGAGGTCTTTGACCAGCCCCAACGAGAACTGGGCGCTTCCCGCGCCGATGACGCTGATCTTAACTGCGGTGGACATTAGTTGTCCTCCTTTGGCAAATTACTGCAACAGAGCGCCCAGTGCATATCTTACTTCGGCTGGCGCTTGGCGCGAGTGAACTCTTGCATCTTGGCAAGGGTCTCGCTGTCCTCTTTAATAGCGCGGATAGCGTTCGCCAGCTTCTCCACGGCGGCCTCGAAGATAATCCGCCCTTTCTCCGCCGTCGCCGGGCGTGCATCTCCAGCATAGGCGTCAGGGTACATGCTTACCCACTCCACAGGCGTGTAGCTGGAAACGGGCGGGAGCGGGTTCGGCAGGCCGGGATCAGGCGGCAAGGCGTCCATATGTCCGTGTTCGGGGAAAAGATGCAGGCTGAGGCTGGTCTCCAATTCGCCGGCATGGTGCTCCGGCACCGACGACTCGCGCAGGTGATCCATCCCAACCGTGATGCCGCCGCGGTAGAGGTACACGGCATAATCCTTGTTGGCATCGCCTAGGTCCATCATCAGCAGGGGCAGCCAGAAGCGGTTGCCGCCGTGGCCATTTACCAGGATGATCTTGCGAAAGCCGTTGCGCGCGATCTCGTCGCAAAGGTTTTCCACCATCTTCATCAGCAGCGGCGTGTCCAGAGCGATGGCGCCGATGTTATTCTTCATCTCTTTGACGTGGGTGTAGTAGAGCGGCGGCACGACCACCGCCGGCTCCCGTTCCGCCGCCGCGGTGCAGAGCGCGTGGACGGTCAAGGTATCCGTGCCGGTGGGCAAGTGCGTGCCATGTTTCTCCAGGCTGCCGATGGGCAGCAGGCAGACCCCGCCTGTCGCTTTCAGTGCTTCCGCCAGTTCCGCTCCGCTCAGGCATTCCCAACGCACTGTTCATCCTCCTTTACCTGCGAACTCGCCTAGGTTCTTCCAGTTGTTATACACCGTTTTGCAGCCCCTTTGCATAATGCCTCGCGGTTCTCAGCGATGTACTGCTCGATTTCCTGCTTATGCTCGTGATAGTAACTCAAGGCATCATAGACTTGGGCCAATGTCAGTACACCCTGGAAATCTTCTACGATTTGCTGGGGTGAGCGTCCCAATTGTGTTTGTTCTACGATGGTCTGCACGCTCACACCTGTACCTCGCATGATCGGGCGGCCACCATGCACGCCTTCGATGCGCACAATGTGAGGATGTTCGGTGCGAATGCTAGGATGAGCCATCGCCTGCCCCAATGATTCGATCTCCTCCCTGAGCGACTGGATGGCCTTATATAGCTGGCTCAGTTCACTATAAATTTTCTGAGTGTTTAACTGTTCGGTCATTCTGCTCTCCTTCAGACGGTCAGAGCCTCCTAGTGGGGTTAGCTCTCAGCAATGCCTGGAATCCACGTGGATATGATACCATAAATGGCAAATCGCTGCAACGAGTTCGATGCTTCGAGACCACCGCAATTGGACTTGACAATCCGAGGAGGATGCCTATACTGGACGCCAGCACGATATAGCAGCAGCGAGGAGGGCAGAATGGCTACAACAGGCAAAGGGAGCCATTGGGCACCCGAATGGAAGACATTTAAGGATCCGGCCAGCGGGGCCATGATTCACCAACTGACCAACTATAAATGTCTGAGCAACCATCTCTACTTCACCGAGTCCGGCTGGTACGATGGGGATCGCAAGTTGATCATTATCTCGGATCGCGAAAATCGCACCAACCTCTTCGGCATTGACCTAGAGAGCGGCGAAATCACGCAACTGACCGATCTCGATCCAGAGAAGGGGAGAATAGGCGCTGTCAGCAAAAGCCCCGTGCGGGAGGAGGCCTACTTTTACCATGGCGACACGCTGATGGTGCTCGATCTGCGCTCGCTCCAGATATGCCCACTCTACACCCGGCCCAAAGGGTATACCGTCGGCCAGACGAACGCCACTGCCGATGGTCGCTACATTTGCACCTACCACTCTCAAGACCTGTCCAACCGCTTCCGCATAGACCTGGGGCATGGCTATGTCGGATTTCGCGAAATCTTCGAGGCGCACCCCCACTCCATGATCGTCAAGGTGGACATTGATAGTGGCAAATCGGAGGTCGTTTTCGAGGAGAATCACTGGATCACCCATGTCAACACCTCGCCCAAGCTGCCCCATATCCTCACCTTCTGCCACGAAGGCCCCTGGAATCTGGTGGAGCAGCGCATCTGGGGGCTGGACATCAACACGGGCAAAAGCTGGAAAATCCGCCCACAGATCCCTGAGGAGGCGATAGGCCACGAATACTGGATGATTGACGGGGAACACATCGGCTATCATGGTTATACGCCGAAAAGGCCGGTGTACGGGGCGATCCGTTATGACAACACCGACCAGGTGGAGGCTCCGTTGACCTACAGTTCGACGCATTTCCATAGCCGGATGTTGGATTTGATCGTCGGTGATGGTAGCCGCACTGACCCCTACGTGCTCCTCTGGCGCTACCGGAACGGGCAATTCGAGGGACCAAAAGTGCTGGCGCAGCATCGCGGCTCGTTCCATATACAACGTGTACATGTGCACCCACGCTTCAGCCCGGATGGGAAGCAAGTGCTCTACACCGCCGACCCGCAGGGCTACGGGCAGGTATTCCTGGCCGACGTGCCGGATTTCGATTCGCTGCCCGACCGCAGTTCCTTGCCGTCATGAAAAGCTATACAATTCGACAGGCAGGGGAAAGTGATCTGGACAGGCTCGTCGCCATGCGTCTGGCGCTACAGACGCTTATGGAGCGGCGCAATCCATCTCTGTGGCGACTGTCCGAGGTCGGAAGGGCGCAGGCACGAGACAAGTTGACGCGCTTGCTGCAGGATGCTGATACCCTGGTTCTGGTCGCTGAGGGCGTGGGAGGAGGGGTCATCGGCATAGTGATCGGGCATGTCCAGCGGCAGGTTGAGCTTTTACCCGAGATCGCCGGATTCATTGATACGCTGTTCGTCGAGGAGGCGTGGCGACGGCGGGGCGTGGGCACGGCGTTGGTTGCCAGGCTCTGCCGTTTCTTTGCCCAGCGCAACATCGAGGAGGTAACTCTGCGCTATGTGATAGGCAACACGGAAGGGGAGCAATTCTGGACAGGGCTGGGATTCACGCCGCGCCTTATCACCGCCGGCACCTCCCGGCGTGCTCTCGAAGCTCAATTGGCCAAGTTGGGCTGAGATCCTACCTATTGTGTGATCAAGGAGGAAAAGGCATGGAAAACGAGCGAAAGGCCTGACCGCCATCGGGGGTCGGGCCTTCCGCTTTCGATCTGTCTCTGTGTTCTCTGTAGTAGTCACGTTAGGGAGAGGGATATGACGACCGGAATCGAGGTGAAAAGTTTGACGGCGGCGCAGCTCGCCAAGTTTATTGACCACACGATGCTGAAAGCGGAGGCTACGCCTGCCCAGATTGAGAAGCTCTGTGCAGAGGCGGTGCAATACAGTTTCGCAGCGGTGTGTGTGAATCCCTGCAACGTCCGGCTGGCGGCAGAGTGCGTGCGAGGGACGGGAGTCAAAGTGGCCAGCGTGGCGGGCTTTCCCCTGGGCGCTTCCTTGTCCCAAGTCAAGGTCTACGAGACGGAGCAGGCGCTTTTGGATGGCGCACAAGAGATAGACATGGTGATCAACATCGGCGCGCTCAAGGCCAGGGACGACGAACGGGTGCAGCGAGATATTGAGGCCGTGGTCAAAGCGGCGCACCGAGGGCGGGCGATTTGCAAGGTGATTATCGAGGCAGCCCTGCTCACCGACGAGGAGAAGGTGCGCGCCTGCTCTCTGGCCAGGGCGGCAGGCGCCGACTTTGTCAAGACCTCAACCGGTTTCGGGCCAGGGGGAGCGACAGTGGCGGATGTGGCACTGATGCGTTGCACAGTGGGGCCGGAAATGGGGGTCAAGGCAGCCGGCGGCGTTCGCACCCTGGAGCAGGCGAAAGCGATGATCGCTGCTGGCGCCACTCGCCTTGGCACTAGCTCCGGCGTGCAAATCATAGAGGAAGCCCGTTCCGGTGTGTAGCCGCGAACTTGGCATTCGCGCTTGCTCGCGTTGAAGGATACCTGATGTCTGCCAATACAATGGGGAGAATATACCAGGACTTTGAAATCCGCACCGGGCCGCAGTTGGGGGAAGGCTATCCTTTCATTGCCTGCGGGCCAGGAGGGGCCAGGGCTGCCGTAGGCTATTTTCAGCTTCCTTTTGCCTGGGAGGAAATAGAGCCGGCCCTGGCCATTTTGAGAACAGCCAGCCGGAGCCGCAAGCCCCTTAGTGCAACTACGCTGGCCGCGGAAGGGGTCTCTCTACAAGACATCGGCCGTCAGCTTTACGATGCGCTCTTTGACCAACCCGCCGGGCGCATCTACAGCAAATGTTTGGAGGAAGCGAATGGGCGGTTGCGGCTGCGGTTGACGATCTCTCAGCCGGAGTTGGCTCGTTTGCCCTGGGAGTATCTGCACAATGGGCAAAAGTTCCTCTGTCTCGACCTGGAGACGCCTATTGTGCGGGGCGTGGTGACCAAGCCGTGGCCGGTACGCCTGGAACGGCCCTTGCGCCTGCTTATCGTCGGCGCCAGCCCCCTGGATCAGGATGCCCTGGAGATCGGCAGGGAGCGGCAGATTATCGAGGAAGAGTTAAGCAGGGCAGTACAACGCGGCGATCTGATCGTGCGTCACCTGGTGGGCAAACGAATGGAAAGGGACCTGCCCCATGTGCTCCTGGAGTTTGCGCCGCACGTGTTGCACTTTGCCGGGCATGGCACTTTGGATGGCCTTGTCTTGGAGGATTCCGCAGGGCGGAGCCGCCCTGTCACCGGCACAAGCCTGCGCGATCTCTTGTGCAACATCAAGTCGCTCCATTTGGTTGTCTTGAACGCCTGCGAACTGGGGATGGCCCACGAGAGAAAGCGGCTCAGCGTCGCCGCTCGTTTGGTGCAGGTGGGCATTCCCATGGCGGTGGGGATGCAGTTCCAAATCTCGGATCGGGGGGCCGTCGCCTTTTCCGAGGGATTCTATGAAGCACTGGCGCAAAGGCTGCCGCTGGAGGCGGCTACGGTCTGGGCACGGGTGCGGATCAGTTAATATCTGGG
>CAYPON010000210.1:0-6270 GCA_964412315.1 uncultured Anaerolineae bacterium | reverse complement strand
GTCACCTCCAAAGGGGAGATTTTGGTCTTGGACTCGGAGCCTTGCTGGGTCTATCGTTTCTCTGCGGAGGGCAACTACCTCGGCAAGTTCGGTGGGCCTGAGGCGCAATTGTATCATCCTCGCGGCATGGCCATTGACGGCAAAGACACCATTTATGTAGCGGACACCGGCGGTGGGCGTTATCTCCTCTTTGATGCCAACGGCGCCAAAGTGGGCAGCTACGGGTCTCCGGGCAAGGCCCCAGGGCAGTTCCTGGAGCCGACCGATGTGGCGATCAGCGCCTGGGGCGACTTGTACGCGATGGACACATCGAACCACCGGATTCAGCGCCTCGATGTCTTTGGCCGTTACCAGGCGGAATGGGCCATCCCTGGGGCTAACGCTTACAACGGCCCCCACATCGAGTTGGCTGAGGATGGGAGCCTCTTCGTCACAGCTCCGGAATCTGGCCTGATACAACGTTATGCCAGCGACGGGACTCTGCTGGGCGAGTGGGGGCAGGGCATGTTGCGTATGCCTGTGAATCTCGCCTTGAAAGATGGGCTGCTCTATGTGACGGATACACTGAATCATCGCATCCAGGTATTCCAGGTTCAGGGCATTCGGTGAGGTTCTGAGGGGGGTGACGTGACAGAGGACCGGAAACCGAGAAGCCTCGGACTGCCCTTGTTTCTGCTGCTGGCGCTGGCAGCAAGCGCAGCCGGCACAGGGCAGTATTACTTCTTACGCCATAACTTGAACGCCGGCCTGATCTGTTACTTGATCGGCGTGGTGGCATTTGTTTTACTGCTTGTCTTCCAAGGGCCGACAGAGCCTTCCCCAGTCTATGAGAAGAAATGGTTCTGGGGGCTGGCGCTGCTCATATTGGGTGCGGGCTGCTTCGTCAGATTGTACAAGTTAGACGAGAATCCTCCGGGCTGCTGGATTGATGAGGCTATCAATGGCTTAGATGCGTTGGAGATTATCCGCACGGGGAAACACCACTTGTATCTCACCACGATGAGCGCGGGCCGCGCTTCCCTCTTTGTGGAAGTCTTGACTATCCCCTTCCGCATCAATCCTGAGCCTCGCGTGTGGGTGGTACGGGCTACTGCGGCTGTCATCGGTTGCCTGGGGTTGCTATTCTTTCTGCTTCTCGTTAGAACGGCGTTCTCCGACAGGCTGGCCTTGATGGCCACCGCTTTTCTCGCCTTCTCTCATTGGCACACTAATTACAGCCGGTGGGGGATGGAGATCATCTTTTCGCCTACTTTCGATGCCTTGACCCTATGGTTGCTTCTTGCCGCGCTCAAGCAGGGCAAGAGATGGCTATTCCTCCTGGCGGGATTGGCTTTCGGCTTGGGAATTTATGGCTATTACAATCACCGCATATTCGCTATCGGGGTCATCGGGTTCTTGGTCTATCTGGCGATATTCCAGCGGGAATCTGTGAAACGCCATTGGGTGGGACTGGCGATATTCCTTCTTTCGTCTTTCATAGTAGTTCTGCCGGAGGGGATTTACGCGCTAAGCCACATGGACAGTTTCTTTGACCGCGCCAAGCAAACAGTCGTATGGGTTGGGGTGGAAAACCAGCCGAAGTTGGTTTATGCAAGGCTCCGCAACAGCCTCAGGCGAACCCTTTTGGCGTTTCAATATGAAGGGGACTTCAACGGTCGCCATAACCTTCCCACCGCCTCTTTGTTGACTTTCAGCCCAGCGGTGCTTTTACCCCTGGGGATGATGGTCAGCCTGGCCCGGTGTCGGAAAATGGAATATATCCTGGTGTTGCTGTGGTTCTGCGTGGGCATTGTCCCCGCAGCGATCACCTGGGAAGCGCCACATGCTTCTCGGTTGTTGGAGACCAGCGGGCCTTGCTTTATCTTCGCGGCTTTGGCGCTGGAACAGGCGTGGATCACCTTGGGGAAGGTATGGCCGCGCTGGGGATGCAAGGCCGCCGCTCTCCTGGTCCTTTTTGCTTTAGTAACAGCGGCCATAGCAGACCTGCGCATCACATTTATCATCAAACCGAATGACAGGAGAATTTTCGAGGCTTTCTCGCCGATGGAAGCTCTGCCCGGGTACCGTATTAAGGAGATAGGAGAATCCCGGGAGGTATTTCTTTCCGACAGGCTATTCGGTAGCCCGACGACCAGATTCATCGCTTTGAACGTCTTCAACTCTGACCAGCATGTGATTCGTCACTTGAACCCCCTTGAGGATGTTCCGCTCAAATCGGTTACAGGGAAGGATGTAAGCTACCTCCTGGACGAGGAGTTCGCCCCATTCCTACCGGCATTGCGGCATGTCTATCCTTCCGGTGAGGAGATTGTTCATCGGGATAAGTTCGGGCATGCCCAGTTCTACGAGTATCGCGTTAGTCGGGAAGAGGTGGCGGATGTGGCCAAACAAGGGGCTTTCAGCTTCCCATTCGGATTGGAGTGTAGCTTTTACGCCGATGCTTCCGGTGAATCCAAGCCTTTTCTGACGCGCGTTTTCCCCTTTCTGCGGGCGGGTTTCGAGTACCTGCTGAGGTCACCTAGCCAGCTCAAATTGGCTGTCTGGAGAGGCAGCATCATTATCCCCACGACCGGTGCCTGGAGGTTTATCATCCATCCCTCTAACACCAGCCTCAAGATAGGCGATCAGTTAGTCATTTCCGACAAAGGGGAAAAGGCAAGTGAGGGCGCACATGAGGGCGCCATATTCCTACAAGAGGGCGAATACCCGATCGAGATACGTTACATTCCACGTCGTGATGCAAACTTTGTTCAATATCGTGAAATACCAAAGTTCATCTGGTTCCGCTGGACACCGCCTGGCCAAGGAACAGAATTGGTTCCTTCCGATAAAATGCGGAACAGTGCCCTGCCACAGGTGAGTTATCCCCAGCCTTCGGAGACTGTGCGCCCCACGCTAGCTATGTTAAACCTCAAAGCTCTGGAACTTGTACCTTTGCAGGCCTGGGGCGGGCAAGGGAATGGCAAGGGGCAGTTCCAAGAACCACGCGGCATTGCCATTGACGTTAAGAATCGGGTCTATGTAGCGGATACTGGCAACCGCCGCATCCAGGTTTTCACCGGCGATGGCGCCTTCCTGGCCCAGTGGAATCGAGGCGATCAACCGTTCGTAGAGCCTGTGGCTGTGGTCGTCAATTCCAAAGGGGAGATACTGGTCCTGGACTCTGGACCGTGTTGGATCTATCGCTTCTCCGCTGATGGCAAATATCTGGACAAGTTCGGTGGCCCCGAGGCACAGTTGTATCACCCCCGGGGGATGGCGATTGACGCCAAGGATGCCATTTATGTTGCAGATACCGGTGGGGCGCGCTACCTCATCTTCGATGCCAACGGTGTTAAGGGGGGCAGCTATGGAGGGATCGGAGGCAAGGCTGCGGGCCAGTTCTTGGACCCATCCGATATAGCCGTCAGTCCGGCAGGTGATGTGTACGCTGTGGATGCATCAAACCGGCGCATTCAGCGCCTCGATCTCTTGGGGCGTTATCAGGGAGAATGGGAGATCCCTGCGGCGGCTGGTTACAACGTCCCGCATATCGTACTGGCCGATGATGGCAGCCTTTTTGTTACTGCCCCTGGGCTTGGTCTGATACAGCGCTATGCCAGCGATGGGACTCTGCTAGGCCAGTGGGGGGAGGGAATGTTGCGCCTGCCGGTGAACCTGGCCTTGAGTGGCGACCGGCTATATGTGACCGATACGTTCAACCACCGCATCCAGGTGTTCCAGGTTCGGGAGAAGCCGTAAGGAGAGCCGGGGATGATCCACCATAAGAAGGTTGTCGTCGTCCTGCCCGCCTACAACTGCGAAAAGACCCTCGAAGCGACCTATTCGGAAATCTCGCGCGATGTGGTAGATGAGGTGATCCTGGTGGACGACGCCAGTCGGGACGGAACGGTTGAACTGGCCAGGAAACTGGGCATCCGCACCATCGTGCACCCTCGAAATCTCGGCTACGGGGGGAATCAGAAAACTTGCTACAAAGAGGCGTTATGTGCCGGGGCCGACGTGGTCATCATGCTTCATCCCGATTATCAGTATACTCCCAAGTTGCTGACGGCGATGGCCTCTATGGTCGCCATAGGGCAGTTCGACATCGTGCTCGGTTCGCGCATCCTTTGCGGCGGCGCATTGAAGGGGGGCATGCCCATCTACAAATACATCTCAAACCGCATGTTGACTTTCACCCAGAACCTCTTGACGGGTGCGAAGCTATCGGAATACCACACCGGGTATCGGGCGTTTTCCAGAAAGGTGCTATTGACATTGCCGCTTGAGGAGAACTCCAACGACTTTGTCTTTGATAACCAGATGCTCCTGCAAGCGCTCTACTTTGGCTTTTCGATTGGTGAGGTCTCCTGCCCGGCCAAATACTTCAGGGAAGCCTCGTCCACCAATCTCCGGCGCAGCATCATCTATGGACTCGGCGTGCTCCGAACCTCCGCGCAGTTTTGCTTGCAACGCCTGGGCTTGGGCAAGTATGGGATATTCTCTCCCGATGGGAGAAAGCTCAGCGTGGCGCAATGCTGAGCGTTATCCATGAGACACCGAGTGCACTGCCACTACCGGAGTTCTTGCTATTTAGGCATCCCCTTCAAACGATCATAGGCGGGCCTGGGTTTGAACTCCGGCCACGCCGGATAGGTGATCGCCCACCAGTATTCCTCATTCGCCTCCGTCCAGTCGTGATTACAGAAATAAACCAGACTCATCAAGCCGATCCAGGGCGACCAGTGCTCCTTGGCCCATTTGTAGGCCCGCACCAGGTAGTCCGCTTTCTCTTCCTCTGAGACACGATGCCAGGCGTAACTGGGGTGTATCGGGTCGCTAGTCCAGCCGAATTCGAGAATAGCGATCTGCTTATTGCTATCACCGTATCGCACCATGATGGCACGCAAATCCTCCACACGGCGGAAGCAAAAGAAGCGATGTCCCCCATAGGTTGGGGTGCGCGCTACTTCATCGGGGCTGACTTCGGGAGGTGCTTTGTAGCCGGGGGCATGAGCACCCAGCACATCAAAGTAGCCATCGCTGCGTCCGCCCATCGCCTGGTACATCTGCTCGAGATATACGTCGTCGGGGGTGGCTTCCGGCGACCAGGTGCCTGTCGGGGTCAAACCCGCGCTGATGACCATGGCATTAGGATCGGCTCGCTTGATGGCTTGATAGGCCAGGCGCAACAAGCGGACGTATTCGGCAGCGTTGGGCGGCTTACCGCCCCATTCCCGCGCCAGGTTCGGTTCGTTCCATACTTCATAGGCGCGGATGCGTCCTTTATACCGGCTGGCCAGTGCAAAGGCGAAATCGGCGAAGTCTTGGTAGTTATTTGGCGGGCCGTTCGCTGCGCGGTCAGATCGTGTCCAATAAGGCTGGCGGTCCAACCGCGCCAGGATGTCTAGCCTCTCCGCATTACAATCACTGACAATCCGGTCAGTACGACTCCAATCGAATTTCCCTTTGCCGGCGCCTTCGATCTCACGCCAGGCGAAATCCTGTTTAACCCATGTGAATCCTGCAGCACGGATCATCTGCAAATCCCGGCTGGCTACCTCTGGCCGCCACCATAAGAAAGCCTGCATACCATACTCCGGCGAGTTCATACGCAGCGGTTTAGATGGGGGCAGAGATGGCGAAGGGGTGGGCGTTGGAGCCCTGGGAGTAGCTGTTGGCGGCAGCGGCGTGGCTGTGGCGGTCGGCTTGGGAGGGAGCGGCGTGGCTGTAGCCGTAGCGGTGGATGTCGGCTGGGCCACGGTCTGGGTAGCAGTGGATGTCGGTCGGACAGCGGTTGGGGTCACTGTCGCCGGCGGTGTGGATGTAGGAGGAAGGGATGTAAAGGTGGAGGCTACAACGATCTTTGGCGTCGGAGAAAACTCCACTGTAGATGTAAAGGAGGGCTGGGGCGTATGAGTGGCTACGACGATCTCTGGCGCTTCACGCTCCTCTTGTATCATGATAATCTGCAGCCAGAGCAAGCCGCCGGCTCCTATGAGCAGCAGGGCAACGGCAAAAAGCAACAGGCCAAGCCCTTCACTGTTTTGGGATCTATTTGATCGCATCCACCCGCTCCTTCAAACGGAAAAAGCTGGCGAGCACGGGAAGGCTTCCCGTGCTCGCAAGTGATGGCTGTTGGGATTCCCGCCGCTATTTTGGCATATCGCGCAGGGCAGCAAAGGCAGGGCGTGGGCTCCAGTCGGGACGCACGATGCCAAAGGCCGCCTTCTCATCCCGCGCACCCGCCACCGGCCCAAAGTTCAGATTCCACAGAAACATCACCCC
>CAYPON010000209.1:0-6364 GCA_964412315.1 uncultured Anaerolineae bacterium | reverse complement strand
GGATGCCAGGGAAGGGGCCGGCTTTGCCGCGAGGCCGATAGAGGTTGCCCGTGCAATAAAAGCCGGGCCAGCTTTCAAAGTAGACCTTCTCAATACTATAGTCCTCATAGTCGAGCCGCCCGAAGATGCGCGGGTTGAGCGGCCCCTTTTCCGGCATGGGCCAGAGTCCCAGGACAACCAGGATATGCTCGCGCAACCAGGCCGCGCGCCGTTCCCAATCGGCCAATGTCTCATACTTGGGAAAAACGAAGTGCATCTCTCCATTTCGCGCCGAAAGATAGCGTGCGTCTATTTTGGGTAAGACTACCTCAGCATTAGCCATAGGGGTCCCTCACGATCAACTACGTTCCCGATTCCCAGGAGGTGAGATACTCCTGCTGTTGCGGTGTAAGCTCATCTATCTGGACGCCCATCGCCTGGAGCTTAAGCCGGGCGATTTCCTCATCTATATCCTGGGGCACGGCATAAACTCGCCGTTCCAGCTTGGCGCCCTTCTGCGCGAGATACTCGACGCTCAAGGACTGGTTGGCGAAGCTCATGTCCATCACACTGGCAGGATGCCCCTCGGCGGCAGCCAGGTTGATGAGCCGCCCCTCGCCCAGCAGGTTGATGCGACGTCCGTCCGGCAGGATGTATTGATCCACGAACTCACGGATGCGCCGCTTCTCCACAGCCGCCTCTTCCAGGGCAGGAATGTTAATCTCGACATTGAAATGGCCCGCGTTGGCGAGGATGGCGCCGTCCTTGAGCAGGGCGATGTGTTGCTTATCTATGATATTGATGTCGCCCGTGGAGGTGACAAAGATGTCACCGATCCTGGCCGCCTCCAGCATGGGCATCACGCGAAAGCCATCCATCACCGCCTCCAGTGCGCGCAGTGGATTAACCTCAGTGACGACCACATTCGCGCCCATACCCCGCGCCCGCATGGCAATGCCACGCGCGCACCACCCGTACCCACCCACGACGAAAACGCGGCCCGCCAGCAAGATATTGGTCGCACGGACAATGCCGTCAATGGTGGATTGGCCGGTGCCGTAACGATTGTCGAAGAAATGCTTGGTCATGGCGTCGTTGACGGCGATGATTGGATAGCGCAATACACCCTCAGCGGCCATGGCCCGCAGACGGATGACGCCGGTCGTTGTCTCTTCCGTGCCACCGATGACCTTACTAATCAAATCGGCGCGCTCTTTATGTAAAGTTGACACCAAATCGGCCCCGTCATCCATGGTGATGTGCGGCACGTTCTCCAAAGTGGCATGGATATGTTGATAGTAGGTCTTGCCGTCCTCCCCTTTGATGGCAAAGACGGGAAGCTCATAGTTGGCGACCAACGAGGCCGCCACGTCGTCCTGAGTGGATAGAGGGTTGGATGCGCAGAGAACGACGTCAGCCCCCCCTTCTTGCAGGGTGCGCATCAGGTTGGCAGTTTCCGTGGTCACGTGCAAACAGGCGGCGATCCTCAAGCCGCGCAGTGGGCGCTCCTTAGCGAACCGTGCGCGGATGGAACGCAACACGGGCATGTCTTGCTCCGCCCATTCGATGCGCGAGTGCCCCTTGATGGCCAGCGACATATCCTTAACATCGTATCTGTTTACAGGCATTTGTTCCATCTCCTTAACACACGCTGAACTGGCCTTCAGCCAGGCGCCGGGTGAAGTCATAGATGTTCGCCAGTTCCTCCTCGATAATCGCCTTCACATTGCCGCGAATGGCTGCCAATTCCTGGCCGCGAGCCAGTGCGATCTGTGCGGAAGCGATCAAGGGCTGATCAATAGGCCCGCCGATCTGGCTGCAAAGCCAAACATAGACTTCGCGGATGCCAGGCACCTGGCCATAAATCCTTTTAGCGATTTCATGGGTGAGGATAGTGT
Source organism: uncultured Anaerolineae bacterium (assembly GCA_964412315.1). Lineage (GTDB taxonomy): Bacteria > Chloroflexota > Anaerolineae > JAAYEA01 > JAAYEA01 > CAYPON01. The sequence goes on along the minus strand of CAYPON010000209.1, from coordinate 4,487 downwards.
AAATCTTGCCCACGTGGCTCACTGGGTTCTTCCCCGCTGCCGCCTCGGTGCTCATCGGTCGGTTCAGAGCGATGACGCCATTCACCTTGTTCCCCCTGCCGACCTGGCCACAATCACCTCCCTCGGCAGACGTCCCCAGCACAGTGAGGTACATGCCTGCCTCGCCGCGCCCTGGCGCATCCAGGGTGTTCACATCCACCCGGATTTTGTCAAAGCCACCGCTTTGCCGGTTGGCAAAGTTGAGAATATCGGCCTGAATCTGCGCCTTGCGGTCGAAATAGGCAGCTTCGCTGCGAACGAAACGATCCACGAAAGCGATGGCGACGGTGAGCACCAGGCTCTGATGCTGCCGGTAACCCATGACTTTGACATCCTCTCCCGCCTCGGGGAAGCGTGTCTTGAACTCTGGCGAATTGATGTAACGCTCCGTCGCCAACACGATCTGCTCGGTGCGGGTCAGCGGCGCATACCCTACACCTGCCGAGGTGTCGTTGGCGCCGATCACCGCTCGCTCAAAGATGTCCGTCAGCTCCGGGGAGCCGGCCTTGATTTCATTCTGAAAAGTGATGTGCAGGTCAGGGTTGACAAAGCGCAGGTTCTGGCGCAGCCAGTACTTGGCCGTTTCCTCGGCGATTTCCCCTACCGGTATGCGCTTCCCTTTGAATTCGTAGATCGCCCGGTCTCCGAATACGAGCCGCATCGGCTCGTTAACGGTTCCCCCCTCGATGCGCGGCGAGGTGCTGCCCGCTACCAGAAGGCCCTTGTCAATGTTGTGATGCTTGATGGCGCCGAAAGTCCTCAGGTACTCTTTGCAGAGGGCGACGGAAACCCCCTCCATAATCGAGTCGCAGATGGAATCGGGATGCCCGATGCCCTTCCGTTCCACCAGTTCCACCTGCTGATCCGCTACGGGCGTGCCACGTAGCTGTTCGACATCAATGTTACGCATGAGAAGCCTCCTTATTTGTTTTCTCACAGAAACAGAAAATCTGTGGTGGTTCTTTCACAGTGCCATCTACCGGCCAGACAGCAAATCCTTCAGTTCGGGCGCGTCACCGAAATTCTCACGGTAGCGGGCCACGAATTCCTCCAGCGTGTACTTATGGCTCTGGGTGCCGGCCTCCTCCAACACGTAAACCGCCGCCAGGCTGCCGATTCGGCCCGTCGTCTCCCAGGAATAGCCGCGCAACATGCTCTTCACGAAACCTGCACGGTAGCCATCGCCCACCCCTGTCGGATCCACCAAGCAGCGCGGACGGGCAGGAGGGATGGGAATCACGCGGTTGCCTGTGCGGATGAGCGAGCCACGTTCACCGCGCGTAACGACCAGCGTTTCCGTCAGGCGAAGGATATCCATCTCCGTCAGGCCGGTCTTTTTCTTGATCATCTGCAACTCATATTCGTTCACGATCAAGGCTTTTGCGCCCATCATCCCCGCCTCTAGTTCCGGGCTGGTGAGGCGGATGATCTGCTGACTGGGGTCATAGATATAGGGGATGTGCAACTCCTGGCATTCCTGAGCGTATTTGACCATCGCCTTGGGATCGTTGGGCGAGATGATGGCCATGTCAATATGCCGATACTCCTGATCACAGAAGGAGAGCGTGTGTGCCTTGCTCATCGCGCCCGTGTAGAAGCTAGCGATTTGGCAATTGGCCCGATCGGTGCTGACAAAAAAGGAGGACGTGAACTCATCTTTGATGGCGACAATGCCGGAGGTATCAACGCCATGTTCTTCCAGCCAGGCGCGGTATTCTGCAAAGTCCTCACCGACGGTGGCCATGACGCGCGGGCGCTCTCCCAGGAGGGCCAGGTTGTAGGCGATGTTCGTCGCGCAGCCGCCGCGGCGCTTTTGCATCGAGTCCACCAAAAAGCTGACACTCAAGGTCTCAAGCTTGTCGGGGAGGATATGATCTTTGAAATAGCCGGGAAAAGACATCAAGTAGTCGTAGGCTATGGATCCCGTGACGACGATGTTCATGAACGCCTCTTTACGTTTTCGCAGTGATCCTCCCGCAGGTTTGGAGCCTGCGGGAGGATCCGTTGGACTAAATGTACCGGCGGCGCATGGCGAAGGAGACGCCAGCGGTCAAATAGAGCACTCGCTCCGCCAGGTCTGGCGAAAGCGTGGCCATGCCGTCGGAGGGAGTGATCATGCCCGCTCGCAACAACGCCTCCCTCGGCACCCCTTTGGCTATGAGCAGATCCATGGCATCGTTGAGCCGGGCCACCAGGCTTTCCACCGTCTCCGTTGCTGCCTGCGGCCCCGCCGGCACGATACCCCAGGCGATAATTCCACCCCGTTCCAGAAATGCTTTGACATCCTCCGCATAGAGGGCCAGCGACTGGGCGTAGCCATAAGCATCCACGTTCAGGATATCTACGGAGGTGGAAAGGAGGATAGACCAATCGGTGTTGCCACAACAGTGAACCCCTTTCAAACCCGATATGCCGGCAAAGACCTGCTCCAAGAGGCTGATCACCTGTTCGCGGCTAATCGCTACAAAAGCGGAGCCAAAGGAACTCATGTACGGCTCATCTACGAAAATGATCGTGTTCGGGGAAAACCTGCGCAACTCTTGTTCTTGCCAGGCAGCCTTCAGATGCAAATGATGCCCAACCGCTTCCGCCAGGACCTCGTCATAGAGGATGGGGCGCCGGTTCTGATCCGCCACCGTCAAGCCCCAGGTGATGGGACCGGTCACCTGCCCTTTGATCGCCTCCAGAGGCTGCATAAAGGAGACCCTGTCTGCTAACAGATGGGCTAACCCGGCGGCATAGTCAGGCCCGATAGCCCCATGATCCAGGTTTCCCTGCAAATAAGCGATATAGAGGCGCTCCAGGGTGGGATTCAGGTCGCGCTCGCGATTCACAAAAACCCGCTCCCCTTCCTGCACGATGCCAGGGAATCTCTCGCTGAACTGCATGTATATGTTTTCCAGATGGCTCCGCTTGGGAAGCTGGGGCCAGACGGGAATCTCCGGAAGATAAGTCAGAACGAGGCTCCAGGCCTCTCCAGCATCGAAGTGAGGCGTGCTGCCGACCATAGTAGGCAACCATTGCGGGTCAAAATCATGCGCCATAGTGTCCTGCCCTCTCTTTCACGCGCTGTAGCCCAACATCAAAAGGTGGGTAGACGATACCCTCTTCAGTGACGATGCCCGTTACATAGCGATGCGGCGTCACGTCGAAAGCAGGATTGGCCACCGGCACCCCTTCTGGCGCAATCGGCACGCCGCGAATATGTGTCACCTCCCGTGGGTCGCGCTCCTCGATGGGAATCTCCCGGCCCGTGGCGATGGTCAGGTCAATCGTAGAGGTAGGAACCACAGAGTAGAAGGGCACCCCATTTTCTTTAGCCAGAACAGCGAGGGAATAGGTGCCGATTTTATTCGCCACATCGCCATTGGCGGCGACGCGATCCGCTCCAACGAGCACGATGTTTATCTTGCCCTGGGAGAGGAAATGGCCGGCCATGTTGTCGGCGATCAGGGTTAAGGGAATGCCCTCGCGCATCAACTCCCAGGCGGTGAGGCGCGCGCCCTGGAGGAAAGGGCGCGTCTCATCCACGAAAACATGGAGGCGCTTTCCTTCCTCGTGAGCGGTGCGGATCACGCCGAGCGTTGTTCCGTAGTCCACCGTCGCCAACGCGCCGGCATTGCAATGAGTGAGGATTGTGTCGCCGTCGCGGATCAGGGCTGCTCCATGCCTGCCCATGCGTTTATTGATTGCTACATCCTCATCGGCGATCCGTTGCGCTTCAGCGACCAGTTCCGCCGTAAGCTCTGCCACTCCCAATGCAGGGGAAAGCTGGACTTTGCGCAATATCCGCTGTACAGCCCAGGCCAAGTTAACAGCGGTAGGTCGGGTGGCCATGAGGAAATCGCCGGCAGCCTCCAGGTCAGCGAGCAAGGCTTGGCGCGTCTTGGCTTCGCTTTGCAGCGCGGCCAGGGCCATAGCGAAAGCGGCTGTCGCACCGATAGCGGGCGCGCCGCGGATACGCATCTCTTTGATAGCGCGGGCGACATCGCGGTAATCGCGGTACTCCAAAATGGCCTCTTGCTGGGGCAACAGAGTCTGGTCAATCATCTTCACCGTGCCCTCGTCCCACTCGACGGTCCTCACAAGCCTCCTTAGGAATAAAAAATCTCTCCGATGGGAGAGAAAATGGCATTCCCTCTCATCTTCCAGGCCATGCGCTGAAAACTTGCCCGATAACTGTAGCCGCACCCTTTACGGGTGCGCCTTCGTGCAGGCATGAAGCCTGCGGCTACAAGGCTATCGGATGGGTACCTTGCGAACAGGCCTGCCGGAGTTGGCACCATAATGGCACAACCGCGCAACGCGCCACCGATCTGGTTGCCGGGGTTTCACAGGGCCGGTCCCTCCACCCCTCTGGATAAGAGTTGCTTCGCGCTATGAGATTGTGTGCGACGTATAGTACCACACAAAGGGGCTTTTGTCAAACAGAAGCTGCGCCCGTACTT
>CAYPON010000208.1:0-6374 GCA_964412315.1 uncultured Anaerolineae bacterium | reverse complement strand
AGAAAACGGGTTTGTAATATCATCCTGAAAGGGAAGGGAGAATCATATGGGCGAGAAAAGAAGGTCGAATCTGGCTGGCGGGTTAGTGTTGATTCTGCTGGGCCTGCTCTTTCTGGCTTTCCAGGTCTGGCCGGGGCTGCGGAGCACGCTCAACATCGCCTTCACCTGGCCGTTGATCGTCGTCGCTGTGGGCCTGTTCCTACTTGTGCTCGGTTTGCTGAGCGGGGTTCCAGCCCTGGCTGTGCCGGCCTGCATCGTCGGCGGCGTTGGCGGACTACTTTACTGGCAGAATGTCACCGGCAGATGGGATAGTTGGGCTTACGCCTGGACATTGATCCCCGGTTTCGTCGGCGTGGGCATCCTGCTCTCCGGGCTGCTGGGCCGAGAGAAACAGAGCGAGATGCGGGGCGGGGCCTGGCTGGTCGTCATCAGCCTGGTAATGTTCGCCATCTTTGCGTCGTTTTTCGGCGCGGTTGGCTTCCCGGGAGCCTACTGGCCGGTGCTGTTGATCGTCCTGGGGCTGTTGCTCTTGGTGCGCTCGTTCCTGAAGGCCAGAAGGTAGTGGGCTGGCCGTTGAGGGATGGACATGAAGAAAGCGGAGCAAAGGATAGCCGAAGGGATCCTGTTCACGGACGAATACCAACTGACCATGGCCCAACTCTACTATCGAGAGGGCTTGCATGAAAAACAGGCTCAGTTCGATCATTTCTTTCGCGACTATCCTGACTACGGCTCTCACAAAGCAGGCTTCTGCATCAACGCTGGCCTAGGATGGTTTCTCGACTGGATGGAGGAGGCTCGTTTCAGCGACGAGGACATTGCCTATTTGTGCGGCCAGAAGGGCCGCACAGGCAGGCCGTTGTTCGGCGATGATTTCCTGGCTTGGCTGCGAAGGAACGGCAGCTTTGAAAGGATCACTATGTCCGCCATCCCGGAGGGGCGCGTCGTCCATCCTGATGTGCCGCTGACGGTCGTGCAAGGGCCGCTCGCTATGGCTCAAATCCTGGAAACCTCGCTGCTTAACCACCTTAACTATCAGACCCTTATCGCTACCAAAGCGGCGCGCATCCGCGAAAGCGGGCGGGGCCGTCTGCTGCTGGAATTCGGGCTGCGCCGGGGTCACGATAAAGGGGCCAATGCGGGAGCGCGGGCCGCTCTCATCGGAGGGGCCGATTTCACCTCCAACGTCGGGGTTTCTCACGTTCTCGGCTATCCTCCGAAGGGCACCCATGCCCATAGCATGGTGCAAATCTACATGGCTTTGGGGATGAGCGAACTTGCTGCCTTCCGCGCTTTCGCTGATGTCTACCCGGATGACTGTGTGTTGCTGGTAGATACTATCAATACGCTGGAGAGCGGCGTGCCCAATGCCATCAAGGTCTTTGAGGAACTGCGACGCAAAGGCCACGAGCCGGTGGGTATCCGCCTCGATTCGGGCGACCTGGCCTATCTCAGCATCCAGGCGGCCAAGATGCTGAACGAAGCCGGGTTTGCCAACACTTCCATCGTGCTGTCGAACGATCTGGATGAACTGGTCATCTGGCAGGTTATCACGCAGATCACTCAGGAAGCTCCGCGCTACGGCCTGGATCCCGATCAGCTCATCGGGAGACTCGTGTATGGCGTCGGCACGCGGCTGATAACCTCTTGGGGCAGGCCGGCCTTGGGCGGGGTCTACAAACTGGTCGCCGTCCGCGACAACGGCCAATGGCTGCCGGCGATCAAGGTCTCGGAATCGTCGGAAAAGACGCCCAATCCAGGCCATAAACGGGTCTGGCGTTTGTACGACCAGAGGGGGAAGGCAACAGCCGATCTGCTCAGCCTCGATGACGAAGACCCTGGCCGGATGGAACAGATCATCTTGCGCCACCCGTCGGATCACACCAAGCATCGCACCCTTGAGCGTGGCGAAGTGTCGGAGATCGAGCCGCTCCTGGTAGATATACTGCGAGAGGGCAAGCTAGTGTATGATCTGCCATCCATCGCGCAGATGCGCCAGCGTCGCGAGGCAGACATGGAGCGACTGGACCCAGGCGTGCGGCGGCTGCTGAACCCGCACATCTACCATGTTTCTCTCACGGAACGCCTCTGGCAGCTCAAGAGCAAGTTGATCGAATCGGCAATGGAGAAAAGCCATTGAACAAGGGAAAGGAGAACGGAAATGAAGAAGCTGGAATTGAACATCGTTTGGGGAGGGTTGTTGGTCGTTCTAGGGGTTCTATTGCTTCTGCAGAGCCTGGGCGTCCTGGGAAAGGGCATGACGTTGCTCTGGGCGGTTCTGTTCGGGATTGGCGGCCTCGTCTTTCTCTATGTGTTTTACACCAATCGCGCCAACTGGTGGGCGATCATCCCCAGCTTTGCCTTGCTGGGACTGGCCGCGTTGCTCGGCCTGGAGGCGGTGACGCCGGGGGGCGTTGGCAGGCTGGGCGGCTCGCTCTTCCTGGGGGCGATTGCCTTGAGCTTTTGGGCCGTGTACCTGCTTAATCGTGAGAACTGGTGGGCGATCATCCCTGCCGGGGTGCTGAGCACGCTCACGGTGGTTGCTGGTTTGCCCGACTCTTTACAGGGCACAGTGACGGGCGGGCTGTTCTTCATCGGCCTGGCGGCAACCTTCGGCCTGGTCTATCTTTTGCCTGGCAAAGAGGGGCAGATGAAGTGGGCGCTGATCCCGGCGGGCATCCTTTTCTTGATAGGGCTGATGGTCATGGCGGCCTCCGCCTCCCTCATCAATGTGCTCTGGCCGCTGGCTCTGATTGTCGTCGGCGGATACATCATCCTGCGGAATTTTGTCTCCCGCAAGGGTGAATGAGCCAGGGCGACCCTCTTGCTCGCTGTCATGCTGAATGAAATGGAGCATCTCGCGCGGCAGGGGAGATTCTTCGCTGCCCCTTCGCAGGCTCAGGGCTTCGGCTCAGAATGACGGTCCGGCGTCACATCGGCGGGAAGGTTTAGCGAAGGAATTTGAAAGGAGACAACATGGAAAGAGAAGTGCGTCGAGGTGGCCTCGTTGGCCCCCTGATCCTCATCGGTTTGGGCGTCATCTTTTTGCTGAATAACCTCGAGCTTTTGGATTGGAGCATCTGGAGGACGCTCTTGCGTCTCTGGCCGCTCTTGCTTATCGCTATCGGCATAGACATCCTGATTGGTCGTCGCTCCATTTGGGGAACGCTGTTCGCGCTGGTGCTGATCGTCGCCGTCTTTGTAGGCGGGTTTTTGCTGCTCGCCGACCGCACGATAGTGGGGCAAGTCCTGACCAGCGAGGAGATCAACCAGCCGCTAGATGGAGCGATGCGGGCCAAAGTGATCCTCAAGCCCGCCGCCGGGAATTTGCGCCTCAAGGCGCTGCCCAAGTCGGCTTCGCTGATTGAAGGCACGGTGCGGCAGGGGCCTGGGGAAAAGGTGGTGCAGGATTTCCAGGTTGAGGGTAAGACGGCGACGTTCACGTTGCGCACCAAGGCCCCGGCCAACGTGCTCTTCCCCGGTGTCTGGGATAAGCGCGCGTGGCAGGAGCAGTGGGTTTGGGATCTGAGTCTGAACCCGGACGTGCCCCTGCAATTGGAAGTCGGCCTCGCCGCGGGAGAGGCTAATCTCGACTTGACCGGGCTGACGCTGACCGAATTGGAGGCGAGCATAGCGACGGGCAAGCTCACTGTGACGCTGCCCCAAGAGGGCCGCTTCCGGGCCAAGGTTGCAGGCGCTATCGGCGAGCTGATCATCATCATCCCCAGGGGGATGGAGGCGCGTATCAAAGGCAGCACCGCTTTGGGAGATAGGGATATGCCATCACTTTACCGCCGCGATGGCGACTATTATACCTCGCTGGCCTATGCCGAGGCGGAAAGCAGCGTTGACCTGGACGTTGGCCTGGCCATCGGCAAGATCAGCGTGCGTCAGGGTGAGTGAAAGGTTAGAAGGTTCAAAGGTGGGAAAATTGGAGAGGAAGATGCAGAAGAAAATCACCATCATCGGTGGGGGAAGCAGCACTTTTGTGCCCCAACTGATGCGCCTCTTTATCGGTTCGGAGGTCTTGAAGGGAAGCACCATCGTGTTGATGGATATAGACGCACACCGGCTGGAGGTCATGGATCGGCTCTGTCGCATCCTGGTGGAAAAGGAGGGGGCCGACCTCAAGATCGAGAGCACGATGAACCAACGCCAGTCGTTGGTTGACGCCGATTTCGTGATTGCAGCCATCTCTGTCGGTGGGATGGACGCCTGGGAGAAAGATATCGAAATCCCGGCCAAATATGGCATCTATATGGCCATCGCCGATTCCATCGGGCCGGGCGGGATCATGCGCGCCTTGCGGCATATCCCTGTGCTGGCCCGCGTCGCGGAGGATGTGAGCGAGGTGGCACCCGAAGCCTGGGTGTTCAACTATTCCAACCCCGTGACCTCCCTTGTCACCGCGATGCGCCGCCACCGGCCCGGGGTCAAGTCGGTGGGGCTGTGCACCTGCTCATCCATTCCCCGCAATCGCCATTATCTGGCGGAGTGGGCGGGCGTTGAGCCGGAGGAGGTCGTCATCCCCGCGCCGATGGGAGGGCTGAACCATTGCGCCTTTATGCTCGATGTGCGACTCAAAGATGGACGGAGCGCGTTTCCCCTGATGTTGCAAAGTGTCAAGCAGCCGGTGGTGCGTTGGGGGCTGGAGACCTACGGCGTGCTCCCTTACTGTTGGAGCCATGTGACTGAGTTCTTCCCTGCGCTGAGCCAGTTGGTGCAGCCCTACCAGGGCAAGCTGCAAGGGTTGGAGATGAAGTATGGCATCCATGTACATGATATGGAGCACGAGCGGGCGCGCGGCAAACACTGGGAAGCCCTGGTGGACGGCTGGGCTTCTGGCAAGGGGGAAGAGGTGTCTTTGAACGTACTGCCCAGTGCCGAGGCTATCGAGGTAGTGGAGATCATGGAGACGCTGTTGACCAATAGCAATGCGCTGCACGGGGTGAATGTACCCAACCGCGCAGCCATCGAGAACCTGCCTTCTGATGCTGTGGTGGAGGTGACCAGCCTGGTGGGCGGGTACGGTGTGCAGCCGGTGCATGTCGGCCCGCTGCCGGAGCCGATCGCCGCCATGCTGCGCAATCACATCACTACGCAGCAACTCACCGCGGAAGCAGGGCTGACGGGCGATTACAGGACGGCCCTGCAAGCCTTTATCCAGGATCCGCAGACACAGGCACGGTTGGCGATAGACGACATCGAAAAGCTGATGAAGGAGCTGTTTGAGGCGCACCGCGCCCATCTGACGCAATTCGCTTGACGGCTTTGGAATCAGCACAGAGGCCACAGAGCACGCAGAGTTCTCCTATTTCTCTCTGTGCTCTCCGTGTTCTCTGTGGTGCGTATCTTTGCTGAAAGGAGAGAGGGTGACAAAGAACAAGATGATCTGGGCTTATTTGCTGCATCTCGGCTATAATATGTGGGCCGACCGCGAGGCTCCAGAATGGCCCTCCGAATATGTTAATGCCAGGCCATATCTCCGCTGCGACATCAGCCTTTGGCATGATGTGTTGCTCAAGCTGAAAGAGGCGGGCGTGAACATGGTCGTCATTGATCTGGGAGAAGGCGTGCAATATGCCAGCCATCCCGAACTCGCCGTGCACGGTTCGTGGGCGCCGGAGCGCCTCAAGGCGGAACTGGCCCGAATCCGCAGCATGGGCCTGGAGCCAATCCCCAAGCTTAACTTTTCGACGGCGCACGATGCCTGGCTCGGCCCCTATTCTCGTTGCGTGTCCACCGATACGTACTATGGCGTGTGCAAAGACCTCATCGCCGAAGTCATTGACCTCTTCGACAAACCGCGCTTTTTCCATCTCGGCATGGACGAGGAAACGGCGCAGCACCAGCGGCATTATGACTACGCCGTGATACGGCAGCACGATCTCTGGTGGCACGATTTTCTCTTTCTTGTGGATCAGGTTGAAAAGGGGGGCGTGCGTGCCTGGATTTGGTCGGACTATGTCTGGCATCATCCTGAGGCATTCTTCGCCAGGATGCCCAAGTCGGTGCTGCAAAGCAACTGGTACTATGGCGCGGAGTTCAACGAGCAGATCAACTATGTGAAAGCGTATCTCGACCTCGAAGCGCACGGCTATGACCAGGTTCCTACAGGGAGCACCTGGTCATGTGTGGAGAACTTTCCACGAACTGTGGCCTATTGTCGAGAGCATATCGTGCCGGAGCGGCTGCTCGGCTTTTTGCAGACAGTGTGGAAGCCCACATTGGAGGCGACCCGTGAACGCCACGTGCAGGCTATTGAGCTTGCCGCCCAGAGCCGCGCCGAGTGGGAGAAGCTTCGGTAGATGTCGTTCCTTCGACAAGCTTAGGACAAGTTCTGAGGAGCGTCTTTTGCGACGAAGAATCTCTCG
>CAYPON010000207.1:0-6423 GCA_964412315.1 uncultured Anaerolineae bacterium | reverse complement strand
CCAGCGCCTCGCACTCCGCGCGGGGGATTTCCGTCACGCTGTCGCAGAAAGCGCAGGGGCTGACCGGGCCAGCATTCGTCGGCCACAACGCAGCCCCCACTCGCCAGACACCACTACTCGCCGGAGAGATCACGATCAATACAAGACTCAGTAGCGTTAACACCCACCTTTTCATCTTTGGCTCCTTTCCGCCCTTATGGACAGATTCGCATCATCGCCCGTGCCAAAACGTCTCCGCCTTGACCGCCACGCTATTATTGACCTCTGCTCCTCTTTCCTCTTTTCCCTTCACAAACGCAAACCCGGTCTACTATGCGCAAGTATAGATACTATTGCAGGGCGGCGATGATAGCGTCGGCCATCTCTTTTGTGCCGACCGCTGTGGGGTCATCCGGCTGCGGCTTGAGATCATAGGTGACCTGGCGTCCCTCGGCGATGACGGCGCGCACGGCGGCCTCTACCCGTTCCGCAGCGGCTATCTCCCCCAGGTAACGCAGCATCAGCGCGCCGCTGAGGATAGTGGCCGTGGGGTTGACCTTATTCTGGCCTGCATATTTGGGAGCCGAGCCATGCACCGGCTCAAAAACGGCCATCCCATCGCCGATGTTAGCCCCAGGCGCTACCCCCAGGCCACCAACCAGGCCGGAGGCCAGGTCACTGATGATGTCGCCGTAGAGGTTCGGGCAGAGCAGCACATCGTACAGCTCCGGCTTTTGCACCAACTGCATGCACATGTTATCCACGATGCGCTCCTCAAAGGCGATGTCAGGGTAATCCTTAGCCACCTCGGTAGCGACTTTGAGGAACAGCCCATCGGTGAATTTCATGATGTTCGCTTTGTGAACAGCGGTGACCCTGCGCCGACCGTTGCGCCGCGCGTAGGCAAAGGCGAAACGGGCGATGCGCTCCGTCGCTGGCCGGGTGATGACCTTGATGGATTCGGCGGCCACGTCCGGGATCACATAATGCTCTATGCCGGCGTAGAGATCCTCGCTATTCTCGCGCACAATCACCAGATCCACATGCTCGTAGCGGGAACGAACACCGGGCATCGTTCGCGCCGGACGCACGTTGGCGTACAGGTCTAGAGCCTGACGAAGCGTGACGTTCACACTGCGAAAGCCGCTGCCGACAGGGGTGGTGATCGGCCCTTTCAAAGCCACGCCGTTGCGTTTGATGGAATCCAGCACGCGATCGGGCAGCGGGCTGCCCTCTTGCGCCATCACCCCTTCGCCCGCCTCTTGCACCTCCCATTGGATAGCCACGCCGGTAGCGTCCAGGACACGCCTCGCCGCCGCTATCAGTTCAGGCCCCGTGCCATCGCCGGGAATAAGAGTTACGTGATAGGTCATCCTCTCTCCTTGCCACCGCATCGCACGAAGTTGAGCAGCCCGCCGACGCGGATGATCTCGATCTGCCGGGGGATAGGTGATGCCGTACCTGAAAGGCGGTGCCGCGCGTGATATTACGAATCACGAGCGTCTGCCCTTTCTCTAACGCAGACAAGGCATCTTCTATAACCCAGTCATCTCCCACGGAGGCCTGACTGTAGTCCGCTTCGTTCACAAAGGTCAGCGGCAGGACGCCAAAGTTCACCAGGTTGGCCTCGTGGATGCGGGCGAAGGACTTGGCGATCACGGCCTTGATGCCGAGGTACATCAGGGTCAAAGAGGCATGTTCCCGGCTGGATCCCTGCCCATAGTTGGCTCCCCCGACGATAAAGCCGCCCCCAGCGGCCTTGGCGCGGCTGACAAAGGTCGGGTCCACCGTCTCGAAGACATGCTCGGCGCAGGCGGGGATATTGGAGCGCAGAGGAAGCAGCTTGGCTCCAGCGGGCATGATATGATCCGTCGTAATGTTATCCCCGACCTTCAAAAGAAGCTGGCCCTGCATCCTGCTCTCCAATGGCCCCCGTGTGGGGAGCGGCTTGATGTTGGGGCCGCGCACGAGGGGTGGGGCCAGCGAAGTATCGGGCAGCGGGGGAATGACCATGTTATCGTCCACATCCATGACGCGCGGCAACTCAATCGCGGGAGGAGCGCCCAGCCGCCGCGGGTCGGTGATCTGGCCATGCAAAGCGCTGGCGGCGCACACCTCCGGGCTGGCCAGGTAAACCTGGTCGGAGCGGGTGCCGCTGCGGCCTGGGAAATTGCGGTCAAAGCTGCGCAGAGAAGCCACGCCGGTGGCTGGCGCCTGGCCCATGCCGAGACAAGGCCCGCACGCCGCCTCCAGCACACGCGCGCCGGCGGCGATCAAATCGGCCAGTGCGCCGTTGCGGGCGATCATGGTATAGACCTGCTTGGAACCTGGGCTGATGGCCAGGCTGACGTTGGGGTGCACGGTGCGCCCGCGCAGGATGGCCGCGACAGTCATCAAATCCTGATAGGAAGAGTTACCGCAACTGCCGATGCAGACCTGGGCTATGGGAGTGCCCTCCACCTCCTGCACCGGCACGACATGATCCGGGCTGGAGGGGCGAGCTACCAGCGGCTCGATCCCGGCCAAATCCAGTTCGAGAACCTGGTCATAAGTCGCGCCAGGGTCGGCGGCCAGTGGTTGCCAATCCTTTTCGCGTTTTTGGGCTTGCAGGAAGGCCCGGCTCAGTTCGTCACTGGGGAAAACGGAGGCGGTCGCGCCCAGTTCGGCGCCCATATTAGCGATGGTGGCCCGTTGCGTGACGTTGAGGGAGGCCACGCCATCCCCCCCATACTCCAGGATTTTGCCCACCCCACCATTCACGGTCAATCGGCGCAACAGTTCCAAAATCACATCTTTGGCCGCCACCCAGGGAGATAACTGGCCGTGCAGTCGAACGAGGAGCACCTGGGGCATGTACAGGTAAAACGGGTAACCAGCCATAGCGACAGCCACATCCAGGCCGCCCGAGCCGATGGCCAACATGCCCAGCCCGCCAGCGGTGGGCGTGTGGCTGTCGGAGCCAAGTAGCGTCTGGCCGGGGGCCGCAAAGCGTTCTAGATGTAACTGATGGCAGATGCCATTGCCGGGGCGCGAGAAATAGGCCCCGAAGCGGGCCGCCGCCGATTGCAGAAAGCGGTGATCGTCGGCGTTCTCAAAGCCTGTCTGGAGGACGTTGTGATCCACGTAACTTACAGAGAGCTTGGTGCGCACGCGAGGCAAGCCCAACGCCTCGAACTCCAGGTAGACCATTGTGCCCGTGGCGTCCTGGGTCAAGGTCTGGTCAAGGCGCAAAGCGATTTCCCGGCCCGCTTCCAGCTTTCCAGAGATCAAATGAGAGCGAAGAAGCTCTTGCGTGAGATTCTCTGGCATGCCCTACTTTCTCCCCGCCAGAGGGGTATACTCGCGCTGCGCCGGGCCATCATAGACGGCATCCGGGCGAATGAGCTTATTGTCATCGTACTGTTCGAGGATATGGGCTGCCCAGCCTATTGAGCGGCTGCAGGCGAAAATCGGTGTGAAAAGCTCCATGGGGAAGCCCAGGCTATAGAGTGTGGGGGCGCAATAAAAATCCACATTGGGATAGAGGTTCTTTTGCTTGTGCACCTGATCCTCTACTTCCATCGCCATCTTGCACCAGCGCGGCTTGTTGAGATCACCATCTAGCGTCGCCAGCACTTCCCGCAGGACAATGGCGCGAGGATCGCCGCTTTTGTAGACACGATGCCCAAAACCCATAATCCGTTTGCCAGCCATCAGTTGCGCACGGATGTATGCCTCGACTTTTTCGGGGGAACCTATCTCCAACAACATTTTCATGGCCTCGGCATTGGCCGCGCCGTGCAGGGGCCCGTTCAACGCGCCGATGGCTGACGTGAAGGCAGCGTATATATCGGCCAGAGTGGCCGCGGTCACGCGGGCCGCAAAAGTGGAGGCGTTAAGGCCGTGTTCGGCCATCAGGATCATCGCCATGTCCAGGAAGCGCGCCTCCACCTGGCGGGGGGCCCGACCAAAGAGCATGTAGACAAAGTTAGAGGCATGTCCTAAAGAGGGATCGGGATCAATCGGCTTTTCGCCCTGGCGCATCCGCCAATGGGCAGCCGCAATGGTGGGCATCTGGGCGATGAGCCGGACAGCGCGCCTCAAGTTGGCTGGCCGCGATACATCGGAAGGGCTGGAATCTGTGGCTGCCATCGCCGATACTGCGGTACGCAAAGCGTCCGCGGGCTTAGGAGCGCCAGGCAGGTTACGCAACAGATCCAAAAGGGCTGGACTGATAGCTCGGTTGTCTAAGAGAAGCTGTTCGAATGCCTCCAACTGTCCCGCCGTAGGCAGTTCGCCATACAGCAGGAGGTAGCTAACCTCCTCGTAAGAGGACTTGCGCGCCAGCTCGGTCACGTCGTAACCACAGTAGGAAAGCTGTCCTTGCTCCCCATCTATGAGACTGATATGGGTCACCGCCGCGATCACGCCGGCCAGGCCACGGGCTACATTCGCTTCTTTATCCCACATTTGTCTCCTCCCTTGATGTATCGCCTGTGTATAACACAAGGTCGCCAAGCCCCCTTGCCGAAGGGAACTTGGCGACCCTCTCGATGCATCTCCACAGAGTTCGAGTTCAGCCCTGACAATTTGGGCTAACCAACGTCATTGCTTTAGAGTCGCTGACTAATTTTAAGAATACATTATAACATCAACTTGTTAAAAATGCAAATCCCAACCCATGCCCTGCACGCGCACCATCGTTGCCTCCTCCAGCGCATCCGCCAGCCGCTGCCAGCCCTGGCGGGTCATCGTGCGGAAGAGAGACTCTCGCAACTGGCGATAGGGCAGGAACATAAAGCGGCGGAAAAGCTCCGCATCCGGACTGGGGCGGCTCACATCCGTCACAGGAAGGAGATCGGCGGCCAGTTTGAAAAGCGGCAGCCCATAGCCGATCGCCCCTTGTGCCAGCCGCAAAGCCTCTGCCCCATGTTCGCGCCTGATCCTCTCCTGGCCGGCAGGAGTAGCCGAAAGGCGTTGCGCCTCCTCCGCTGAACGTTCGCTCAGATCGCGGCGATAGACATCGGCCAGCCAGCGCGCCGCCTCATAGGTTCGTCGCCACGCTTCCAGGAAGACCTCCCGCTCCGCGGCATCGCCGGAGGTCGCCAGCACCTGCCAGAGCACCTCCTGATAGACATCGGCGACTTTAAGCTCCGCTTTTCCGCCGGTAGCGCTGGCCAGGATCGCGTCTACGCCGCGCCCTTTACCGGTGCTGGCGCGGACGCCATCCGCCGAGTGAATGGAGAGCATCGCTCCGAAATGGTGTAAGATGCTAGCACAGACGTTGACCTGGAGCCAGAGTTCATGCAAGTCACCCTGATAATCATGCCGTTTCACAAAGCCAATGTTCGGGCCGGCGGAGGCCACACCTCTCGCGGGGATTCCCATCCCCTCTTGCAGAAGCAACAGGTAAAAGAGCAGGTCCCGCGGTGGCGTGGGCTGCGGTGTCTCATCCAGCGACAATTCGTAGTCAAACGGCTCCTTCCCGCATAGGCCGGCCACATGGTCGTACAATTCTTTATGCACTGCGCAGGCGCGCCAGTATCTCTGACCCAGGCGGATGATCTCCTCTTCGTCGTATTGAACCGCGAAGGCGGGATGGTCTGGGAGGATGTTCGGGATTTGGAAACGCCGGCCACCAAAGATGGCGATCAGACGCTGGCGGTCGGCTGGGCTGAGTGTAACCGGGAAGCCAAAGAGGTGGCTGGTGTCTACCGTGAACTTGGTATAGTCGCGGGCTTCGGTCAAGGCCAGCTTGTTGAAAGCCAGGGAGTGTGCCAGCGACTCTTCGTCGTGTCCGACGACAATGGCGTGATCGGCGTCGGCGCCGATGGGCAGAGGAGGCTGGGTGTAGCCGCCCTGGCTGGCAAAGGCGAAAAGCCCCGCTCGCAGTAGTTCCCGGGGACCATACCCGCCTGTATGGCCGATCCCAGGGTATTGTGCCGGATCAACCCCCTCGGGGATCAGTTCGCGCACGATGGACTGTTGCACGAACCAGAACGGCACGGAACTGTGCCTCATGCCGCGAAAGATGCCATCCCATCCCCCGAAGGTCGTGAGGTCGCGGAGGTCAGGAAGATCGCGCCAGGAGATGACGATGCGGTTGCCAGCCCCGAAGCCTTGCCGGTAGCCAGCCTGATTCAGGGCTACGAGTCGCCGCATAGGAGCGAGTCGGCGTTCCCAGGTCAGCATATTGTCGTAGTTGGCCGGATAGATCAGCGCATCGCCAACTCGTTCTCCTCCCACCAGGCCGGAGTCTGCAGGCTGCCCCCCTGGGCTTCGCGCCAGGATGATATCGCGCCCTTGCCAGCGGCCTGTCAGGAACGCGGCCCCTTGGAAAGTGATGCGCGAGTTTTCAAAGACAACAAGCTCTGCCATGCCTTCCCCCTGCAAGTCCTGCGGGCCAAGTAACAGGGCTTTCCCAAAGTCGCGAGCCACCTCCGGTGGCCTGTCATTGCGAGGAGC
>CAYPON010000206.1:0-6447 GCA_964412315.1 uncultured Anaerolineae bacterium | reverse complement strand
CCGGCGTCTGGTATCGCCAGTCGGGGGACGAAAGGGATCGCCAGGGAAGTTTGCGCATTATCGAGACGCTGGATACCTACCACGGCCAGGCGACCGGCATCTTTAGCGGGGATGAACACTATGCAGGCAAGAATCCCTCTCAAGGAACAGAACTGTGCGCCGTCGTGGAGTACCTCTTTTCCCTGGAGGTGCTGCTAGCCATCCTGGGGGAACCCCGTCTCGCTGACCGGCTGGAGCGCATCGCCTTTAACGCCCTGCCAGCCACTTTCAAGCCCGATATGTGGGCGCACCAGTACGATCAGCAGGCCAACCAGGTGATCTGCAAAGTAGCGGAGGATCGGATTTACACGACCAACGGCCCGGACTCGAACATCTTTGGCCTGCAACCGAACTATGGCTGCTGCACGGCTAACATGCACCAGGGCTGGCCGAAATTTACCGCGCATCTCTGGATGAAATCGGCGGATGGTGGCCTGGCCGCTGTCGCTTACGCCCCATGTAGCGTGAGTATCAAAGTGGCGGACGTGCCGGTTCATGTAGAGGTGCAAACCGGCTACCCGTTCGCCGACACTTTGCGCGTGACGGTGCAAACGGAGCGGCAGGTCAAGTTCCCGCTCTATTTGCGTGTCCCAGCCTGGGCGGAGGGCGCGGAAGTGAGGGTGGGCAGCGAAGGGCCGGTCAGTGCCAACATGGGAACGTTCCAACGTATTGAACGGGAATGGAGTGGGGGGACGACGTTGACTTTGCGCCTGCCGATGCGTGTCAAGGTCAAGCAGCGCTATCATCATAGCGCTTCCATTGAGCGTGGGCCGCTCGTCTATGCCCTCAAGATCGGCGAGGAGTGGAGGCTAGTCAGGGGCCAACCGCCCCATGGCGACTGGGAGGTCTATCCGACCACACCCTGGAACTATGCGTTACAGATCAACCTCGATCATCCGGAGAAATCCATCACCTTCGAGACACGCCCGGTCGGGAAGTGTCCATTTTCCCCTGAAGGCGCCCCCATCGCCGCCAGAGTCAAGGGGCGACGCCTTCCTTCCTGGATGATAGAGCATAATGCCGCAGGGCCGCTGCCGGAGAGCCTGGTACGCTCGGAAGAGCCACTGGAAGACTTGACGCTCATCCCTTACGGCTGCACGAACCTGCGCGTCACCGAGTTTCCAGTGCTAAGCCACATGCGCGGTTTTCTCAGGGGCATTGACACCACTGTGGATCGAGAGCCAGACCGCAACTGAGTTCATATTCAGGCTGAATCGCGGTGCACGCATAGCCATCGTACCTTTTATCGCAAAGCGCGCAACTCTTCCCACACCGCCTTCACGGCTTGTGGGATCGCCGCCTCCACCCGGGCCGTGCACCTCTCGCCGAAGGTGACCACGTCCTCCGCCCCGATGGCGATGATGACGATCTCTTCGGGCATGGACATCCCCAGCTTGCGCCCCAGCTCCAGGGCGGTGACCAAATCCACGTCATGCGAGCAGCCGGAATGCAGGCTGGCGCAGAAAGCGTCTGGCGTCAGGCGATGAATTTCGCCGGGCTGGCCGCCGATTGTCTGAATGGCGTCCACCAGGATAAGGCGATCATAATTAGCGACGATCTCCAGCAGCCGCAAGCCCCCCACACTGGCCTCGGCAACCGTCACATCAGGTTCGTCGGACAAGTGTTCCGCTAAAAGGCGAGCAACCCGCACGCCGACTCCATCGTCGGTCAGTATCGGGTTGCCCAGACCGAGAATCAACGTCTTCACAGATTGCACACTTCCCGTTATTCATAGATTTATCAGGTTTCATCCAATCCGCGTATAACGCAGCAGTAGACTGCCGGGAACTTCGGGAATCGTGACTGTCAGGCGGGCCAGTTCCTGCCCGCTTATACGCTGGCGGGGCGCTTCCTGATAGCCAACGCTCAGGCTCACTTCGTACTGTGCGCCCGGCATTATGCACTTCAGATCAACTTCCATTGTCGGGAAGGGGCTACGGTGGCGGCGGAAGAACATAGCGAGGCCGGCAGCGAGGTCTTCGCGGTGCAACTGCCAGGCGCACCAGTCATGATAGGATACCGTCAACGGCAGCAATAAGTAGAAATCACCCAAGAAGAATGGCCGGATGCTCTTCCACTCTTTAATAGCAGCCTGCGCCTCCTCGAGAGGGAAATCGGAGTCCAGGATGGTCTTCCCTTTGGCCAGGACATCGTTGTGCCCAATAATGGAAGCGGTCTCGTCGTCCGGGAAATCCCTATGGGCGATGTGGTAGCCGAAGGTGAAGCCGCCAATGATTTGGCTGCGGGTGCTGTAGGGCGTAAAGTTCCACACCCCACCCCCAAACAGCGGCACCCACCTGGCCAGGCCGGCGTTGATGCACTGGCCGCCTACGTGCAATCCCTGGCCGAAGGGCAACCCCACAACGTCCGAAAAATCGCTCGGCCAGAGAGGCAAGGAGCGTGAAAGTGTCTCCAAGTCAATCCGCCTGCCACCGCTGGCGCAGTTGTCAATCCACAACTTCGGATGGCGGCGACGCAGTTCGTCCCAGAAAGCGTAAAGTCCCTCGATATGACGGATCTCTGTCATCCCGATGCGTTCCGGTGCGTCGGCTGCCTGCCAGTAAGGAAGTGGATCAAAGTTAAAGTCCTGGCGATAGATGTCCACGCCGTTTTCCGTGATGAGTTGCGAGATCAGGTTGGTGATGTATTGCCTTGCCTCCGGCATACCCAGGTTCAGGAGCAGGTTGGAGGGGTTCTCCTCACTGCTGAGGAGAAACTCGGGATGCTCGCGGTGCAGCAGCGAATTGGGGCGGACGCGCTCAGGCTCAAACCAAAGGATGAACTTCATCCCAGCTTTGTGGGCGGCATCGCTGATCGGCTTCAGGCCGTTGGGGAACTTGTCCCGATTGACGACCCAAGATCCGACCTCCTCCCACCATTGTCCCCGTCCGCCATACCAGCAGGCGTCAATCCAATAGACTTCAGCGCCGACGGCCGCCGTCTTGGGCAGCGAGGCCATCTCCAACTGCTCGGACGCCTTGCCGGTGAGATAGAAGTAGGCTTGAAGGCACTGCGCGACCGGTGGTATCACGAGTTGGCCGTCAATGCGTGGGAGGTAGTGCGCTGCTAGTAGCCGGCGCAATAGATTGTTGCCCTGCGTCGCGTCATCCCCTTCCCAGAGCAGCGCCAGGATGCGCGGCGTGCGAATCTTCTCGCCCGGGTGCAGCCGCAGGTGGGTGTGCTTCATGCCTGCAGCGAGCCGCACAGAATCCTTCCCGCGCTCAAACTTCGCCGCCCACTGGCCCGACCATCCGATGCCCAACACCAGGCCGCAGCCTTTCCGCTGAAGGTTCATGAACGGAAAAGTGCCGTTGGATGACCTGCCGCCGAAGGGTGCCAGCCTCTTCTGGTTCTGCGGAGGCATCTCGCTGATGAGCGGTAGGAAGTCATCAATGCGGCAGGCGCTTCCATTGGCGTGGTACAGCCGCAGTCGTTCCTGCGGCGGCATCGGGACGGAGACATCTAGGGGGAGGATGTCTTCGATGATCGGCGTATCCGCCATGCCACAATTCTCGAACTCAACCACCCAATCCATGGCTAGAAAGCCATCAAATCGGAGGGTGTGAACGTGGACTTGCAGGCTGGTGACCGGGTCACTGTATGTCACATGTGTAACAGTGCCACTCGGAAGCTGCTCTGTAGACGCCTGTTGCTTCCATCCTGGAAGGAAATCGTTGGAGCTTTTTCCAGCGTAACGAAAAGATATGCGCGGCATTTCGGCCAAGTCCAGGAATTGCATCATTATCTCCTATTCGATGGGTGCAAGGTTTTATTTTCACAAAGAAATTATCCCACATAATATCGTGATCTGCAAACTGACTTCATCTTTTGGGCTATCGCACTCCTCGGACCGCCTCGATTCCCTTCTGAAAACTTTCGGGGACGGACGCTTCGATGGTCACTTCCTCTCCGCTGGGAAGCCGCAGCGAGATCGCCGCCGCGTGCAGCATGAGCCGGAGGAATCTGCTCTGCATCGTCCGGTCGCCATATCTCAAGTCGCCCACGATCGGATGGCCTATGCTGTAGAGGTGCACGCGAATCTGGTGGCGCCGCCCGGTCAGAAGATATACGCGGAGCAAAGTATGGGATGTAAAGCGCTCCATCACCTCAAAGGTAGTGACGCTCGCCTTACCGCTCTCGGGGTCAATGCCCATTCGCCCCGACCCGAATTGGCGTAGAGGCTTATCCACCCTCCCTTCGCTTTCCCCGATAATGCCGTGCACCAGGGCCAGGTAGCACTTGCTGACTTGGCGGTTGCTGAACTGGTCGTTCAGGTATCTGTGTGCAGCCGCGTTTTTAGCAAACAGGACAACGCCGCTGGCCTCTTTGTCCAAACGATGGACGACAAAGAGCTTTTCCGGAAACGTGGGCTGTAGGGACGAAAGCAACGACTCTCTGCCCTCTGCGCCTTCGGGGATTGTGGCCAGGCCTTCGGGCTTGTTAATGGCCACGATGTCATCGTCTTGGTAGAGGATCGGGATCACCGCTTCGTTATCGCTCCGGCTGTTCCTTCCAGGATGTTTCTATGTTGCTAGGCGGCTTTTCTACAATGGGTCATTCACCCACATATCGAAACAAATGCGTTTGCCATTTGGTAAGAGGACTTAATCCTATTCGTCGAAAACACACTAAGGCCGCTTGTGCATCCATATAGGTGTTTGGAACTTCAGGATTCAGAAAAACATACTTCAGTCCATTGCGCCGTTCTTCTTCAGCGTAAAGCTCCAGGCAGTGAAATAGGTCAGGACGTTGAAGGTCGAACGAGACCCAATCCGTGCTGGATAGAATCCCGCCATAGATGAACCCCGGTATCTGTTGACTGAGGCGTTCTACTCTTTGCTGGCCATATTGATACGAGATGCTCAGAAAGATCAAACCGCCTTTCACGAGATATTTCCGTGCGCCACAGATAACCAGTCGGCGGTACCCAAAACCATCGTCACCTTCGCTAGAGGGAGGATTCGCTAAGATGAAACTCGTCCGACCAACAAAGGTTTCCAGACTTTTGTGATCCGCTTCGGCAAATGGTGTATATGAGTCTGATAACAAGAACTCTACTTTATCCTTCACTCCATTTAAGATGGCGTTTTGACGAGCCATTTCCACATTGGCCGAGGAAATCTCCAGACCGAGTACCCGCTTGACTGTTGCAATCTTGGCGGCGGTGATGGCGAGACACCCGGTGCCGCTGCCCCAATCAATGCCATTCCCGGCAAGTAGGTGTTGATGCCGACCGATCGCTTGAATTGAAATGCGACTGGCGGGGGTCAAGGCAAAGGTGCCTGGCGGATGAAGAATGTGAATCTCCCCAAGGCCTCCGGTTGCCTCTGCGTTCAAAACCGTCCCTTGAGTCACTGTCGCCCCTTGAAAGGTGATCACATCTCGGATGTTGATGACTTCTCCATGGAAAATGTCCGCTTCGCTATCAAACTCGACACGAGCGAGTTAGCCTTTGTACTCCATCATGGCTCCACTTCGAAAGACCCGTCCATGTCAGGGTGCCTCTTTCTTGCCCCATGTCTCAAAGTGAATAATGTCTTCAAGCGATCTGCGTGGCTTCGCGGATGGACTCTCATCCGCGTAACCAACGGTGACGACGGCAACAACATACTTGTCCGGAGGAATATTCAGAATCGGCCTGATATCTTCCTGGACGAAATATGCAACCCAACATGTCGAAAGGCCTATTGACTCCGCTTGTAGAACAAGATGCTCAATGGCAATCGCAGTATCGCGTATGATCTGTTTCAGTTCGAATTGAGGACTTGCCTCGCTCAGGACAATGTGTTCTTGTTTCCTCAATCTTGTCCTGATGTCAGCCACACATACGATAAATACCGGTGCCTGGAGCATCCATTCTTGCTTGCAGATCGCAGCTATCTGTTTCTTCGTTTCATCGGCGCGGACGATGATAAAGTTCCAAGGTTGAGTATTACTTCCTGATGGTGCAAGTCTAGCGCTTTCTACCATTGTTCTGATCTTGACATCTTCTACAGGTTGGCTTTTGTATTTCCGAATGCTTCTTCTCGATTTCACTGCTTCAAGTATGTCCATTGACCCCCTCGCTTTCACGACTATGATAAACCCTCCTGCAAGCTCGGAGCTTGCGAGAGGGTTTCGTTTCACACATTCCTCGTCACCCACCGCACGATCTCCCCATCCGGCGCGCGGATGATCACTTCCAGTGGCACCTGGCCGGGCAGTGTTGGCTGCCCTCAAGCCTGCTTAAACTCTTCCCAATCCAAGCCTAGCAGACGAGCGACGTGGCGTAGCGTCCCACCTTCAAGTCTTTGTTCCCCCAGTCAGGTATCGGCGCAATGCCCCCGCTGACCGGGTTGTACCACTTCCGATGGGAACCTCCGCCCCGACGTGGGATTTCCTGGCAACCAAGCTTTCGCAGCTTTGCGA
>CAYPON010000205.1:0-6626 GCA_964412315.1 uncultured Anaerolineae bacterium | reverse complement strand
CCAGGGCGGCCATAGCGTCGTACAGATAGCCGAACCAGCGGTCGCACATCGTCACTAACCCGGAATAATTCATCTGCGTGCGGTGCAAGAGGTCTGGGGCCATCTCGGTTGTTGAGCCATAGAGCGAGATCACCTGCTCGCGGCCCTCGCAGCGGTCGTACAACTGGCGGTAATGCGCTGGCACAAACCAGGGCTCGTGGGGATCGAAGGACTCCACGGTCAGGAAAATCTTGTCGGCGTCGCGGTTCTGTTGCAACCAGCGGGCGGATTCAGCCATCACCCGCGCCACGAAATAGTCCTCCTCGGTGACGCGGTCGTAGATGTTCATCAGGCATTGCGTGATAAAGCGCACCCGTCGCGGAGTTTGCAGTTCCTTCGGCAGCCAGCGGTCAATCTCGACCTGCGTCGGCAGCGGCCCACTGCGATAGGGGTCTATCTCCTTGCCACGCAGGAACATCCATTGCTGAAAGCCGCGCCAGTAGTTCTTGGAAGGCTTGAACTGATGATAGACGTCGGAGATGAGGCCAGTGCGATAGCCTGCTGCGCTCAGGATTTCGGCGAGTGTATCCTGATCCTCGCGCATCGGCCCCCAGCCCGGCGCGCCGACGAAATCCCCCTTCAGGTGAAAATCGCCGTCCTCGAAGGGATAAACGCGCTGTCCGGTATAGATCGCGCGACGGGCGGGCAGGGTCGGCAAGGATTCCGGGTAAGCCCGCGTCATCATCAGCGATTCAGCGGCAAAGGCGTCCAGGCGCGGCGTGCGGATCGGCCCCCAGGGCGGCGCGCCGTAGCAGCCAACGGAATCCTTACGCAATGAGTCGAAGATAACGAGGATGATGTTCATCTTGGCTCCCCTTTCCAATGGATTGCAGATTTAGTAAACCGAAATGGTGTGGTTGGTTGTAATGTAGATGTTTCTGCCGGACTGTCAAGGCGGAGGTGGGACATGCTCTGCCCTTACTTGCCCGCACCGCCGGATTGAGATAAAATGGAACCACAGGTAAACATAGATGAACGCAGATAGAGAATAATTTATATATCTAATTTATCTGTGTTCATCGGTGGTTGCACGAGAGAATGTGATGCAAGAGATCATAGCCGCCCCCTATACAGGCCAACACACCATTTTCCTGGAAGGCCCTGCCGGCGCGGGCAAGACGGCGCTGGCCGTGCAGCGCCTTCTTCACCTGTTGGAAGCGGGCGTGCCCGGCGACGCGATCCTCGTCCTCGTACCACAGCGGACGCTGGCCCGCCCTTATTATGAGGCCCTTCGCTCCGCCAGCGCACCAGAGGGTAGCGAGGCCGGCCTGGCCACCATCGGCGGATTGGCGCGCCGCGCCATAGACCTCTTTTGGCCCCTCATCGCTGCCGATGCCGGCTTTCTTCATCCCGAACAGCACCCGATTTTCCTCACGCTGGAGACGGCGCAATACTACATGGATCGGGTCTTGCAGCCTTTCCTGGAGCAGCTCTATTTCGAGGGCATCGCCGTGCGGCGCAATCGCCTCGCCAGTCAAATCCTGGATAACCTGAACAAGGCCGCCACCGTCGGTTTCCCCTATGCTGAGATCGCCGCCCGCCTAAAGGCTGCCTGGAGCGGCGAGAGCAGCCGGCTACGCATCTACGACCAGGTGCAGGAGGTAGCCACTGCTTTCCGCGAGCATTGCCTGGCGAACAGCCTGCTGGATTTCTCCCTGCAAATCGAGGTTTTCACGCAGCATCTTCTCTCCCGCCCTGAAGGCCAGGCTTATCTCGACCGTTACCAGCACATCATCGCCGACAATATCGAAGAGGATGCGCCTGTCACCCACGACCTGCTGCGCGGCCGGCTGCGGCGTTGCCAGTCCGCGCTCCTGATCTACGACCGCGATGCGGGATATCGTGCCTTTCTCGGCGCCGACCCTCGTTCCGCCTACGCCCTGAAGTCCCTATGCCGCCAGTGGGCAGTGTTGGAGCGTTGCCAGACGGCCTCGGATGACCTCCAGGCTTTGGGTTATCAGCTCAGTCCCAACTTGCGCCGCCTTGACGAACACCCAAAGGGAAATGTCCGCGCTGCCCTGTCTTACACCTCTCACCGTTTCCACCCCCAGATGCTCGATTGGGTAGCCGACGAGATATCACGACTGGTGACCAGCGAACATGTCCCGCCCGGCGAGATCGCTGTGCTCGCTCCCTATCTGAGCGATGCTTTGCGCTTCTCACTCGCCACCAGACTGGAGCGTTACGGCATCCCTACCGTCTCCCATCGCCCTTCGCGTGCTCTAAAAGAAGAGGCGGGCACGCGCTGCCTGTTGACGCTGAGTGCGCTCGCTCACCCGCAATGGAAAATCTGCCCCCCTCTCTTCGATGTCACGCAAATGTTGGCCCAGGCCATCGAGGGGATGGACCTGGTACGCGCCGCACAACTGGCGCAGATCATTTACCATCCCAAAGATA
Organism: uncultured Anaerolineae bacterium; assembly: GCA_964412315.1. GTDB lineage: Bacteria > Chloroflexota > Anaerolineae > JAAYEA01 > JAAYEA01 > CAYPON01. The sequence goes on along the minus strand of CAYPON010000205.1, from coordinate 4,190 downwards.
AGGAACCGGCACTGACCGCGTTCCGCCGGATCAACCCGGATATGCAGCAACGGATTACCTATCTCCTCGGCGGGCGATACGATGATCTATACGATTGGCTAGAGCGGTACCGCCAGGTCCTGCCACTGGAAATGGATCATTTCCTGGCGCGGCTTTTCGCTGATCTCCTCTCCCAGCCAGGCTTTGGCTATCACCATGATCTCGACGCGGCGCGAGCGGCGGCCAACCTCATCGAGTCCGTCCGCAAATTCCGCCAGGCGGTGCGTTCCGATGAGGGAGCGCCGCCCGTGGGGCGGGAATACCTGGAGATGGTCGGGCGAGGCATCGTCGCCGCCCAATACATCGCCAGTTGGCAGGAGGAAAACCCGCAGGCCGTCCTCCTGGCCCCGGCCTACACCCTCCTTATGCGCAACCGTGCTGTGGATTATCAATTCTGGATCGAGGTCGGGAGCGTCGGCTGGTGGGAACGTCCCTATCAGCCGCTCACTCACCCCTACGTGCTTACCCGCCATTGGCCTCAGGATAAGCCCTGGAGCGACGCCGATGAATACCTGGCGCGGCAAATGACGCTGGAGCGGCTCCTTCTGGGCCTGATCCGCCGTTGCCGGAAAGGGATCTATCTGGGCATCAGCGATCTGGGGGAGCGCGGCTATGAGCAGCGCGGCCCATTGCTACAGACCTTCCAGGGGATATTGCGCCATCTCCCGCCGCAGGAGAGCGAAGGTGGAGGTAGCGCATGAGCGAGCGGCATTTCGTCCCCCGTCCTCGCCAGGAGGAGATCCTCCGCTATGTCGGGGGCAAGATGGGCGTCTCGGCGGTGCCCGGCAGCGGCAAGACGCACATCCTCTCCTATCTCGCCGCGCGCCTGGTGGCGACGAGCATTGACGAGGATCAGGAAGTGCTCATCGTCACCATGGTCAACTCGGCGGTGGACAACTTTGCCAGCCGCATCGCCGGCTTTGTCCAGCGTGAGGCAGGGCTTCTGCCCAACATCGGCTATCGGGTGCGCACCCTGCATGGCCTGGCCCATGACATCGTGCGCGAGCGGCCTGGCCTGGTTGGACTCTCCGAGGATTTCTCGATCATTGACGAGCGCGAATCAGTGCGCATTCTGACAGACATTGTGCGCGACTGGGTGGATAACCACCCAGAGATGTTGGATATATACCTCAATGAGGAGGTCGAGGAAAACCAGCGTCGGTGGATCGCCCGCAATCATTGGCCTGAGTTGATCCAGGAAGTTGCCTTAGCTTTTATCAAGCGGGCTAAAGACCTTCGTATAACCCCGCAGGCGTTGCGGGCAGCCCTGTCCGGCAGCGAATCGCTTTTCCCCCTGGCGCAAATGGGGCTGGAGATTTACGAACTCTATCAGCGCGCCTTGATGTATCGGGGCGCGGTGGACTTTGATGACCTGATCCTCTTCGCCTTGCAGGCTCTGGAGACAGATCACGATTTGTTGGAGCGTTTGCAGCACCGCTGGCCTTTCATCCTGGAGGACGAGGCCCAGGATAGCAGCCAGTTGCAGCAAGAGATCCTGGGCCTTCTCGCCGGCCCAGAGGGGAACTGGGTGCGCGTGGGCGACCCGAACCAGGCCATCCATACGACCTTCACCACCGCCAATCCGCAACTGCTGCGCGACTTTATGGCCGCCGCCGATGTGCGCGCCATCACCATGCCCAATTCGGGCCGCTCCACGCAGGAGATCATTGATCTGGCGAATTTCCTGGTGGACTGGACAGGAGGGGAGCATCCCTCACCGGCGGCGCGGGATGCCTTCCAGCCGCAGCACATCGAGCCTGCCCCGCCGGGCGATCCGCAGCCAAATCCCTCCAACGAGGGGCGATATGTCTATCTCAGTCCGGCCAAATACTCGCCCGACGCCGAACTGACCGCTGTAGTGGATTCGTTGGCGCGCTGGCTGCCGGAACATGCCGAGGAAACTGTGGCCGTGCTGGTGCCGCGTAACGAACGCGGTTTCCAGGTGGCCGATCTCCTGCGCCGGCGTCATATCCCCTACGTTGAGTTACTGCACAGCACTACTTCTACCCGCCAGGTGGCAGAGATTCTGGCCAGGATCATGGATTATCTGGCTAACCCTAACGTGAATATGAAGCTGGCGTCTGCCTTCGAGGCCTGGCGATGGCGGGATGTGGATGAGCCAGACCTGACAGCGCGCAATCGCCTCCTCTCCAAATGGCTGAGCAAAACCCGCCAGGTGGAGGATTTTCTCTGGCCGCGCCTGGATCGAGATATATTGGCCGAACTGGACGGTGTACTCTCCACAGAGGAAATGGACATCCACGCCGTCCGCGAGTTGATGATCACTTTTCGCACCTTGATGCGACGATGGCAGGAAGCGGCGGACCTACCTGTGGATCAACTGGTGCTCACCCTGGCGCAAGACCTCTTCACCGACCCTGCCAACCTCGCCCTGGCGCACAAGCTGGCGACCGTGCTGCGCCAGAAGAGCGATGATAATCCTACCTGGCGGCTGCCGGAGCTGAGCGGAGAAATGCTCGTCATCGCCAGCAGACAGAGCAAGCTCTTCGGCTTCGATAAGGCGGACACCGGCTTTGAACCGCCGCCAGGGGTCGTCACCATCGCCACGATGCACCGGGCGAAGGGGCTGGAGTGGGATCGCGTCTATCTCCATTCCGTCAACAATTATGATTTCCCCTCCGAGATGCCGAACGATAACTACATCGCGGAAAAGTGGTTCATCCGCAATTGCCTGAACGTGCAGGCGGAGGCCCTGGCGCAGTTGGAGGCACTGGCTGACCCCTACCTCGGCTATGAAGAGGGGCGCGCCACGCTACAGGCTCGCCACGATTATGTCAAGGAGCGGCTACGCCTGTTTTACGTCGGCATCACCCGCGCGCGGAAAGACCTGATCATCACCTGGAATACCGGCAAGAGCAAGGTGCCTTGCCAGCCCGCCGTGCCGCTCATCGCTCTGCAGGTCTATCGGGATAAGCCTGCCGCAGATTCGGAACCTGCGGCAGGCTACCGGGAGGGTGCAAAATGAGCCTGCCCACGGGTTTTGTCTTCAGCCAGGCCAGCCTGCAAGATTATGTAGACTGCCCTCGTCGTTTTCAACTGCGCTATCTCCTGCGCATCGCCTGGCCCACGCCGCTGCCGGAGCCGATCCTGGAAAGCGAGCAGCATTTGCAGCGCGGCCTGGATTTCCACCGCCTCATCCATCAGTACCTCCTGGGCATCCCGGCAGAATTGCTCACGGCGAGCATCGCCGACGCCGAGTTGCGCAACTGGTGGCAAGCCTATCAAGCATTTCCCCCGGCGGACCTGCCTCCCACACGTTATGCGGAGGTAGCCCTTTCCGCACCGCTGGCGGGATACCGTCTGCTGGCGCAATACGACCTGATCGCTGCGGCGCCAGGGGAATGGCTGACCATCGTGGACTGGAAAACCAACCTACGTCGGCCCACACGTGCCTGGCTGGAGCGCCGCCTGCAGACGCGGGTCTATCGCTATCTTCTGGTCGTGGCGGGCCAACGTTTCAACAGTGGGCAGAGCGTGTCCCCCGAAATGGTGGCGATGGTCTACTGGTTCGCCAACTTCCCCGCGCAGCCGGAGCGATTCCGCTACGGGCAGGCCGAGTGGGAAGCTGACAAAGCCTACCTGGAGGCACTGGCTGGCGAGATCGCTGGGCAGGCGGCAGCAGGCGACTGGGACATGACCGAGGAGACGGAACGTTGCCACTACTGCCACTATTTCTCCCTCTGCGAGAGGAAGGTGAACCTCGCCCCGCTGACGGAGGTGGAGGAGGGACTTGCGGAGGAACCCGCCAGCCCGGACATAAATTTGGAACAGGTGGGGGAGATCGAGTTCTAGAAGTAAGGGTAAGCTTATGAGGTAGATCATTTGCTGTTGCCGTCGTGGGTGTTATAATGAAAAAGTGTCCGCTGGTAGGTCTAGGTCGGTCCCGGAAGCGGAAGACTGAATTTGAGTGGATCAGTGTACGCTCAGTGGCACATGTACAGCTTGCAGGAGAGATGAACAACCATGAGTGAGATTCTTCTGAACATTGAGATTGAGCCGTTGGAAGAAGGCGGCTATCTGGCAACCAGCGATGATCTGCAAGGGTTGGTTGCACAAGGTCGCACAGTCGCCGAGACTATTGAGATTGCACAAGATGTGGCAAGAAAGCTGATCGAGTCGTATTTGGAGCA
>CAYPON010000204.1:0-6645 GCA_964412315.1 uncultured Anaerolineae bacterium | reverse complement strand
GGTTTATGATATGCCGCCCGAAGAGATGGCCCGCCACATGCTGGGCTGCCTTGCTGCTGGCGCGCGCATCATAGGGAGCTGCTGCGGCAGCACCCCAGACCACATCCGCGCCATAGCCAGGGTAGTCCAGGCTCGCGCGAAAGCCAATACACCCGCCTAGCTGCGGCCAGCAACCCCAAATAAACCTTGAGAATCCAGCAACGCTGCAAACCCATTTGGGTTAATAACATAGAAGAAATGGCGAAATCCGAGGGCAAGAGGAAGGGATCATGATCATCCGTCGCTTTTTCAACGCGCTCATCAGGCTCCTTGCGCGTCTGTTGCTGCGCGTGCAAGTTACTGGGCTGGAACATGTCCCCAAGGAAGGCCGCCTGATCATCATGTTTAACCATATCAACTTTCTGGATGGCCTCCTCGTTCTAGGGAGTATCCCCCGCGATGCTGTCGCCATGGCCAAGTACGAGATTTTTCGCGATCCCGTTTTAGGCCCCCTCGCCCGGCTGTACGGGATCTTTCCAGTGCGCAGGGGCGAGGTAGATCGCCGTGCTCTGCAACGGGCGGAGAAAGTTCTCGCCAGAGGTCAGGCTTTGCTCTACTCTCCGGAAGGGCACCGCAGCGGGCATGGTCGCCTGCAGAAAGCCAAAAATGGCCTTGCTTACATCGCCCTGCAAACCGAGGCCACTATCTTGCCAGTCGCCGTGACAGGTGTCGAGGATTTCTGGCGGAATATCCGATATTTGCGTCGCACAGACGTGCAAGTTACGGTCGGCCGGCCTTTTCGCTTTGCTAAAAGCCAGGAGCAATCCTCTCGAGACCTTCGCCGAGAGTTGACCGCGCAAGCCATGTATCAACTGGCGAAACTGTTGCCGCCACGTTATCGTGGCTTTTACGATGACCTCGCTCAAGCTTCCGAAGGCCGCCTCCAGTTTCTGCCATTGGATGTCCGTTCGTGTTAGTCTCAAATCTATGCTCTATCGAATTTGGTGTTTTTCCGATTCTGGGATATAATAAGCTAACAAAAGCGATAACGCACACAGCTCAACAGTGCAGCTAAAAAGACGTCGAACAGGACGAGTATGCGAGGGAAGGTTGCAGAGAGAGGGAGCCTCGGCTGAAAGCTCCCTTAGCCGGAACTCGGAGAAAACCACCTGCCAGTCGAGCTTCGGAAAGGGCCGTCAAGGCCCCAGTATGAGGCTACGGAGGCATCCGTTAACGGCCACAATGAGGACAGGATCTCCTGTTTAAGTTGGGTGGAACCGCGTGAGGGCGACCTCTCGGCCCAAAGGCCGAGAGGTTTTTTATTCATGGAAGGGGTAGCATCAGGAGGTGCAACATGTCGGAAGCGAAAGAAGCGAGCGAACTGGAGCGATTGCGGCACTCTGCCGCGCATGTCATGGCTGAGGCCGTTTTGGAAATGTTCCCTACGGCCAAATTGGGCATCGGCCCGGCGATAGACACCGGGTTCTATTATGATTTTGATCTGCCTCGCTCGCTAACTCCGCAAGACCTGCAAGTCATCGAAAAACGGATGCGGGAGATCATCGCAGGGCGTTATCCTTTCGTGCGTCGCGACGTCTCCCGTGAGGAGGCCCTGCAGTTGTTCGCTGGCCAGCCATATAAGGTAGAGTTGATTAACGATCTGCCGCAGGGCGAGGCGATCTCGATCTATAGCCATCACAACTTTACGGATCTCTGCCGCGGCCCGCATGTGGAGCATACCGGCCAGATACCTGTTAACGGCCTGAAACTGCTGAACATCGCCGGCGCCTACTGGCGTGGAGACGAGAGAAGGCCGATGCTGCAACGCATCTATGGCGCGGCGTTTGAGACCAAGAAGGAATTGGAGGATTATCTCCACTTCCTGGAGGAGGTCGAACGGCGAGACCACCGCAAATTGGGCCAGCAACTTGACCTCTATAGCACGCACGAAATCGGTGGCGCGGGCCTCATCTATTGGCATCCCAAAGGAGCGCTCATCCGCGAGATCATCGAGGACTTTTGGCGGCAGGAGCACCGCAAACGCGGCTACGAGATCGTCTATACGCCGCACATCGGCAAGGTGGACCTCTGGAAAACCAGCGGGCATTGGGACTTTTATCGGGAGAACATGTACTCGCCGATGGTTATAGATAACGTCGAGTACCTGATCAAGCCGATGAACTGTCCTTTCGCCATGCTGATATACAACACGAAAACGCGCTCCTATCGTGACCTGCCGCTCCGCTGGGGCGAGTTGGGGACAGTCTATCGCTACGAGCGTTCCGGCGTTTTGCACGGGATGCTGCGCGTGCGCGGCCTCACACAAGATGATGCCCATATTTTTTGCCGACCCGACCAACTGGAGAGCGAACTGATCGGCGTCATCGAACTGGCCAGGTTCATGTTGGGGACCTTCGGCTACAGGGAATATGTGATCGAACTATCCGTGCGCGACCCGCTGAACAAGGCCAAATACATCGGCGATGATGTGGTCTGGGAGATGGCGGAGACGGCGCTTATACACGCCTTGCAGGCGACGAATCTGGCGTATACGCGGATGGAGGGAGAGGCCAAATTCTACGGGCCGGCCATAGACATCAAGGTCAAGGATGCCTTGGGGCGCGGATGGCAAGGGCCTACCATCCAGGTGGACTTTAACTTGCCCGAACGCTTCGATGTGAATTACACCGCTGAGGATGGCCAACCCCATCGCGTGGTCATGGTGCACCGCACTGTCCTAGGGGCTATGGAACGTTTCGTAGGGGGCCTGATCGAGCACTATGCCGGAGCTTTCCCCGTCTGGCTCGCGCCGGTGCAGGCGATACTGATCCCCATTGCCGACCGGCACAATGATTACGCCAGGGAGAAGGCTCGCCAACTCAAAGAGCTTGGTTTTCGCGTCGAGGTGGATGATCGCAGTGAGCGGATGAACGCCAAAATCCGCGACGCGCAACTGCAAAAAGTGCCTTACATGCTGATCGCCGGAGACCGCGAAGTCCAGGCGGGAGCATTGGCGGTGCGCACGCGGGATGGCAAAGACTTGGGGCCGCTGTCCTTTGAGAGATTCGTCGCCATGATACAGCAAGTGGTGGATAGCAGGGCCATCTTCTAGCGACACGCCAGCCCCAGGCCTGGCGGGTTTCGCATATCCTGCCAGGTCTGAGATTTGACTTATTAGGGCAAATATGATATTATTTGAGCACTGCCAGGCGGGCTATCTGCTGCCGGCATTGTGGTTTTCAACGTGCCCTGCCCTTTATTCCAAGGTGAGGTGAAGAGATTAGTAAGGATCTGCGTATCAACGAAGAGATTTCAGCGCCGGAAATTCGCCTTATTGATCCTAGCGGCAAACAACTCGGCATCTATCCTATCAAAGAAGCGCTGCTTATGGCGCAACAACAAGAGGTTGATCTGGTCGAGGTCGCACCGGAGGCTTCACCGCCTGTTTGCCGTTTGATGGACTACGGGAAGTATATCTACAGCCGCACCAAGCGAGAACGCGCGGCACGAAAAAGCCAAAAAGCGATAGAGATCAAAGAAATCCGTTTGCGTCCTAAAACAGGAGAGCACGATATCCGTTTTAAGGTCAAACAAATACGCAGTTTTCTGGGTGATGGAGCCAAAGTCCGCGTGAGGATCTGGTTCCGAGGCCGCGAAATCAGCCATGCGGAGATCGGGCGGGAGCTTTTGGCCAGAATCGCCGAAGAGGTTGCTGACATTTCTTCTGTGGAGCAGATTCCCTCTATGGAAGGGCAAACGATGTTTATGTTGCTCAGCCCCAAACATTAGCTTTTCGCCTTGGAAGATGCGCCAGCATTCTGTCGGCCCGAAGCGCACCCGCAATGGGTGTGGTTACATAAGATGGTGTAGGCGCACCCTTCGCGGGTGCGGTTGTTTTGTGATAAGGGAGATTACGTAAAGGAGGTGGGTACTTCCGTGCCCAAGATTAAGACGCATAAGACTGCCGCCAAGCGGTTCAAGCTATCGGGAACAGGGAAGCTTTTGCACGTCCCAGGGGGCGGCAAAGGAGGAAAGGTCCATTTTCGTCGGCGCAAGTCCAAGGCCACGAAACACCTTTTCGATAATACTGTGCCCATTACCAATGCGGCAGACAAGAAACGGATCATGCGCCTCGTGCCATATCTGAAAGATAGGAAGCGCGGCTAGCTGCTGCTGTTGCTGATAGAAAGGGGTTTGTAACTTTGCCACGGGTAAAAAGAGGCGTGCCAGCGCGCCAACGCCATAAGAAAGTACTTCGGTTTACCAAAGGTCAGAAGGGAACCAAGCACGCTCTATTCCGGCGCGCGAAAGAAGCGATGCTCAAGTCCCTCGTGTATGGCTATCGTGACCGTCGAGACCGTAAAGGCGACATGCGGCAGTTGTGGATCACGCGCATCAACGCCGCGGCTCGCCAGAATGGTCTGTCCTATAGCGTCCTCATCAATGGCCTGCAAAAAGCTGGCGTGGAAGTCAATCGCAAGATGCTGGCTGACATGGCCATCAATGATGTCCCCGCTTTCACCAAGTTGACGGATCTGGCCAAGGCCGCTCTCAGCGCCTAGGTTCGTAGTACGCGCTTTAGTGCGCTTTTAGGCGCTCGAGCAAACCAGTAAAAGGTCACGGCACCCCGGAGGATAATGCCGGGGTGCTTTTGCTGTCTCTGCCTCAAGCCACCATTGGCCTGGGCCACGCCTGGAGCATGTACCATTTGTCCTGCGCCGGGTCAAAGCACAGTTCAAAGGTTCCCTGGGCCTGGCTCATCACCAGATAATGCTTTCCACCAGCGGCATCCTCCCAAGAGCGTCCCCAGTTATCTATGGTGTGGCGCTGACCTCGCCAATGAAAGGCCAAAGGGATGCGGCTGCCATCCTGGCGCGTGCTGAACTCTACCAATATAGGCGTGTCCCTGGATACAGCCATTTCTGAGAGGGACGCATAACCCGCATCTCCCTCCTGGCCCGCTTTCGGCGCCATTGCCCCCTCCTTCAAGTAGCGGCTGAGCAACGCCAGGGCCGCTAATACCGTTTGCGCATTGTTCTCGTCACGCGACCCTGTCCAGCGGTGCCGCTCCCACCAGGCATGATCGCCTGCGGCGAGGGCGACATATGCCAGGCCCACCGGCTTCGTCGGGGTGCCACCTGTCGGCCCGGCAATCCCCGTGGTGGACAGCGCCACATCCGCTCCCATAACCTTGAGCGCGCCCCAGGCCATCTCTACAGCCGCCTGCCAACTGACCGCGCCATGTTTTGCCAGCGTCGCGGGGGCCACGCCCAGGAGCCCCGACTTGACCTGGTTGGCATAGGCCACGACGCCGCCCAGGAAATAATCGGAACTACCTGCCACAGCGACGATTTGGCCAGCCAAGAGGCCGCCCGTGCAGGATTCGGCCACGGCCACTTTCCAGCCGCGTTGACGGAGCTGTTCACCGATGGTTCGCGCCAGTTCGTAGCCGCACGCCCCCATAGCAGGTATGTGGTCGTGGCCTGGCAGGGTACTTTGTTCTATCATCTGCTTCTCCCCTCAGGATACGATCTACTACAGCTTTGGCTTGCCCACAGGGATCAGGTATAAGGGCTTATAGTTGGCAGGAAGGGCGAGCGCGGCTTGCACCTTTTCGTCGTAGAAAGCACCGATGGGCACTGCGCCCAGGCCGAGGGCGACTGCCTGAAGCAGGAGATTCTGGGCGACGTGGCCTGCTTCTAAGTGTACATACTGTGGGGCGCGGTCGCCATATCTGCCGGACGTGCGTTCATAGATCGCTGCTATAACGAATACCGCCGCCGCGTTGCGGATCGCATCCTGACGCAATCCTGCATCCCAGAGTGTTTCCCTCAGATCGTTCTTGGAGGCCAATTCGGCCTTGTGGCCTCGGGGGAGATAATGATAGCAGCCTTGCGGCGTCGCCACATACATCTCCAGCGGATATGTAGCCCCTGCTGACGGCGCTGTGCGCCCTCCCCAGGATGCCGTTATCCCCTGCGCTGCCCAAAGCAATTGGCCGATCTCCGCCAGGCTCAGCGCGTGGTCAACATACTCCCGCACGGATCGGCGGAGAGATAGGACAGCTTCAAGGGAACTCTCCCCTTGCAAGCGCGGCGCGGGCCAGGTAACTTCCCCCTGCACAGAAGGCGCAGTTGCCTGCGGTTTTGTTGGTTGCACTGTAGCGCAGCCAGGTAGCCCAAACAAAGCCAAGACCCTAGCCAAAAGAGTGACAAACTGTCTTCGCTTCATGGCACTCCTTTCGTTGGCTTGTAGTGGCGACTCCGGTCGTTTTTTGTGATAGGGGCTGAAGTCATCACTGCGAAGCGCCGGAACTTGCCCAGCAAGACACTAGCCTCGCTTTCTAAAGTGTATGCCTTAAAGCCTGAGAGGGCAAATCTTATGCTCCCCTATTCGTCCCAAAACGAAAATACACCTTTGGGCCGAAAGGGTGCATTTTAGTTTTGGGGCAAAAGGGGAGAAAATAGGCCAAAAAGTCTTATTGACTTTTTATGATTGCTGACTAAAATAGCAATGAATGCTAATGGATATGCCATATCCAAGCAGGAAAAGCCGGCTACCTCTGTTTTTCCGATGATGAAAGGGAGCGAAAAATGATGGATGAGAAAAAAAAGAAAAGACTGAATCTGCTGCGTTACGGCTTTATAGTCGCTGTCTCTTATACAC